>CAZEAA010000013.1:34169-34991 GCA_964510015.1 uncultured Sandaracinaceae bacterium
ATCTGGGCGAGCCCGGCGTGCGCGTGCGCGGGAGCGTGGGCGAGGAGCTGCGGCGCGACGAGCTGCTGCGGCGCCTGGTGGACATCCAGTACGCGCGCAACGACATCGACTTCCACCGCGGCACGTTCCGGGTGCGCGGCGACGTGGTGGAGGTGTTCCCGGTGCACGCCGAGGACGTGGCCCTGCGCATCGAGTACTGGGGCGACGAGATCGAGCGCATCTGCGAGGTGGACCCGCTGCGCGGCAAGGTGCTGAACGAGCTGAAGACCGCGTCCATCTTCCCCGGCAGCCACTACGTGACGCCGGACGAGCAGCGCAAGAAGGCCATCAACAGCATCCGCGCCGAGCTGCGTGAGACGCTCCCGCGCCTGGAAGCCGAGGGCAAGCTGCTGGAGCGCCAGCGCTTGGAGCAGCGCACCATGTACGACCTCGAGCTGCTCGAGCAGATGGGCTTCTGCCACGGCATCGAGAACTACAGCCGGCACCTGAGCAACCGCGAGCCGGGGCAGGCGCCGCCCACGCTGCTGGACTACTTCCCGCGCGACTACCTGGTGGTGCTGGACGAGAGCCACGTCACCGTCCCGCAGATCGGCTCCATGTACAAAGGCGATCGCGCGCGTAAAGAGACGCTGGTGGCGCACGGCTTCCGCCTGCCCAGCGCGCTCGACAACCGGCCGCTGCGCTTCGAGGAGTGGGAGGAGCGCGTGACGCAGGTGCTGCACGTGAGCGCCACGCCCGGAGACTGGGAGCTCGAGCAGTCGCAAGGTGTGTTCGTGGAGCAGCTGATCCGCCCGACAGGCCTGATCGACCCCGAGGTGGTGG
>CAZEAA010000014.1:0-9849 GCA_964510015.1 uncultured Sandaracinaceae bacterium
GCGAGGCAGTCGTCCACCAGCGTGCACGTGTTCTGCGGGGCGGCTGCGGGAGTCGCCGCGTCGAAACCACAGCCCATGGTGGCCAACATGCTCGAGCCCAGGACGAAGCCGAGGGCTCGCAGCGCGGAGACGCGCGGGCCCGCGGCGAAGAAGCGCCGCTGGGTGGCTGTCCGGCGCGCGCTCATGTCGGGTCTCGTTGCACCGGCACCAGCATGGCTGGGCACGTCGTGAGGTCGATGGGGGTGACCACGCTTCCGCTGCTGCGGACCCACCACACCAGGCTGGCAAAGTCGTTGGTGCGCCGCGGGATGCGCTGGTCCACACCCGTGTCCGCGAACGCGCCGGTAACGATCAGCTCTACGCGGTGGCAGCTCCCCCCCGTATCGCCGGGTCGCAGATAGGGCACGCTGGGCACGCTCACCGTCACCGGGCGGTCGTACTCTCCGGTGGCCTCAGCCGTCTCCCAGACGCGCATGTTCGACTCACTCGCCGTGCCGTCCACGAACACCCGATAGGTCAGCGGCTGCGAGAGGTTCGCGTCGCGCAGCACCACCATCAGCACCAGCGGGTCGGTGTTGTTGTCCGAGAAGTCCAGCTCGATGATGCCGCTCGACGGGTGCGGCGTGTCCACGTGGTCGACCACGGACGGCGGATAATCCGGGATCTCCGGCAGCTCCACCTTGTCGAAGGCGAGGCATCCCGTGAGGGCCAGGCTGGACGTGAGCACAAGCATCCGGTGCAGAAACTGTGCAATCCACGTGCCGCCCTTGAATTCAGGGCGCTTCCGGGGTTGTAACAGCAAAGGCTCGGACATTTTCGTCATGACGCGCGGGCGAGGGGCTGACACGGATGTCAGGGTCCGCTCCCTGGCCGAGCTCAAGCCGGACCCGGAGCGTCCGGTTCGCGCTCAAGGTACCGAAAGATGGTGCGCGGATCGACCCCGAGGTCACGGGCCGTCTGGGTGCGGTTGCCGCCGTTCCGCTCCAGGGTTTCCAAGATGTACTGCCGCGTGAACTGCTCGCGTGCCTCGGTGAGCGGCAGGATCACCTCGAGCGCGTCCTCGCCCAGGTCGAGGTCGTCGGCCCCGAGTAACGTCGTGTCCGCCAGCACCAGCGCCTTCTTCAGGCGGTTCTCCAGCTGCCGCACGTTGCCGGGCCACTCGTAGCGGCGCATCGCGGCGACCGCCCCCGGGGTGAAGCCGGTGACCTTCGCCCCGAACTCTTTCGCGTACCGGTCCAGCATCACCTTCGCCAGCGTGATCACGTCGTCGCCCCGCTCGCGCAGCGGCGGCAGGTGCAGGTTGACCACGTTCAGGCGGTAGTAGAGGTCCTCGCGGAACGTGCCGGCGGTGATCTCCTGCTCGAGGTCGCGGTTGGTGGCGGCCAGGATGCGGATGTCCACCGGCTCGCTCTTGGTGTCGCCCACCTTCATGACCACGCGCTCTTGCAGCACGCGCAGCAGCTTCACCTGCAGGCCGAGCGGCATCTCGCCGATCTCGTCGAGGAACAGGGTGCCCCCGTGCGCCGCCTGGAACTTGCCGATGCGGGTCTGGACCGCGCCCGTGAACGCGCCGCGCACGTGCCCGAAGAACTCGGACTCCATGAGGTTCTCGGGGATGGCGCCGCAGTTCACCACCACGAAGGGCCCGTTGGCCCGCGACGAGCGCTGGTGCAGCTCGCGCGCCACCAGCTCCTTGCCGGTGCCCGTCTCGCCGGTGATGAGCACGTTGATGTCCGTGCGCGCCACCTTGTCCACGCGCTTGTAGACCTCGCGCAGGCTCGCGCAGCTGCCGATGACGTCGCCGAAGCGACCGCCGCCCATGGCTTCTTCCATGCGGGCTTTGTCGGTGGTGAGCTCGTCCAACAGGATGGCGTTCTGCAGGATGAGCGACGCCTGGCCTGCGAAGATGCTCATCACGTCGAGGCTGCTCGACTCGAACAAGTTCACCACGTTGTCGTTGCCCACGTAGATGAGCCCCAGCATCTGCCCCTGCGCCATGAGCGGCGCCACCATCACCGAGCAGAGCTTGAGGTTCATGACGCTCTCGCTCGCCTTGAAGGCCTCGTCGTGCAGCGCGTCGCTCACGATCACGGGCTGACGCGTCTCGATGCAGCGCTGCAGGATGCTGTCCGACAGGTGCCGCACGCCCTCCGGCAGGTCGTCGCTGTGCACGTCGCGCGCCGCGGCCACCTCTACCGCGCCGTCGCGAATCAGGAGCACGAAGCCCTTGTCGGCGTGGGTGACGTCGATGACCGCGTCCAGCAGCGCCTTCATCTGCTCGCCCACCGAGCGGATGCCCAGCAGCAGCCGGTTGAACTCGCTCAGCTTGCGCATGCCCGCCAGCTCGGCCGCGCGGTCCTCGTCGTCGGCCACGTCGGCCACCTCGTCGTACAGCGAGAAGACGAACTCGAGGTCGCCGATGCGCAGGCGGTCACCGTGGAAGATCTTGGACTTGCGCTTGCCCTTGCCGTTGACGCCCACCTCGGGCCCGTGGATGGTGGCCACGCCGAAGTCGCGCCCGTCGAAGACGATCTGCGCATGGAAGTCCGACACCGACGCGTGGTCCACGCTGATGTCGTTGCCCACTCCGCGCCCCACCGTGGTGATCTTCTTGTAGACCGGGAAGCTCCGGGGGCGGCCAGCGTCGGCGATCCATTTGAGGCTCGGCATGGGCGCAGCCTACTCGAAGATCACGGGCTCGCACTCCCGCGTGATGGTGAGGTCGTGAGTCTGGCCGTCTTGGAGGCGGTCGCAGGCCGCGCCCTCGAGGCGCACCACCCGGCCGGCCGTCAGCGTGAACGTGCCGTTGGGGCTCGGGGCGACGCCCCCGTCCGCGTCCGTGGCCACGTGGCGCTGCACCGGCTCGCCGTCCAGCATCACCCGCACGTAAGCCGGGTCCTCCGGCGCGTACGAGAGCGTGAAGGTGCAGCTCACCAGCTCGGCGGTGATGCCGTCGAGGGCGCTCGACAGGGTGGTCTGGTCCTCGACCGGGATGTACGTGCTGCGCCCCGTGTTGCCCGCCGCGGCCATCGCGTCGAGGACGTCGCTCAGCTCGGGGGTGTCATAGCCGATCACCCAGGTGGGGACGCCCGCTTCGGCCAGCGCGGCCACCGCGCCCACGGTGTTGTCGGCGTCCAGGCAGCCGAGCCACGCGGTGGGTGTGTTCGAGCAGTCCACGAAGGTGCACACGCACGAGCTGCGACCCGACTGCAGCGGGTTGCAGTTGGGGGCCCCGTCCGTGACCAGCACCACGTAGCCCGGCGTGGTCTCGCTGCGGGTGGCGAAGTACGTGGCCGCGCGCTGCAGCATGGCCGCGGTGGGGGTGCCCCCGCCCGTGCGGACCGCCGGGTCCCCGCTCAGCTGGCTGGCGATGGTGTCCGCCGTGTCGGCGCCGGGGTTCACGCGAATGCGCCCGTTGCCGCAGCTGTCCCCCTCGCCGAACAGGCCCAGCCCGAACTCGACGGTGCTGGCGTGTGTGCCGACGACTTGGTTGATGGCGCTCACCGCGGGGGTCCAGCGGTCGAGCGGCGGGTCGTACATGCTGCCCGAGCGGTCGAGCAGGATCAGGACGGATGGGGCCTCGCGCGTGGCTTGCACGGAGATCCGCTCGCAGGTGCCCGGGTCCAGCCAGCTGCTGTCCGTGCCCAGGTCACGAGGGCCGTCGGGCGGGGGCGGCGGGTTGGCGCAGCCCGCCACCAGCCCTGCTGCCGTCGCGAGGACGGCGAGCAGGAGAGCCGGAGCTCGAGGTGGGGTGCGGCGCAGACTCAGCCCTTTCGGTGGGTGCCCCGACGCCGACCGCGGCGCCACAGCAGCCCCAAGAGTAGCAGCCAGGCGCCCGCGGCGTGCGGTGCACTGCGGCCATCGGGGACGCTGCAACCGCAGCCCGAGCTCGGTGCCGTGCGACCACCCCCATCGGCGCCGTCACCGCCGCCGTCGGTGGACGTCCCGTTGTCGCCCCCGGTGCCGTTGTCGCCCCCGCCGCTACCCATGTCGTTGCCGCCGGCGCCCATGTCGCCGCTGCCCGTGGTGTCGGGGACGCACTCGCCGCCCGTGCACACCTGGTTGCCGGGGCACACCGCGCCCTCACAGTCGTCCACGCACGAACCCGCCACGCAGTGGGTGCCCGTGTCGCACGTGACGCTGGCGCAGGCGTCCACCACGCAGCGACCGTCCGCCTGGCAGGTCTCGCCCGCGGGGCAGGGCGTCAGATCGCAGCGCGTCTCGCACGCGCCCGAGTCGCACACCTGGCAGGCGGCGTCGCACGTGACGGTGTCGCAGACGTCCACGCACACCCCCGAAAAGCAGCTCTGACCGAACGGGCAGACCACGCCGGTGCAGGCGGCCACACAGCCTCCGGCGAGGCAGCGCTGGCCCTCCGGGCAGGTGATCGTCTGACAGCCGGGCTCCACGCAGCGCCCCTCGTTGGTGCAGACCTGGTTGCCCAAGCAGCCGAACTCGTCGCAGTTGCCCACGCACTGTCCGCGGTCGCAGACCAACCCGCTCGGGCACGCGGGCACCTCCGCCGTGGACTCGTCCACGGTGCCGTCGCAGTCGTTGTCGAGCGCGTCGCACTCGTCCGGAGACGCCGTCAGCACGGGGTTGCAGACCTCGTCCTGCACGCCCATGCACGACACGATGCCCTGCGAGCAGACGCCGTCCATCCCGGTGTCGCAGGGCTGACCCGCGTTGGGGCACTGCACCACGCCCGCGCGAATCTGGAAGCGCCACACGCCCGGCTCGCCCACGTTGGACTGCTGGCACATGACGTTGTGGATGTTGCCCGTGCGCGAGCCCATGATCTCCACGAAGTCCATGGTGTTGCCCGCGTCGAAGCCAGCCTGCGCGGGCTGGCTGCAGCAGCCGGTGTTGGCCGGGTTGCAGCTGGGATTGAAGTTGTTCGCCGGCGACTCACCCGGATTGCAGATGCGCTTGGCGGGCAGGCCGTCGGCGCCACCACCGCTGGCCACGCCCGTGTTCCACCCGCAGGTCTCGAAGCGGAACTCCACATCGAAGTCGCCGGCCGTGGAGCAGCCCTCGGGCTCCGAGAGGATCAGCTGGAAGCTCATTTTCGCCGAGTCCTGACAGAAGAAGAAGTTGGTCTGGTCCCAGGTCACCACGATGCGACCCGGCTCCGTGTACCACCACACGCCGTTGTCCACCGGGTTCTGGCAGGCACCGCTGCCAGTCGCGCCCGTGGAGTTGGGCTGCTCGCAGCGTCGACCCGTGTTGCTGTTGGAGGTGCACGTGCTGGACGTGATACTCGTGCAGCTGGGGGTGCGGATGGTGCGGATGTCCACGTCGGCCCAGTAGGGCGCGATCATGGGACGGGCGGCCACCGGGAACGCGTTCGGGGAGTACTGCGGAAGCGCGGCGCCGAACGTGATGTTGCCGTTGGTGTTCACGAAGATCTGGCTGTGCGTCTGCGTGAAGAACTGGAGCCCCGCGGGGAACGCATCGCTGATGTTGATGGCGTTGGACGACCCGTCGTCGTTCGGCGAGAGGCAGCTCGTGCCATACCCCGCAGCGCCCCCGAGGCCGCTCACCAAGGTGGTCTGAGCGGAAGCGCGGACGCTCCCCGAGCAAACCAGCACCAGCCCGAGGGCCAGCCATTTCGCGAATGTCATCCTGAGGTTCCGTCCTGCCGGCGTCCTGCGGCGCTAAGGGGAACGATCACCCTATCAGCCCAGGTCGCGGATGGCACCTTCGGCACCCCGTGTCACTGGAATTTCGGCCCTAGCGTTCACGCTTTCGGCTGCGCGTCAGCAGGATGTAGAGGATCAGGGCCAGCTGAGCCGCCACCACCAGCGCGCCGATCTGGAACGAAGCGGCGTCGTACAAGGCGGCCCCCGCCTCGCTGTCGGCCACTGCGGGGCAGGTCAGCTCCACCCGAACCGTGTCTGATGCGATACGTGTGTCGCTGCCGGGCAAGCGCGCGATCAGCTGCACCTCGTGGGCTCCGGCTGACACCCCCACCGCTTCCTGCGGACCCGCCGCGGCCCCTTCACACAAGGCGAAGATGCGGTCTCGCCCGCGGCCCTGCCAGCTCACGTGGGGCGGAGGCCCGTGGATGGCGCTGGCTGCTGCGGTGTAGAGCGCGCCGTCCACGCGTGTCTCGTAGAGCAGCAGGTCGGCCCACGGCTGGGCCACGGGATGGAGCTCCAGCATCACGTCCGCGTACACGGTCTGGCGCTCACGGCTGCAGCCACCTCCGTCGCTCGCCACGGCCAACGGACCCCTCACCGGGGCGCTGGCGCTCAGGCTCCCGAGGCGCGTGGGCACCGGGGCGGCCGGGGTGACGGCCACGCTCGCGGTGAACGGAGCGCGCCCGCCGATGACACACGCGTCGCCGGCCTCCACGTGCAGCCGCTCACCCGCCTGGAGCGCGAGGCCCAGCAAGACCCCGCCTGGCCGGGCCTCGCCGGTGGCCGAGACACCGGGCGGAACCCACGTGCGGGTCACCTCGAGCTCCGTGGCCGGCACGCCTTCGTCGCCGACGCGCGTCACCGTCACCGCTTCACTCGTGGCGGCGTCGCTGTCCCGACTGGCGCGCCACCAGAAGCCCGGGGCGTTCGCGGGCACGTGCACCGCGTCGCCGAGCGGCACCAGGAAGCCATTCTCGCAGGGAGGCTCGCTGCACATGCGCCGCAGGGTAGGGCGTGCGGTCCGCCGAGTCGACCGATGATCCATTGGCGCCCGCGCGCCCTGCGTCAGGGGACGAGGACCGCCGTGGCGCGTAGGCCCACGGACAGGGCACGGCACTCGCCGCCGCTCTGGACGTCGGAGCTCGCGACCAGGAGCGCCTCCATGTCTTCTGAGCTGGGACCTTCGGCCAGCCCGTCTAACACGGATGCGAAAGCGTTCACGGTGTCGTCGGTCAGCAACGCTCCGCCGATGACCAGCGAGTAGGTGTCGTCGTCGATGGCTCCCTCCAGCACCACGTTGGTGAGCGACAGGTCCAGCGGCCGAACGCCCGCCGAGGTGCGGATCGGGATGCTCAGCGAGCTGCTCGCGAGCGTCAGCCGGAAGCGGTTCCCGTTCACTGCGGCGGTGCCCGGACCGGCGAGTGTCTCCCCTTGCGCATTGCGCACGCTCACCACCAGCGTGTACTCGCAGCGCTGGAGCGCGACCACGAGGTCCAGCGGCTCGCACTCGGGCGACGGACTCACGCACGCGAGCGCAGCGTCGATCTCGGCCGGGAGCGACAAGGGGGACGTTGCCTCGAGATCCTGGAGCGCGGTGCTCAGCTCGAGCAGCGCGTTGTCCACGCCGTCGGCGTAGTCGGTGACCCCGCAGACATCGCCCGCGCCATCGACGTTGTGCCCGAGGGCCGCGCTGCCCACGTCAGCGAGCGTGGGGATGGTCAGCGCCGTGATGCGATAAAGGGTGGCGGGCGCGTCCGGGCCGCAGCGCACGTGGTCGCCACACCCGTACCGGTAGTTCGCGCTGAACGGGATCTGTGTCCAATACATGGAGTCCGCCAGCGTGCAGCGCTCGCCCGCGTCACAGTCGTCCGTCGACGTACACGCCGCCTCGATGCAGTGGAGCGTGCTCTGGGCGTGTTCGCGCGGGTCTGCCTCGTACACGGGCGCGCAGACGCGGCCAGCCGGACAGTCCGTGTCCCGAAAGCACTCGTCGTAGCTGCACACCAAGCGGTAGTCCGGGGCTTCGCTGAGGTTCCGACACTGCCCGTTCACGCCCGCCGCGCAGTCGTCATCCCGCAGGCAGTCCCCGAACGCGTCCGCGGGCCAGTCGGGGGACGGGGTCGGTGTCGCTCGACAGATGGGGTGGGTTGGCACTTCGTCACGCACGTCCGCGAGCCGCGGGCCACACGAGCCCCCGCACGCCTCGTACGCGGCGCGACAGCCGGCGAGCGTGGGGAAGAGGTCGTCGCAGTCGACTCCTTCGCAGCCCCCGTGGTGGCAGCCCATGAGGATCGGACTGCACGCATAGCCGTTCCACGCGAATCCCAACGTCTCGAGCCGGTCGCCGGGCCAGCACGTCTCGTCGCGTACGAAAAGCTGCCGGGCGTCCTGGCCCACGCTGCAGTCCACCGGGTCACTGGTGCTCGCGCACGCCGAGACGATGACGCTCAGCAGGGTGAACACCATACCCGCGGGCCACAGCCCTCTCCTCGACGTACGCATGTCCCTCTCTAGCACAGCGCCGAGAGGGCCCGCACACCTCGCCTCCGATCAGCGCTTGTCTTCGCGCGGGATCTTGAAGCGCTCGCGGTAGTCCGCGAAGCGCGCGTTCAGCGCCTCGGCCTCGAGGCCGAAGCTCTCGAGGTGGTACACGTGCTTGCCGTAGCGGTGCTGCGGGCTGCTCTTCCGCATGGCCTCGATCGCCGCGCGCGCGGTCGCGTCGAGCGGCATCCCGATGAACGCGTACACGCGCTCGAGCTGCGCCATCGGGTCCTTGATCACGTCGTAGTACGACACGTCCAGGAAGTGCGAGGCGTCGTGGCGCTCGCGTGCTTCGGTGGCCCGCGTGATCATGCGCACCACCTTGTCGGTCCAGTCGCGACCCACCTCGAGCGGGTCCACGTCGTCGCTGAACACGCCGCGCCCGTGCGTGACCATGCTGCAAAACGACGCGGTGGTCTGGAGCGGGTCGCGGTGCGTCTGAATGATCTTCGCGTCGGGGAACACGTCCAGCAGCGTGTCGAACCACTCGAGGTGGTGCGGCGTCTTCAGCACCCAGCGCTCCCCGTGACCCTTCCACGCCAGCAGCTTCAGCAGGCGGCGCAGGTAGCGGTAGGCCGGGCCCTGGTCCTGCTCCTCGAGCCAGCGCGAGAAGCTCGGCACGCGCAGCGTGGCCTCGGGCACGGTGCTGAGGAACGTGTAGTCCAGCAGCATGACCTCCTCCTCGGGGGACTCGGCCTCCACCGGGTGGATGGCGAAGAAGTCGGGCGCCAGGTACGCGAGCGCGCGCTCGGCCAGCTTGGCCTGCAGCAAGCGCGGGTCACGGCGCAGCAGCTTCTGACCGAGCTCGGACGGAGGAACCGGGTCCAGCACCTCGTAGCTCGCGAGCGCACGCAGGCGCGGGTCGGCCGACAGCAGGCGGTGCAGGTTGGTGGTGCCGGTGCGCTGCAGGCCCGCGATGACCACGGGGGCCACGGGCTCGAGCGCGAGGATCTCGGGGTGCTGCTTGAACAGCTCCTCCGCGCGCAGGCGGTTCACCAGGATCGCGGCCAGGCGCCCGCGCGTGATCGCCAGGCCGACCGGCGTGAGGTGCGCCTCGTTCGCCACGCTCTCGCACAGCTTCTCGAGCGGCGTGATGTCGAACTCGGGCCCGAAGTCGGACAAGCCAGCGCTCTTCTCGGCGCCGCGCACCAGCTCCTCGGCGTCCAGGCGACCTTCGTCGCGCCCCAGCATGGCCGCCACACGGTTGAGGGCAGCGACGGGCGGCGGGCGATAGGGGTGCCGGTAATCCGTGGAGGTCTCGCGCGTGGGCTTGGTCATGGCTACAGGCTATTAGCCTTTAGCCAACCGGTCAAGGTGCGGCTGCGCGGACGGCTGCCATCACGCGTGATCCCACTTCCTGGAAGCGGCTCAGCCAGTTCGAGAGGGTGGTGTGGTGATCGGGGTGATAGCGGTCTAGGTAGGGCGAGAACGACCGGACCCGAATGTCGCCCCCATCGGACGGCAGCTCGACCAACAGTAGGTAGCCGTCCCCGTCGGTCCCGTTGGGGTCGCACATAGTGCCCTGCTGGTAGTCCGCCATGAGCTGCACCACCTCGTGGCCCTCGGCGCCCTCGCTCAGCAGCACCTCGAAGCCGCGCGGCACGTGACCGGAGACCACCATCACCACGTTCGGGTGCAGGCTGATCAGCTCCCGCCAGAGCTCTTC
>CAZEAA010000014.1:9949-33327 GCA_964510015.1 uncultured Sandaracinaceae bacterium
ACGCCGCCATCGAAGGTGCCGTCCACCATCAGGTCGGTGGGCGCGAAGGTGCTGTCCATGCGCGACACGCGCGTGTCGGCTCGGCCCTCCTCGCCAAGGTCGTGGTTGCCGCTCACCAGCGTCATGGACAGGCGCCCGAACAACGGGGCGAGCGCGTGGTGCGCGCGCTCCCACTCTTCCTGCGAGTTGCGGTCGGTGATGTCGCCGAGGTGCGCCATGTGGACGATGTTCCGGCTCGTGAGCTGCTCCTCGATGAAGCGCGTTTGGGCCTCCATCACCTCGGGGGCGAAGAGCGTGTAGCACTGGGTGTCCGGCATCAGCACCAGCGTGGGGGACCCGTCGTACGGTGGCTGCTCTTCGTCGCAGCCGACCCCGCAGGTTACGAGCAGTCCCAACACCAGCGTCCCCTTCAGCGTCTTCATTGCTGCGCAGTCTGCCGTCCCATCACCGCTGGTGCCACGGGCACGAAGCCCATTCATTTCTATGCTGCCAGCGGACCTCGCTTGGTGGTATTGAGGGAGGCATGACGGAACCCAAGGCCGAGCTCACCAAGCTGCTCGCTTCCATCTTCGCCGATGGCATCGTGGAGGTCGGCGAGCACAAGGCGCTCATGGCGTATCGCGAGCACACCGTGCTGTCCGAGGCCGACGTCCACGACGTGTTCTCGCGCTTCCTCGAGGCCAAGTTCACGGAGGTGATGGCCGACGGAAAGATCACCGGCCAGGAGCGCCTGCTCATCGCAAACATCGTGTGGGAGCTGCGCCTGCCGGACACCGCGGTCCCGGTTCACGTCCGCATGATGCTGCAGGATTGAAAGGGGACCGCAAGTCGCCCGGGAGCGGCTTACGGACTCGCAGCAGGGCTCGGCTCCGGCAGCTCGTCGTCGGTCGGGAGGTTCGCGTCGCGAGTGGTCGCGTCGGGCACCGTGCCGTCAGCCGATGGCTCTGCCGCCTCGGGGGAGGCTGGCGGAGGCGGGGTGACGACGACGGTGGTGGGGATGTCGCTCACGTTCTGGGGGGCGGGGACCTCCACGTCGCCCATGCGGCCCAGGGTCGTGGTGACCGTGAGAACCCGCGCGTCGCCGGTCTCGCTCGCGGCGCAGCGCACCTCGATGGGCAGCTCGTCCTCGTCGTAGACGCAGGCATGGAAGTAGCCCTCGGCGTCGGGCGCGGCGGCCGGGTGGATGCCCTGCTCGTGGCAGCCATCGAGGCCCTCACGGACGGCCAGCTCGCGCGCCCCGTCGCACACGTTCCGAGCATGGAGCGGCTGGGACACGCGCATGCCGAACAGCAACAGCGGGCCGTCGCCGTCGGCCTCGAACGAGGTGAACTCGAAGGTCAGCGTGAAGTCGTCTCCCAGCTGACCGATGGGCACGCCTTCGTGCTGCCGCCGCGTCACCGTCACGCTCGCGTACGGGCGCCCGGTGTTTGCGCCCAGCTCGGTCACGCGCTGCTCGCGGCCCACGGTGCTGACGATGTACAGGTGGTCGGCTCGGAACTCGGCCAGCACGCGCTCGGGGGTGGTGGCCTCGAGCTCCGTGAAGCGCAGCAGCTCGGGCAGGTGCCGGTCGCGCAGCACCACGGGCGGGTCCGCGTTGGGGTTGGTCTCCCCGTCGCGCAAGAGACCGCAGCCTTGCGCCCCGACGGCCAGCAGCAGACACCCCGCTGCGGCCCGGCGGACATGGGACGCGAGGAAGCTGACGTGCATGCCCGTGCCGACCCCCATGGGCTCAGAAGTGCAGGCTGAGCTGCACCATGGCGCTGACCTGCAGGCCGATGGCGTCGCCCTCTTCCGACAGGTCGATGTTGGCGGGCGACGGGATGCCGCTGATGCCCGAGCGCCGCACGTTGATCACCGTCGCGTCACCACCGATGCCGATCGCGACGAGCGGGGAGATCATGTAGTCGAAGCCGATGCCGAGGTTGGCGGCCACGCCACGGATCGCGACGTCCACACCGGGGATCAGGTTGCTGTTGAACATCCACGCATAGCCGATGCCGAAGCGCAGATAGGGCTCGAGGTGCTTGGTGGGCAGGCGAATGCCGAGGTCCAGCAGCACCGTGCCCAAGCTGAAGTTGCTGTGCATGGCGACCTCGGCTTGTACGCCCAGCGTGATGAACGACACGAAGAAGCCCGCGCCGCCGCCGAGGGCGTAGCCGGAGTCGTCCAGCGTATCGATGTCCGGGATGAGGTTGTCTTCGCGCATCAGGCCGAGCTTGATCCACGAGAAGCCAGCCGAGGCCTCGAGGTAGAAGAAGCGCCGCCGGTTGTGACGGCCCGGACCCTCGTCGGTGGATTCGTCGTCCTCGAGGGCGCTCTCCGTGGGGCCGGTGGTGGCGGTCTGTGCGGTGGCCGGTGTGGGCGTGGTGCTGGTCGCCGGCGTGGTGCGCGGCTGGGCCGGTGGCGGCGCCGGGGTGGGCGCGGGAGTGGGTGTCCCGGTCGGCGACGTGGGGGGCGGGTCCGCCGACGGCGGCGGCTCGGCCTCGACGTCAGCCCCGCCTTCGTCGGGCGCGAAGGCGCTCGCTCCGGCGGGCAGACCGAACGTCAGCCCTACCAGCGCAGCCATCAGCCCCCAGCGCAAGCACACGCGCGCCACTGTGTTCCGTTGCTCGAGGCCCCGGGGCCTCAACCGGACGTCCATTTCCACCATGGACGGCAACCTATCATGCCGCTCGCATCGGTGCCTTCTCAGAACATCCCCATGCCGCGGTCGGCGCGGCACTGGCCAGCCCGGCACACCGCGTGGAACTCCTGGCGCGCGCAGCCCATGGCCGGGCAGCGCCGGTCGCGCGGGGGGGTCTCGCACGCCGCCGCGATCGCCGCCGCCTCACCCCGTGGGACCGAGTGGCTGCAGCCGCACGTGGCCGGGCAGCAACTGGGCGGCACCGGGCAGGCCAGCACGCAGTCCGAGTCCTGGGTGCACTCGACACCGGACGTGGGGCCGGGCAGCGTGGGATCGACCCGCTCGGGGCGGGGTCCCGGGTCGGGCTGCGAAGCGGCCAAGACCTCCACACCACAAGCCCCGCGCGTGAGCGACCGCAGCCGGTTGCGCTCGCGGGTGGGCAGCGCGGCCTGCACGGTGCGCAGCGCGCCCCGCCCCGTCACCACGCGACAGAGGTTCGCCGCCACCACGGCGTCCGGCTGCTGGAACGTGCCCAGCACCGCGCGCGCGGCCGTGGACGGCACGGCTTGCTGCCCCGCCTCGAGCTGCGCCAAGCGGGCGAGGCGAGAAGGGTCGTCGCCGAGCGCGCCCAGCTCCGCCACCACGGCGTCGACCTGCGCGGGGGTCAGCATCCACGTCGCGGCCGGTGGCGCGGGCTCCATGGGGAAGTCGAACCCCTCGAAGGGCGCGAACACGAAGGGGCCCTCGGTGACGGGTGCGCCGGGAGCCGCACGCAGGATGGCGCGGACCTCGCTGGTGACGCAGCGCAGCGTGGGCACGGGCAACACGGGCACGCCGTGGTGTTCCACGCGCGCGGGCCGGTTGGGCTCGCGCGTGACGTTCACCTGAGCCGCGCGCAGCGTGCCCTCGGGAAGCCGCGTCTGGAGCGCGCAGCGCTCGAAGCGGAAGGCCGACGCTTGCAGCAACAACACCGGATTGCTCCGAGGCATGGCCCGCAGCGCGTGGGCAGGTTGGCGAACGAGCAGCGCGCAGAGCGCAGCGAGGCAGACCGCAGCCACGAGGGCCACCTTGAGTTGACGCAGCATGAGGCCTCCGACGGCGGGACGTGCGGCGAGATTCTCACGGATGGTCAACGAAACACAGCGGTGCGCTTCGCTTCCCGAGTTGGTAGTGTGGGGAAAACCCAGGAGGCCAGAGCTCATGAGCGACATGGTTTCGCGGATCGCCGCGCTTCAGGACTACGACCGATACAGGGACCTTCACTGGGAGGGCTCCTTCGAGGACTACCTGAGCATCGTGCGCGAGCGACCGGAGGTGACCCGCACGGCGTTCCAGCGTTGCTACGACATGATCCTCTCGTACGGCGAAGAGGAGTACATCGACAACAAGAAGCGTTTGGTGCGCTACCCGTTCTTCCAGGACCCCATCGACAAGGGCAAGGACGCCATCTTCGGGCTCGACATCCCGTTGATGCGCCTGGTGCACGTGCTGCGCGCCGCCGCCCAGGGTTACGGCCCGGAGAAGCGCGTCATCCTGCTGCACGGCCCGGTGGGCTCGTCCAAGAGCACCATCGCCCGGCTGCTGAAGAAGGGCCTCGAGCACTACTCGCGCACGTCGGCCGGGGCGCTCTACACCTACGAGTGGATCAACCTCAAGGACACGGGCATCGCCGGCGAGGAGGACGTGTTCCCCTGCCCCATGCACGAGGAGCCGCTGCGCCTGATCCCGCCGGAGTGGCGCGCCGACGCCGCGCGCGAGCTCAACCTGGGCGACGACCGCACGCGCATCGACCGCAACATCAAGGGGGACCTCAACCCCGCGTCGCGCTTCATCTTCAAGCACCTGCTCGAGCGCCACAAGGGCGACTGGGGCGCCATGGTGAAGCAGCACGTGCGCGTGAAGCGCCTCTTGCTGAGCGAGCAGGACCGCGTGGGCATCGGCACGTTCCAGCCGAAGGACGAGAAGAACCAGGACAGCACCGAGCTCACGGGCGACATCAACTACCGCAAGATCGCGGAGTACGGCAGCGACTCGGACCCGCGCGCCTTCAACTTCGACGGCGAGTTCAACGTGGCCAACCGCGGCATCATCGAGTTCGTGGAGGTGCTGAAGCTGGACGTGGCCTTCTTGTACGACCTCTTGGGGGCCACCCAAGAGCACATGATCAAGCCGAAGAAGTTCGCGCAGACGCACATCGACGAGGTGATCATCGGCCACACCAACGAGGCCGAGTACAAGAAGCTCCTGAACAACGAGTTCATGGAGGCCCTGCGCGACCGCACCATCAAGATCGACATCCCGTACATCACGAAGATGAGCGAGGAGATCCGCATCTATCAGAAGGACTTCAGCTCGGAGCGCCTGCGTGGCAAGCACGTGGCGCCGCACACGCTCGAGGTGGCCGCCATGTGGGCCGTGCTCACGCGCTTGGAAGAGCCCAAGAAGCACGAGCTGGGGCTCTTGGCCAAGGCGAAGCTGTACGACGGCAAGATCCTGCCGGGCTACACGCAGGACAACGTGAAGGAGCTGCGCAAGGAGACCACGCGCGAGGGCCTCGACGGAATGAGCCCGCGCTTCGTGCAGGACAAGATCAGCAACGCGCTCGTGCGCGACGGCAGCGAGGGCTACATCAACCCCTTCATGATCCTGAACGAGCTCGAGAAGGGGCTGCGGGCTTCGCTCATCGTCAACGAGGAGGCGCGCAAGAGCTACGCCGAGCTCGTGGGCGTGGTGAAGAGCGAGTACGACGAGATCGTGAAGAACGAGGTGCAGCGCGCCATCAGCGCCGACGAAGAGGCTATCGCGCGCCTGTGCGCCAACTACATCGACAACATCCGCGCGTACCTGATGAAGCAGAAGGTGAAGAACAAGTACACCGGCAAGGACGAGGAGCCGGACGAGCGCCTGATGCGCTCCGTGGAGGGCAAGATCGACATCAACGAGGCGCGCAAGGACGACTTCCGCCGCGAGATCATGAACTTCATCGGGCACCTCGCGCTCGAGGGCAAGAAGTTCACCTACGACACCAACGACCGCCTGCGGCGCGCGCTCGAGATGAAGCTGTTCGAGGACCAGAAAGACAGCATCAAGCTCAGCAGCTTCGTGTCGAACGTCATCGACAAGGAGACGCAGGACAAGATCGACGTCATCAAGAACCGTCTGATCAAGTACTACGGCTACAACGAGGCGAGCGCGACCGACGTGCTGGCCTACGTGGCGAGCATCTTCGCGCGTGGTGACGTGCGCGAGTAGCGCGCGTCGACGGCGACGTGCGCGAGTAGCGACCCGAGGTACCCGGACGCAGAGAACGCAGCGGTGGGCTGCGCCTCAGTGCGTGCGGCGGCGCCGCGCCCGCGTTCCCAGCACCAGCAGGAAGCCCAGCATCAACCCGAGGCCCGCGCGGGGCAGCGGGGCTCCGTGGCTCGGCACGCGGCAGCCGCAGCCTTGGCTGGGCGGGAACGTGCTCATGCCGGCGTCCTCGCCCATGACGACGTTGCCGGGGGGGCAGCGGCCCACGGTCGTCGGGCACAGGTCGCCGTACTCGTCGGCTCGGCCGTTGCACAGGGCCATCAGCGGCTGGATCACGTGGCCCGCGTACTCCCGGCTCGCGTTCTCCCCGTCGTCCACGCTGACCGCGGCGAAGCAGCCCTGGTCCGTGCGGGCGTAGTCGGCGCGGCCCGAGGACAGGAAGCCGACCAGCTCGATGTCGTCACCCTCGTCGGGGTCGGGTACGTTGAACACGCCGCCGCCGTCCATGCCCGCGAACAGGTCGAAGTGCGCCAAGAAGAAGCGGCGATTGGAGACGTTCTGCTCCTTCACCTCGGCGCCGAGCGCGACGCCGGCTTCCACGTCCCCCACGTCCAGCTTGAGCGGCACGCCGGAAGGGAAGCCCGCCGCCCACACTTGGTCTCCGAAGTACACGCCGAAGCAGGTGGCTGGGTCGGTGATGCGCGGCTGCGCTGGCTCGCGGCCCACCACCGCACGGTCGAGGCGCATGAGCGCGTAGTCCCCCGTGCCGTCGGCGTCGAGGATGCGCGTGCACGCGTAGACGTCGTCACGCTCGAGCGGCGCCATCACCCCCGCGCTGGTGTAGCGATAGTCGAACACCACCGAGAGCGCCTCGCAGCTGCGCGCGTCCGGCACACAGTGCTCCGCCGTCAGCACCAGGTCCGGCGCCACCAGCGTCCCGGCGCAAAAGGCCGCGGTCGGTTGCTCCTCGAACGCCTCGCCGCCGCACAGCTGCCAGCGCTCGCTCAGGGGGGGCGTGGCGTTGATGGCCGCCGTGGTCTCCGTGAGCGTGAGCGCGCTGGTCAGCATCAGCGCGCCCTGGGTCTCCACGGCCAGCGCGGTGAACTCGGGGGGAGCCACCGCGTCGAAGGGCTCCACCAACGAGAACGTGCTCTGGACGAGCGGGGCGGGGGTGCTGCCAACCTGGGCCTGCGCGACGGTCGTGAACGCCGGCACCAAGATCGCACCGACGGAACTCACGGCCAGGCCAAGAAGCCGCGGGGTTGCCTTCATCGGGCGAGGATAGCGCCGGCGAGGATGCGAGGCGTCCTTCATCGTCGGACGCCTCCTACAATCTCGAGGCCGCGGCGCCATGGAAGATGTGACGCATGGGTTCCCTGTCCGACACGCGACACGGCGCCTGGCCCGCATTGCAGCCCGGGCGGATGAGCTTCTCGCGTGCAGAAACATGCATCCTGTGTTAGTCCGAACGGGTGAAGCGGCGGGAGCCAGGAAGTCGTCCACAGAGGAGCGGCAGGGTCTGTGGTTGATCCTTCGAGAGCAGCGCGACGCGTTTTGTCGAACAGATTGAGGTGGTTGGAGTCGTCGCTCGATGCCCGGCGGCACCACTTCGACCGTCACGCGCCTGGGAACCTCGCTCCCCTCGCCGCCCCCTTGGACCGGGTCACCGCGCTCCAGCGCGGGCGCTTCCTCGCCACCGACGAACACGCGCGGTTGACCGTGCCGGGTGGGCCATTCGCCGCGGGCCACTACGTCTTCGCGGTGCACGTGGTGCCTACGGGGACGCGCACCACCGTCCAGCTCGAGGCGCGCCTCGCCGACGTGAATGGCGAGCACCGTGCCGAAGGCTTCGCGCTGGCTTGCCGCCGGGAGCGGCCCGTCTTCCGCATCGTGCACCTCCGGGAGCCTGCTCAGTCGCTGACCCTGCTGCCCATGGATCACGCGGGCGAGTTCGAGCTGCGCTCGCTGCGCTTCTTCCGGGTGCCCGCGGCGTTCGCCCACCGGCGCATGCGCACGCGGGTGGCCTCCGTGCAGGCCTTGGGTGGGTCCACGTGGGGCTCTGCCAACAAGGGCGCCACCACCAGCCCCGAGAGCGCGCACGTGGCGCTCGAGCGCGCGTATGCCGACACCTTCCCGCGCACGGCTTCGCAGGGAGACTACGCCGTCTGGTGCGAGCGCGTGGAGGGGGAGCAAGAAGCAACCCTCGCGGCCGACGCGATCGCGATCGCGGGCGCGCTCCGCGAGCAGCCGCGGGTGAGCGTGCTGGTGCCGGTCTGCGACCCCGACCCCGCGCACCTGCGCGAGTGCCTCGAGTCCGTGCTGAATCAGCGCTACCCGAAGCTCCAGCTCTGCGTGGTGGACGACGCCTCCACGTCGCCGGCCATCCGTGCGCTGCTCGAGGGCATGGCGAAGCAGGACCAGCGCGTGCGCGTGGCCCTGCGGTCGAAGCGGGGGCACATCTCGCGCGCCACCAACGACGCGCTCGCCATGGCCGAGGGCGAGCTCGTGGCCTTTCTGGACCACGACGACCGCCTGGCCCCGTCCGCGCTGCTGCGCATGGTGCAGGCGCTCGACGGAAAGCCCGCCGCGCTCCTCGCCTACAGCGACGAGGACAAGCTGGACCCGGTGGGCCGGCGTCGGCAGCCGCACTTCAAGCCGCGCTGGAACCCCGAGCTGCTGCTCGCTCAGAACTACATCGGGCACTTCGTGGTGGCCCGCACCGCGGCGGTCCGGGCCGTGGGGGGCTTGCGCGAAGGCTACGAGGGCAGCCAGGACCACGACCTGCTCTTGCGGCTCACGGACCACGCCACCGCGGACCAGGTCATCCACGTGCCGCACGTGCTCTACCACTGGCGCGAGGCGCCGGGGTCCACGGCAGGCAACTCCGACGCCAAGCCGTACGCGGCCGAGGCTGGTGTGCGCGCCGTGGCGGACGCGCTCGCGCGTCGCGGCATCGCTGGTGAGGTCACCCACTCCGCGACGGTGCCATATGCCTACCGTGTGCTCCCGAGCCTGCCGTCCGTTGTCCCTCACGTGGCCATCATCATGCCCACGCGCGACGGCGGCGCGATCCTCGAGCGGGCGGTGACGAGCGTGCTGCGCGAGACGCGCTATCCCCGCTTCGAGCTGGTGATCGTGGACAACGGGAGCCGCACCGACGAGACGCTGGGCTTCCTGCGGGAGGCCGCTCGTGACCCGCGCGTGCGCGTGCTGCGGGACGACACGCCCTTCAATTTCTCGGGGCTGAACAACCGGGCCGTCGCGCGCACCGAAGCCGAGGTGATCGCGCTGCTGAACGACGACGTGGAGGTGCTGGACGGCAGCTGGCTGACCGAGATGGTGAGCCTGGCGCTGCGCCCCAGCGTGGGCTGCGTGGGTGCGAAGCTCCTGTATCCCGACAACACGGTGCAGCACGCCGGCGTCATCTTGGGCATCGGTGGCGTGGCCGGCCATGCGCACAAGCGCTTCCCGGCTGGCCATCACGGCTACTTCGGGCGCCTGCAGCTGACGCATGCGCTCAGCGCGGTGACGGCGGCGTGCCTGGTGGTGCGCCGCAATGTGTTCGAGCAGGTGGGCGGCCTCGACGAGGCGCTCGCCGTGGCGTTCAACGACGTGGACTTCTGCCTGCGGGTGCGCGATTCGGGCTTCCGGAATGTCTACACCCCCCACGCGGTGTTGGTACACCACGAGTCCGCCACGCGCGGATCCGACATGGCCCCCGAGCGCCGCGCGCGCTTCGAGGGGGAAGTTCGTTTCATGCAAGACCGCTGGGGCGGAGCGCTGCGCGACGACCCGTACTACAGCCCCCACCTGACCCGACATCATGAAGACTTCTCCATCGCAGGCGGCGTCTGACGTGCCCGGGCTGCGCAGCGACGCCGACGGCCATGGGCCAATCCTGGCACCGGTCTGCCACGGCGAGGGTGCCGGGGTGCTGTACTGGTACGGGGCCTCGCACATCTCCCTCGCCGAGAACTCGCGCCGCTATCGCATCGCCAACCGGCTCGAGTCCATGCCGTGGGCTCGCAGCTACGTGGGCCGCGTGATCCCGCAGGAGACGCTCGCGGGGATCCACACCGTGGTGTCGCTGCGCCCGTACGTGGACTCGCTCGCGCTGCGCCAGATCCAGCAGCTGCGCAGCCGCGACATCCGCGTGGTGGCAGACTACGACGACCTGCTGTTCGACTGCCCGCTCCACGACTTCCCCGGCGCCGATCATCTGCTCCGGCGCCTCCAGATCGGAAGCCGCCTCGAGACCTACCGGGAGAGCGTCCAGCACTTCGACGCGTTCACGGCGTCCACCCGCCCCATCGCGGACGCCCTGCGCGCCATGCGCCCCGACGCGGCCATCTCGGTGGTCCCCAACCAGCCGTCGCCTTCGTGGGTGGCCCGCGGCTGGGCGCGCTTCGGGGACCGCGCCTGGAAGCCCGGCGACGCGCGCATCATTCGGTACTTGCCGGGCTCGCCCAGCCACGACCGCGACTTTGCGGTCATCGAGGAGGCGCTCATCGCCTTCTTGCGTCAGCACCCCGACGTGCAGCTCGAGGTGGTGGGCTACCTCAAGTTCCATCAGCGCGACTTCCCGCGCGGCCGCGTGCGTCACCTGCCCAAGGTGGACTACGAGCGCTTCCCCGAGGTGCTGCTCTCCACGTGGGTCAACCTGGTCCCGCTCGCGCCCACCGTCTACAGCCAGGCGCGCTCGGCGCTGAAGCTGCTGGAAGCCGCGGCGTTCGGCGTGCCCAGCATCGCCACGCCCTCCATCGACCACGCGCGCACCGCGCAGCTGCCGTCTCCCATCCGCTTCGCGCACTCGCCTTCGGACTGGCTCGAGTCGCTGGACGAGGCACACCGCGCGACGCCCACCGACCTCGCCACCGTGCGACACGTGCGCGTGGCCAGTGAGGTGTCGGCCACCTGGTCCACGGCGGAGAGCGTCGGTGCCGCGGGAGGAATGGTGGGCGCCTCGTCATGAGCCGCGTCGGCAGCTTCCTGCGAAAGAACGTGCGCTCCGCGGTGGAGAAGTTCACCGATGGCGGGTTCTCCGGCGAGCCGCCGCTGCGCTTCCTGGGTCACGTCGACCGCGTGGAGCTCTCTCCGTCGTTCGCGCGCGCAACCGGCTGGACGCAGGTGCCGGAGGGCTACGAAGGCTCACCCCCTTGCTTGCTGCTGAACGGACGCGTGGTGGGACACGTGACCCATCAGTTCGAGCGGGCCGACCTGCGGCTCGCCGGTCTCGGGCCGAGCGCCCTGGGCTTCAGCGCAAGGCTGCTGCGCCCGCTGAGCGCCGCGGAGGCCGCGGGCGTGCGGCTCGCGCTGGCGGCCGGCCGTCCCGTCGTGGAGCAGTCGCCCCCCGAAGTGGCAGCGATGTCGCCTGGGGTGGGCGCCATCGACGTGGTGGAAGCCGGCAGGGTGGTGGGGTGGGTCTACGTGGACCCGAGCGCCTCCGCGCAGCCCGCGCTCTTCCTGGACGAGCACTGCGTCGGCCTCCTCACGTGCGACATCGAGCGCCCCGACGTGAAGGCCACCGGGCTGCCTGCGTCGCGCGTGGGCTTCTCGAAAGAGCTGCTGGACACCGAGAGCGCTGCGCTGCGCGACGCGATCATGGCGTGCTTCGACGGCGACCAGCACCACGTCTCCATTCGTCTCGGGGGGCAGGAGATCGTGGCGGTCGACGCGCGCCTCGCGCTCGAGCACGACGGACGCCTCGACGCGATCACGCACGGGCGCCTACGCGGCTGGGCGGTCACCCGCAGCCTGCCGAAGCGCCGCGTGAAGCTCGACGTGCTGTGCGACGGGGAGCCCGTGCTGACGCTGACCGCGGATCAATCACGGCCCGATATCGCGAGGGCCAAGCTCTCCGACGGACGCTCGGGCTTCGACGTGAGCCTGCCGGTGTCGCCGAGCGGGGGGTCTCCCGTGACGCTCGCCGTCCATGTCAGCGGCACGAGCCAGCGGCTGCAGGCGAAGACGAACGAGCCCGTCGCGTTGCCGCGCTTCTTCCCCGGTGGCTCCGTGCTCACCACGCTGCAGCGCGCCGAAGCGGCCGGCTGCGGCGTCACGGTGATCGTGCCGGTCTACAACGCGCCGCGCGAGGTGGCCGCCTGCCTCGCTTCGGTCGAGCGCCATACGCGCGCACCCTACCGCCTCGTGGTGATCGACGACGCGTCGACCGACCCCGGAGTCGCCCCGCTGCTCGCACACTACGAAGGGCGCGCGCACGTCACCGTGGTGCGGCGCGAGCTCAACCAGGGCTTCACCCGCAACGTGAACCTGGGCATCGAGCTGGCCGGGCGGGACGACGTGGTGTTCCTGAACAGCGACACCGAGGTCACGCCGGGCTGGCTGCGGAACCTGCGCCTCGCTGCCTACTCCGGCGAGCGCGTGGGCACCGCCACGGCGCTCTCCAACGCGGCGGGGGCGTTCTCCGTGCCCGAGATCGGTGTGGTCAACGACCTGCCCCAGTGGATGGATCTCGACGCCTATGGCCGCCTGGTCACGCAGTCGTCGGCCGCGCTCTATCCCCGCACCCCCACGGGCAACGGCTTCTGTCTGTACGTGCGCCGCAGCATGCTGGACGAGGTGGGCACGCTCGACGAGGCGGCCTTCCCCCGTGGCTACGGCGAAGAGAACGACCTCTGCATGCGCGCCGTACGGATGGGCTTCGTGCACGTGGTGGACGACCGCACCTTCGTCTACCATGTGCGCTCGGCCAGCTTCGGCGAGCAGAAGCACGCGTTGATGAGCGCGGGCCGCGCCGTGGTGGAGGCCCGCTACCCCGAGTACCCCGCTGCGGTCGCCGCGTTCACCAGCGGGGCCGAGCTCGCCATCGTGCGTGCGCGCACGCGGCACGCGCTCCACAAGGAGCCCACGAGCGCGCACGGGCCGCGGCCGCGGGTGCTGTTCGTGACGTCCACGCAGACGGGCGGCACGCCGCAGACCAACCAAGACCTGATGAGCGCGCTCGACGACCGCTACGAGGCGCTGCTGCTGCGCTGCGACGCGACGCAGCTGTATCTGTACTCGGCGCACGCGTCCGGTGCAGTGCTGCTCGAGCAAGCGCGCCTGCTGCGGCCCATCGACGCGAGCGGGCACATCTCCGAGGAGTACGACGAGATCGTCGCGCGCTGGCTCGTGCACTACGCCATCGAGCTGGTCCACGTCCGCCACATCGCGTGGCACAGCCTGACGCTCACGTCGATCGTGAAGCGCCTGGGCCTGCCCTTGGTGTTCTCGCTGCACGACTTCTACATGGTGTGCCCGAGCGTGAAGCTGCTCGACCAGGACCTCACCTATTGCGGCGGCACCTGCACGGCGGGCATCGGGGAGCAGGACTGCTCGGTGGAGCTTTGGTCGCCGCGGGACATGCCGCCGCTCAAGCACCGCTTCATCCACGCGTGGCGCGCCAAGATGGAGCGCACGCTCCGTTTCGCGGACTGCCTCGTGACCACGTCCGAGGGAGCCCGCAACACCGTGCGCGCCAGCTTCCCCGGGCTCGCGGACCAACGCTTCGAGGTCATCGAGCACGGCCGCGACTTTCCGCACTTCGAGCGCCTCGCCGCCGACCTCGCGGAGTCGAGCCGCATCCGCATCCTGTTCCCGGGCAACATCAGCATCGCGAAGGGCGCCTCCCTCGTGGCGCGGCTGCTCGAGCTCGACCACAGCCAGCTCTTCGAGTTCCACGTGCTGGGCGACGTGGACCGCTCCCTCGCGCACCTGCCACTGGTGCGGCACGGTCGCTACGAGCGCAAGGACTTCGGGGCGCGCGTCGCCGCGATCCGGCCGCACTTCGGGGCCATCTTCTCGATCTGGCCGGAGACCTACTGCCACACGCTGACGGAGCTGTGGGCCGCCGGCGTTCCGGTCATCGCCATGGACATGGGCGCCGTGGGCGAGCGCATCCGCGAGCACGGTGGTGGTTGGTTGCTCACCGACGTCGATCCCGAGCGCGTCTACGAGCACCTCGTCCGGCTGTCGCGCGACGTGGCGTCGCACGCAGCACGCCTGCGCGAGGTGGACGTCTGGCAGCGTGGCCACGGTCGCGAGCACGACACGCGCGCCATGGCGCGCGGCTACGCCAGCATCTACCGCGAGCTGCTCTCGGCCCACGCGGACACGGCGAGCACGCCCTGCGTGGCGGTGCTGGCGGTGGACGACGCGGTCTCTGACGCCTCGGGCCACACGCCCTCCCGCCTGCGTGAGCGCGCGCGCAAGGCCGTGGGGCGCAGCGTGAGCTACGAGCGCGTGCACTGGGCAGCGTTCGCATCGGCCACCCAGCCGCCCTGGGACGTGGTGCTGGTGGAGCCGGGGGCCGTGCCGGTGGAGCACGTGGAAGAGCTCGCGGCGCGCGTCGAGGCGCTCGGGATCCCGCTGCTACTCGACGTGCTGGACCGGTCGGCGGCGACGGCTCACCACGGGCCCAACGCCTCGCAGCGAGTGCTCGAGCGCCTCGCGCGCGTGGCCCGCGCGATCGTGGTCCCGCACGAGGGGCTCGCCCAGCGCATGCAGGGGCATGGTGCGCAGGTGCACGTCGTCCCGTCCGCCCTCAACGAGGCGCTGTGGCTGTCCCCCCTCCCGCCCGCGGCGCACCCGAGCTTCGTGAAGCGTCACGCCGACGAGCGCTGCATGCTGGTCCTCGCCGACCGTCGCGCCGTGCCGGACGTGCACCTGCTCAGCGCGGCCCTCGCTCAGGTGCGCGCGCGCGGCATCGACGTGCGGGCTCTGGTGGTGGGTCCCGAGCCCGAGGCCGCCGATGGCGTCGAGCACCTCCCCGTCCCCGCGGAGGTGCGCGACCACGCGGCCTTCGTCCTGTGGCTGCGTCAGCAGGCCGCGCAGATGGATCTCGCGCTGGCTCCGCGCCTCGCGTCACGCCAGCCGGAGGCTCCGCCCCTCGGGCACGCCATCTATGGCGCGCTCGGGCTGCCGACCGTGTTCAGCGACATCCCCGGCTACCGCGAGAGCGTGCGCGCGGGGGTCACGGGCCTGCTGGTGCAGGACACGGCCGACGCGTGGGCGCGCGCCATCCTCTCGCTGCTGGACGACACGGCGCTGGCCACGGGCCTCGCGGCCGAGCTGCGCGCCGAGATGGTGGGCCGTCATCGCTTGGGCCCCACGCTGCCCGCGTGGGATGCGCTGGTGGCGCAGCTCGCTCAGCGGAAGCGGGCGTAGAACTCGGGGTTCGGGACGTCCCGGCCGGGTGCCCTCCGAACCCGCGCGCGCAAGTGCTCGAACGTCTCGGGCTCGTTGGCCTCGAGGTGGTCGGCCACCGCGAAGAGCTGCGCGCGCGACACGGCCTGATGCACGAAGGTGCGCTGCGGGCGGTGCACGAGCTGCTCGCGCAGGGGCCGCAGCTCCTCGAGCGCTCGCGTCGCCAGCAGCCGGTCGAGCTGCGTGACGCACGCCTCGCGCATGGCCCGGAACTGCTCGGGGGGCACCAGCGAGTAATCCCGCTGCCCCACCCCATAGGCCTGCAGCGTACGGTCGATGACGGGCTGGAGCGGACCGAGCCCGAAGTGGTTGGCGTGTCGCTTGAACTCGAGCGCGTCGAGCGTGTACGACGCGTTGACCCGCCGCGGGAGGGCGGCAGCATCTCGCGGCGCACGCAGCACCGACAGCAGGTCCCCCACGATGTCGCCTCCCGTGAAGAGTCCATCGCCGTAAGGCCGCACGACGAGCCGCGGCGCGCGGTCGGCCTTGAGCAAGCGCTCCAGCTGCACGAAGATGCCGGGGCGAAACGCGGCTGGCGCGACGAACGCCTTGGTCTCGTCGTGGCGCTTGACGCTCTGGTTGTAGTTGGACTCGAGCAGCTCGACGGGGTCCCGCACGTACACCACGAACTCGGCTTCAGGGAGCTCGCGCTCGATGTCGGTGAGCAGCGGGTAGAAGAACTCGGACGACAGCAGCAGCGTGTGACAGCGACTGGCGCGCAGCCCGTCGCGCAGCGCCGCAGCCTTCGCGGCGCTCACGTGGTGCCGGTGCTTCCCGTCCACCTCCACCATGTCCAGCAGCGCCTCGCGGTTGCCGCTGCTCACGCCGTTCCGGTCGAGGTCGTGCGCAGGGTAGAGCACGCCGCTCGCCTCGAGGTCGTCGCGGTGGGTGGTCAGCCACTGCTGGAGCGCGGACGACCCGGTCTTACCCGGGCCCACGTGAATGACCACGCGCGGCCCCGCTGCCACGGGTGAAGGAACCGGCGCCGTCACGCTGGCCGGGCTGCGCAGCGCGTGCCCGCTGCAGCGCGCCACGTCGTCGAGCCGGGCGAGCACCTCGTCCACGTCCACTTCGAAGCTCGCGTCACGGGCGACGAGCCGCCCGTCCACGTCGCGGGTCGCCCCGATGACGTACCCATAGGCCAGCGCCTTCAGGTTGGCGATGCGCTGCGGGCCCACGTTCACGTAGCGGTCGGCGAACAGCTCCACCACCCCCACCTGCGGGTTCGCGTGCAGCAGGTTGGTGAAGGCCGCGCCGTGCGGGCCCACCACCAGCTCGGCTCGTCGGAACAGCGCACGCTGCGCCGCCGTGTCGAGCTCCTCCGGGTCCACCACCACGAAGCCTCGCTCGCGCAGCGCTCTCGCGAGGCTCTCCTCGCCGATCAGTCGGCGACGCCGGCTGCTGCGGCGGCTCAGGAAGATGCGCCTCGGCAGATCGGCGACGTTGACGCTGGCAGCATCCCGGGCCTCGTCGTCTTCGAAGAAGCGCCCGATGGCGCTCGCCGGACGGAGCGCCTTACCCGACAGCCCCGGCGTGTAGAACAGCTTGCGGAACCGCACGAGCTTCACGCCGCGCGGCATGACGGGGGCTGCGTGGGGGAAGCGTTCCGTGATGCGCGCGATGGTCTCCGACTGGAAGCGGTGCTCGGGGACGGGCAGCGCCACGCGCATCCCCGGCTGGTGGACCGCGTCCAGCACCAGGCACTTGGGCAGCACGTCCATGTGCCAGTGGAAGTAGTTGTTCTGCGAGCCGGCGTTGAACAGGAAGGTCGGCTCCTCGACGGTCTCGATCGCCTCCTCGTCCACCAGGAGCGTCCCATCTCGGCGCAGCACGTGCGCGTACCGGTCACGGTCCACCAAGTACAGCGTGCGATGGAGGATGTGGTCGCCGCTCAGGATGATCCCATCGGGGAACAGCACCCGGCAGTCGTCGAGCTCGTACACGCACGTGTCATCGGTCTCGTAGTGCGGATCGGCCTCGGCGCAGAGGGCCTCGGGCACGAAGTGGTGCCGCTGCGCCGGGTCGCCGAACAGGCGGTCCACGTGGAGCCGCACCCGCTCGCGCGGGAACACGATGCGCCCTCGGGGGAGAGGAGCCTCCTGCAGCGGGAACGCCGACGGCGCGGTCAGTGTCACGCGCCGCGGCCCGCCCGGGATCACCACGCCATCCAGCACCAGCGCGATCTCGTGCACCCCGCCGTCCAGCGAGGCCTCGGGGACGCTCATCCGTAGCCCCGACACCAGCGGGAGCCCCAAGCGCTCCACGTCCCGTCGCTCGATGCTCGGTTCCGCTTCGGCGACCTTCTCGCCATCGACGAGCAGGGCCACCGACACCGTCCGAGCGAGCGCCGCACTGTTCGCTGCCCAGCCGGTGACGACCCCGCCGTAGTAATGCTCGAGCTTGCCGTGAATCGTCATCCTGCACCGCCGCGGCCGCCGTCCACGAGGCCGGTGATCTACATGGAACACGCGAGGGGCGTGGTCCACGCGACGCGTGGGTGCTTGCACGCTGCCTGTGGACATCTATACCGAAACCGCCATGAAGGTCTGCGTCGTTGGTTCGGGTTACGTGGGGTTGGTCACCGGCACCTGCCTCGCCGAGGCGGGGAATACGGTCCACTGCGTGGACAAGGAGCGCGAGAAGGTGGACGCGCTGCTGCGCGGCGAGGTCCCCATCTACGAGCCGGGCCTGGGCGCCATGATCCAGCAGAACGTGGCCGCGGGTCGCCTGCGCTTCAGCACCGACATCGCCGCGGCCGTGGGCGAGTCCGACGTGGTCTTTCTGACCGTCGGTACGCCGGGCCGTCGCGACGGTGGCGCTGACCTGCGCGCCGTGGACGCCGTGGCCGCCTCCGTGTCGGAGCACGTGACGCACCCGACCGTGCTGGTGCTGAAGAGCACGGTGCCGGTCGGCACCAACGAGCGCGTGCAGAAGATCGTCGCCGGTGCGCCGCATCCGGTGCACGTGGTCAGCAACCCCGAGTTCCTGAAAGAGGGCGCGGCCATCAAGGACTTCCTGCACCCCGAGCGCATCGTGTGCGGGTACGCCGGGACCGACGAGCGGGTGCACCAGCTGATGGAGCGCCTCTATCACCCCTACTGCCTGTCCGGCAGCCGCCTCATGTGGATGTCGCCAGCGAGCGCCGAGCTCACCAAGTACGTGAGCAACACCATGCTGGCCATGCGCATCTCGTTCATGAACGAGGTGGCGCTGCTCGCCGAGAAGGCCGGCGCCAACATCCATGACGTGCGTCACGCGGTCGGCGCGGACACCCGCATCGGGGACAAGTTCCTGCACGCGGGCGCGGGCTACGGCGGCTCCTGCTTCCCGAAGGACGTGCTGGCCCTCGCCTCAGCGGGCCGCGACTTCGGTGTGCCGATGGAGCTCTCCGAAGCCACGCACCGCGTGAACGAGCGGCAGAAGTCCGTGATCCTCGCCAAGCTCAAGACCCGCTTCGACGGAACGCTGCGCGGCAAGCGCATCGCCGTGTGGGGCATCGCCTTCAAGCCCGACACGGACGACATCCGCGAGGCCCCGGCGCTCACCACCATCGACGTGCTGCTCAGCGAGGGCGCCACCGTCGTGGCACACGACCCGAAGGCGATGGACGAGTTCAAAAAGCACCACGACGTGCCGGTGGAGCTGGTGACGGATCCGTACGCGGCGGTCGACGGTGCCGACGCGCTGGTGCTGCACACCGAGTGGCGCGTCTACCAGAACCCGGACTTCACGCGCATCAAGCAGTTGTTGCGCCGGCCGTTGTTGATCGACGGTCGCAACGTGTGGTCCAGCTATGGGCTCGAGGAGCAGGGCTTCGAGTACGACGGCATCGGGGTTCGAGCGCTGCGGTGAGTAGGATGCGGGGGCATGGCCTTCATGGGCCCGAGCGGAATGCCCATCGGACGCTGATTCCTCGTCTTGCCCGCCACGTCCCCGCAACGTGCTGGCTGTTGGGGTCGATGCTGCTGTCGACCGCTGGGTGCGGCCCGGCCGATGGCCACAGCCTGATCATCACGGTCTCAGCCGACCACGGGAGCGATGCCTGCCTCCAGTGTGTCGGCGACGGGTGCGCTTGCGGTACACCCGCTCGACCGGTAGCTAGTCTCATGGCGGCGCAGCGGCTGGGGGACGCCTTCGTGGAGAACGAGCGCACGGGCCGAGCTGACACCGTGATGCCCCAAGGTCGCATCCACGTCGAGATCATCGCGGCGGGCGAATTCTACGGCCAGTGGATTCGATGGCGCCATGCGCACCGGGAAGTGTCCCTCACGCTTCGCAGTGCCCGAGGGGAGCGCGCGGTGTTCCACGGCGGCGGTCATCCTTGTCAGACCACGCGCTGCCTCGTCGACGAGCGCCCCACGGCAGAGGCAGGTGCTCCGACGTACGAGCCCATCCAGTGCGACTCGAGCGAGGACGTCGGTGCGCTGTGCATCGCTGCCGGGCGAGAGAGCGCCGTGGGCTACACCTTCTTCGATGCCCCGGGTCGGAGCGCCTGGTTTCAAGAGCACTATCGTGAGTACAGCGGCTTCGGGGCGATCCGCATCGAGAACATCGAGGTGCGCGAGTACCACACCGCGATCCGAGTTGCTGGCTGGTCGGCGGCCGACGTGCGCGCGAGAGCGGCTCCCGGGGCTCGCGAAGATGCCGTGGACTCCCCCGTGGAGGGGATGTTTGTCGGTGGCTGCCACTTCGAACGGATCGGAGAGATCGCCAACAACGAGCCCTCCGACGACCCGTTGGTGAGCCCCATGAGCGACGCGTACATGGCTATCGCGCTGTTCTACGTGAACGACTCGATCTTTCGAGACAACGTTTTCGTGGACATCGTCGACTACGGTAGCTGGCTGGAGAACAAGATCTTGATGCACGCGGTCTACACGAAGGTGTCCGACCAGAACACGTTCGTCGGGAACACGTTCGTGAACGTGTCTGGTCAACCCATCAAGTTCCGCAACAGCTCGGACCGCAACCTCGTGGTCGGCAACGTGTTCGAAGCCGGGCGCGACTCTGTGACGCGCGTGCCCGTGCAGGACTGGTACTGCGACTGGCAGGACGTGGGCGGGCGCTCGGAGTGCACCCAAATGGAGCTGCCCAGCTTCGAGAACACCCTTCGAGGGAACATCTACCGGGGTGGCTACGTCTCGGATCCCAGGGCGGAGCGACCAGAGGTCATCGCCATCGCCTGCCCCTCCCAACAGCCCGACGGAGGGAGCTACCAGGTCATGCAGACCTGTGCGGCCACCCCTAACCGCATGGTGGTCGAGGGAATCGCCATCGCTTGCATCGAGGATGCAGACGACGTGGTCGCTCCCGTCGGCATCAACTCCCACCTGTTGCGCGGGGGTACGGTGCCCATCACCCAGGAGTTGTTGGCGCGCGAGGTGTGCAGCCCAGCCCGTTGTGAGGCCCTGGTCGCTTCCGGGGGGCTCTCCGGAGACGGAGCGTGTCCCCTGCGTGTCTCCACACCGTCGCTGGAGTTCTAGGCACCTTGTGGCCCCAACTCGCACAAGCCCGTCTTCATGTTCCAGAGGGGGAATCGATGTTACCAGCACCAACACAGGCCGGGCGCTTCAGGCGACCGGAGTTCTCGTTTTACGGACGAGCGTCGAACTTCGAACACTATCGGAAGACCGGCGAGTTTCTCCTGCGGTCGTACTGGCCGGGGTTCCGGATCGAGGACATCGAAGACTGGGGCGCTCCCTTTGCCGATGACGCCGCATGGCGCTTGTTCTTCAACTCGCTCGCCTGGTTGACTGTCCTGTCAGGGACGGACGTCGGTGGTCGCGAGCACCCTTCCGACTGGCCACTGTGCAAAGACATCGTGATGCGCTTCATTGGCTTCGCCGAAGACAACCTGCACAACAAGTCAACGGACATCTGGCATGACCATGCCATGGCTTATCGTGTGTCGTATATCTCCTACTTCTACGAGCGTGGGCTCGCGGCACAGCTCGACGCGGATGAACGCTCGCGGCTGCGACGCATGATGGACTTTCAGACGGACGCGCTCAAGGGATTCATGAGGAGAGAGTCGCCGCCCCTCAACAACCACACCATCTTTCATTCCGAGGCGATCGCCGACGCGTCCCTCGTTTTCTCTGAGAACCCAGCGGATGACATCGACCTCTGTCAACACACACTGGAACGCCTCCTGAAAACGGTCGTAGACCGAAGCACCGGAATCACGAACGAGCAAGCCGCATTCTATCATGTGTTCCTCATCGGACGGCTCATGGACACGCGGTCGTTCTTCGCCGATCGCGGCGTTGGACTTCCCGGATACGACGATGAGTTGTTCTCCAAGATGGTCGCGTTTCAAGAACAGATCGAACCGCGCCCTGGAATTCTTCCAGCCTACGGTGACACCAAGCACGAGCAGCCATACTCGGATGAGTTTCTCGCTCGCGCCAAAGCGCGCCCCCAACCCCTCGAGACGTCGGGCGATTCGAAGACGAGCGATCAAACTATCCTCACAGCCTATCCGAGAGACGGATACTTCATCTTTCGCTCGGGTCCACCTGACAGAGAGCTGTATGGACTGTTCCTTCACCGGCCCGAGCGCGGCGTTCACGGACATTGGGATGGAGGAAGCTTCATCAGCTACAGTGGCGGCGAGTGTGTGTTGGCTGATGGCGGAGGACCCTTTCAGTACAAGCGTCCACTGCGGTTCCTATACTTTCAGAGCCAACTCGCTCACAACACGGTCATCTTCAATGATGACCCCGTCGAGCTGAGAACTACTTATCGCGACCATTCAGTGTCCGACAACGGGCAACATGGGGCTGTTCTGACGAGCGCCAGGATGTCGCGTTTCGGCGGATGGTTCCGAGTCTTTGGTCAGTGGGGCAACAAGCTGCAGTACACCGTTGACATCCCTCTTTCGAAGCGACCTCGAAGAGAGACGGCAAAGGTGCGCTTCCATCCTGCACCCGAGCGAACGCTGGAAGCGTTCGATCGCGATGGGGCGAGCTTGCGGTCCGAGACGAAGAACAAGATTGACGTGCAGTTCCGTGAACAGGGGATGCCGCCTGAGCGATTGCGTGACTTTCTGCACGCTGTTCTCATCGAGAACAATGCGCCGTCGTCGACCCGTCGCGACCATGTCTCTCCTTTGGATCGTCTCGAGAGCCGCTCGCTCGTGACTCGAGCGGATAGCGAGTACTCCGAAGGAGTCCTGATCGAGCGGTCGCTCGCGTTCGCCGCGATGAACGTGACGACCATTCGATTCGTTCCGGGCGTCGATCTGGAAGTGGAGCTGGCCGGACACGTGCTTCACTTGCGCCCAACGTGGAACGGGGAGAGCCACACGCCGGCCAGCGTGTCGCTGTGCTTGCCTGATTTGAGCGCTCCAACCGCCATGCAGAGGATGGTCGACGCCTTCCGTGCACCTGTTGGGAAGTTCCGGCGTTGGTCCGGGATTGGGTGAGCCTCACTCTCCCGAACGGTTGCACCTCGCTAGATGCCAACTATATCGAGCGCAAATGAAGGTGCCTGCCCTAGCGTCGTATTGGCTGACGCCACCTGTCGGTGCGGTGCGGCGCACCGTGGTCACCCGACGTGACCGACGGGCGGCCGCGCGCGCGGCGGGTGAGCCCACCACTGCCACGCTGCACGAGCGGGTTCGACGACTCTCGGAGGGGGAGGCTGGCCCCGCCCGGCTCCTGCGCGCCTTCGAACTCGCCCTCGAAGAGGAAGCCGGGGTGGTGTGCGATGCGCTGGGTCAACAACTCGAATCCACCCTCTCCACGCTGAGCGCAACACATCGCAGCGCCGTGCTGCCTGCGGTGTGTGAGTGGCGCGTGCGCTGCGGTGAGCGTGAGGGTGTGCTCGCCCTCGCTCGGCGGTACCACACGGAACTCGAACGCACCGTGCGGGGCGTCAACTTGCTCACCAGCCTCGATGACCCGGGCGTAGCTCCCCAACGCCATGAACTGCCCAACGGCCACTTCAACCTGGCGTTGCTTCAAGGCCGGCTCGACCGCCGGGAGCTCCAGGCAGATGCGCTTGCACGCCTGCTGGCCACGCACCCGCTCGCCACGCTCCGCCAGCCCGAGCTGTGCCTGCTCACGCACCAGGCGGAGCAGACCAGGGACCCTGTGCTGGCGGATGCAGCGCTGCGCGCATACTTCTCGTCTCAAGGCGTCGAGACCCCCGTGCGCCATCCGCACGGGGTCGCGGGCTATCGATTCCTAGATGTGCCCCGCCGCGGCGAGAGCGGTGGTCCGCTGGTGAGTGTCCTGGTGGCTTCGTTCAACTCGCAGCACACCGTGCTGCAAGCCATCGACTCCCTGCTGGCCCAAGA
>CAZEAA010000015.1:0-14611 GCA_964510015.1 uncultured Sandaracinaceae bacterium
AGGCTCGTGACCATGTTGCCGAGCCACTTGCCCATCATGAGCCCGAGGGTGGCTCCCAGCGTGACGATCACCACCACCAGCTCGAGGTAGTGCAGCGCGATCTTGAGGTCGCTGTAGCCGAGCGCCTTGAGCGTGGCCACCACGCCGCGCTGCAGGCTCACGATGCGCGCGAGCACCACGTTCAGCAGGAACGCCGCCACCGCCAGGAACAGCACGGGCGCGAACGTCGCGATGCCCTCGAGCTGCTGCAGGTCCTGCGACAGGAAGTAGTCCGATATCTGCCGGTCGAGGCCATAGGCTCCGAGGCCGCCGTAGGGCTCGAGCATCTGGTCGAGCTGGTCGATGACCATGGGAGGCCGCGCGTGCGCCTGCAGCTCGAGCACCACTTCGTTGAAGGCGCCCTCCTGGTCGGTGAGCGCCGCGAGCGCGGGGCGCGACATCCAGATGACCGCGAAGCGCGCGTTGTCGGGCGCGAAGCTGCCGGGCTGCACCGGGAACACCCACTCGGGCGACATGGCCAGGCCCACCACGCGCAGCGTGCGCTCTTGACCTTCGATGACCACGCGCAGCGGGTCGCCCAGCTCGAGCTCGTGCACCAGCGCGAACGCCTCGAGCACCACCACCTCGTCGTCGTGCCCCGAGAGCGGACGCCGGCCCGCGGTCAGCCGGATGGCGCTCAGGCGCTCCACGCCGTCGCGCGGGATGGACACCAAGAGGCCGTCGGCCGGGCTCTCGAGGCTGGGCATGGGGATGCGCACGCCGGTGACCACGCGGGTCTGCACGCGGCTCACCCCGGGCAGCGCCGCGATGCGCGTGGCCAGGCTCTCGGGCGCGCGCTCGGCGGTGGCGAACACCTCGCCCATGCGCTGCGTGGTGTAGTAGCGCGCGCGGGCGTCCACCAACGCGCGATGCGTCCCGGACAAGCTCAAGAACGCGCTGACACCGCAGGCCACCACCACCGCGATGGTGGTGATGGGGCCGCTGAGCTCGCGTAGGTCGCGCAGCAGCTTGCGGTGCAGGGGCCCGATCATGACGAGGCACTCACCATGTGAGGTCCGCCGGCTTCATCTTCTCGAAGCCCGTCTCGTTGGCCACCACCAGTCCATCGGCCACCACGATGCGCCGGTCCGCGATGCTGGCCACCGGCGCGTTGTGCGTGATGATGGCCGTGGTGGTGCCGAGCTCGCGGTTGATCTGCGTGAGCACCTCCAAGACCATCACGCCGGTGTGGAAGTCGAGGGCGCCGGTGGGCTCGTCACACAGCAGCACGTCCGGCCGCTTGGCGATGGCGCGCGCGATGGCCACGCGCTGCTGCTCACCGCCCGAGAGCTGCGCCGGGAAGTGGTCCGAGCGGCCCTTGAGGCCCACGCGCTCGAGGGCTTCGTCGGGGCTCATGGCGCCGTCCACCAGGTCGGTCACCAGCTCCACGTTCTCGCGCGCCGTGAGGCTGGCCACCAGGTTGTAGAACTGGAACACGAAGCCCACGTGCTGCCTCCGGAAGCGCGTGAGCTCGTTGGCGTTCGCGCGGCTGAGGTCCTGATCGCGGTACTTCACCTCGCCTTCGCTCGGCGTGTCGAGGCCGCCCATGATGTTGAGCAGCGTGCTCTTGCCGGAGCCGCTCGCGCCCACCAGCACCGTCATCTCGCCTTCGTGCAGGTCCCAGTCCACGCCGCGCAGCGCGTGCACGTCCACCTCGCCCATGCGGTAGACCTTGGTCACGCCGCGCGCGCTCAGCACGCGCTTGCGACCGTCGGGGGCCGTCGACTCGATAGTGCTCGCGCTCTTGCTCACGCCTTCACCTCGCTGCCGCCCTTGCGGGCCGCCATGTGCTGCTTGGCCAGCATCAGGAAGCGCTCGCGCGCCACCGCGTGGTCCACGATGGGCGCAGGATACGTCTCGCCGATGGTCACCCCCGCCGCTTTCAAGACGAGCGCAGGCGCCTCCCAGGGTGTGTGGATGACTCCCGCGGGCAGGCCCGCGAGCTCGGGGACGTACTTGCGCACGTAGTCGCCCTCGGGGTCGAAGCGCTCACCCTGCAGCATGGGGTTGAACACGCGGAAGTACGGCTGAGCGTCGCAACCACATCCCGCCGACCACTGCCAGCCCGCGTTGTTCTGGGCCCAGTCACCGTCCGTGAGGAACTTCATGTAGTGCTGCTCGCCGGCGCGATACGTGATGAGCAGATGCTTCGTCAGGAAGCTCGCCGCGATCATGCGCGCGCGGTTGTGCACGAAGCCCTCTTGCAGCAGCTGCCGCGCCGCCGCGTCCACCACCGGGTAGCCCGTCGTGCCGTTCACCCACGCCTGCCAGTGCTCTGGCGCGTGCTCGGGCGTGCGCCACGGGAAGCCCACGAAGTCGACGCGAAAGGGCTCGCGCAGCAGCTCCGGGCGGTCCCACAGCGTGCTGTGCGAGAACTCGCGCCACACCAGCTCGTTCAGGTACTTGTCCGCCGCCTCGGTGCCGCGATGAGCGCGCTCGATCTCGTACCAGACCTGGCGAGGCGAGAGCGTGCCGAACTTGAGGTCGGCCGAGAGTCGGCTGGTGCCTGGGATGTCCATACGGTCGCGTTGCAGGTGGTAACTGGCGGCAGCGCCGAGGCGAAACGCGCGCAAGCGTTGGTTCGCAGCGCGTTCGCCGCCGGGGGAGAGTGCGCCGTTGTACCGGATGCCCAGCTCGTCGAGGGTGGGCAGCGACGCGCGGGTCACCTGGGTCAATACTTTGGCCGGCACGGGCGGGAGCTGCTTCGGCGCCAGGAGCGGAGAGCCCACCTCCACCTCGCGCCGGAACGCCTTCGCGAACTGGCTGAACACCGAGTAGGGCTTGCCCGAGCCGGTGCGCAGCGTACCCGGGGGCAGCAGGGTCTCGCCCTCGAGGAGCTGGAAGCGGTCGCCGAGGGCCTGCTTCACGCGCCGGTCACGCTCGCGGGCGAACGGCTCCACCCAGCGCTGCGCGACCACACGGTCCACCTCGAGGCGGGCGGCGAGGTCGGGGATCACCTCGACGCTCTTGCCGGGCACCAGCAGCAGCTCCGACCCCCGCGCCGCGAGCTCGTCCCGCAGGCCCGCGATGGACTCGAGCAGGAACTGCATGCGATGGGGCAGCGCCTGCGCGCGAGCGGGTGAAAAGAAGAAGGGATCCAGCACGAAGACGGGGATCACGTCGCCGCCCGAGAGCGCGAGCGCGAGGGGGCGGTGGTCATGCAGACGCAGGTCCTTGCCGCGGAACCAGACGAGCGTCCGATGGGCCATGGCGCGCAGTCTACGCGCGATTCCTCGCCGTGGACATTCCAATGGCGCTGGACAGGCAGCCCCATTGGGGGTATCTACTGTCACTCCATGTCACGCGAGGACAACACCACGCAGATCAAGCACTCCCGGCTGGAGGACGTGCACACGGACCTCGGGGCCGAGGCGGCGCGTCTGCTGTTCGCGCACGTGGACCCCAGCACGCCCGCCGAGGGCCACGCCGACCGCGCGCGCGACATCTACGACCGGCTGCGCAAGCTGGCCGCCGCGAGCGCCGACTCGTCTGCGCTGGCCAGGGCACGCGCCGACACGATGGAAGCCGTGTTCAAGCCGGGCGAGAGCGGCGTGTCGAGGCGCGTGCGCTGAGAGTCCGGGCCCGTGAGCCCACCCCCGCGCTCCCTCTGGTAGACGGTATTGAGGAAGTCGCGCACCGCGCGCAGGGTGTGGTGACCGCGCACCGAGCGGAAGATCTCGAAGGCGTGCTGCGCGTCCGGGATCTCGGCGTAGCAGACCGGCTGCGACGAGACGTCACGCAGTGCCGCGCTGAACCGCCGCCCCTCGGCCACCGGGACCAGCGAGTCGTGGGTTCCGTGCACCACGAGCCACGGCGGAGCGTCGGGGCGTACGCGAGCGATGGGTGAAGCCGCCTCGAAGCGCTCGGGGTCGTCGGCGCGCCGCGCCTTCATGAGGGTGCGCTCGATCAGCCCCTGGATCCCCCGATTTGGCCAATGATCGAATCGGTTGGTGAGGTCGTAGACCCCATAGAAGGTGACCGCCGCCTGAACGCGCGTGTCGGCCGTCTCGAAGCCCGGCTTGAACGCAGGGTCATCCCAGGCGAGCCCCGCCAGCGCCGCCAGGTGACCGCCCGCGGAGTTGCCGCTGATGGCCACGAACGTCGGGTCGCCACCGTACTCGTGCGCGTGCGCCTTGGCCCACACGATGCCTCGATTCACGTCCGCGATGTGGTCGGGGAACGTGGCGCGCGGGCTCAGGCGGTAGTCCACGCTGATGCAGACCCAACCCTCGGCCGCCATGCGGTTGAGCATGGGCAACGCCTGGAACTCCTTGAACCCCAGCACCCAACCGCCGCCGTGCACGAAGACCAGCACGGGCGCGTTCGCGGGCTTGTCCTCGCGGTGGTAGACGTCGGCGCGCAGCGTGCGGCCGCCCACCTCGGCGAAGGGCTGGTTGCGCACCACGCGGACGCGACGCTGCTTCATCTGGAAGGGGAGCGCGTAGTGCCGCAGGCGCACCGGCGTGAGCGTGGGCATGCCCGCCTCCGGGTCCAGCGTGAGGGCCAAGGCCTCGCCGTTGGCCTCGTACTTCGAGAGCGTGCCCTGGACCGCACCGTGAGCCATCTCGGCCGCGAGCGCCCCGCGCACGTGCAGGCGCATGAGCGAAGCCCAGGAGATCAAGCAGAGCAACAGCGCCAGCCAGCCGGGCCACGCGTCGAGCGCGCCCGCATAGGCGAACGCACAGGCGGCCATGAACTGCCAGACGAGGTGATGCGCCGCGAGCTCCACCGTGAGCCAGCCCGCGAAGAAGCAAGCGGTGGCCCAGGTGGCGGGCCAGCGCGGCGGCCGATGTGCGTTGTACGTGAACCACGCGCCGACGAGGCTCACTGCCAGAAACGCCCAGCTCAACGGGGACTCCATGCGGCAAAGGTAGAGCGAGACGCACACGCGGGCTACCCGAGCCGGCGCGCTGTGCGATAGTCGGAGCGCATGTCCCCCGAGCCCCTCCGCTCCCCCACGCAACCGCGCGTGCTGCGCGTCAGCGAGCTCAACCGCGTGGTGCGCAACAGCCTCGAGGACGGGTTCCGCGACGTGGTGGTGGAGGGCGAGATCACGCAGGCGAAGCGGGCGCCCTCGGGCCACCTGTACTTCAACCTGAGCGACGAGCGTGACCCGGCGCAGGTGGCGTGCGTGATGTTCCGCAGCGACGCCCAGCGCTCGCGGGCCACGCTGCGCGATGGAGAGCGCGTGCGGGTGCGCGGGCAGCTGACGCTCTACGAGCCGCGCGGCACGTTCCAGATGACGGTGCGGGCCGCGATCCCCGCTGGCGATGGCGACCTGCGGGCCCGCTTCGAGCTGCTGCGCCGCAAGCTGGCCAGCGAAGGGCTGATGGACCCCACGCGCAAGCGCGCGCTGCCACGGTTCCCGCGCACGGTGGGCGTGGTCACCAGCGGCAGCAGCGCGGCCTATCAAGACGTGCTGCGCGTCTCGGGAGAGCGCTGCCCGGTGCGCGTGGTGTTGTCGGACTGCCGTGTGCAAGGCGCCGACGCGCCGGCCTCCATCGTGCGGGCGCTCGCGCGGGTGCAGGCGGTGGCGGACCTGGACGTGGTGATCCTGACGCGCGGCGGTGGCTCCGCCGAAGACCTGTGGGCCTTCAACGACGAGCAGGTGGTGCGCGCCGTGGCCGCGTGCCGAGTGCCCATCGTGGTGGGCGTGGGGCACGAGACCGACGTGACGCTGGCCGAGCTGGTGGCCGACGTTCGCGCGGCCACTCCGTCCAACGCCGCCGAGCTCGTGGTGCCGGCGCGCGAGGCCCTGCGCGCCGAGGTGGACGCGTGGCAGCGCCGCTTGGCGCGCGCCCTCGAGATGCGCATCGACCGCGAGCGGCTGAAGCTGGAGCGAGCCGAGCGTCGCCTGCGAGACCCGCGCAGCGCCCTCGGCAGCGCCGAGCGAGCGCTTGGCTTGCTGACGCGGCGGCTCGAGGACGCCGTGCGCCGGCCGCTCATTCAGCAGCGCCGTGAGCTCTCGGCGCTCGACGCGCGCGTCCTGCCGCACGACCCGCGGCGCATGCTGGCGCGACGGCGCGGCGGCTTCGAGGCGCTCGAGGCGAGCCTGCGGCGCGCCATCACGGAGCGGCTGAACGAGGAAGCGCGGCAGGTCGAGCACGCTCGGGATGCGCTCGCACCCGCGGCCCAGCGTGCGCTGCGGGACGCGCGGGCGAGGCTTGGCCAGCACGTGGCCGCGCTCGACGCCCTGTCGCCGCTGCGGGTGCTGGGCCGCGGCTACGCCATCGCGCTGCGAGCCGACGGACGTGCGCTGCGCGACGCCGACGACGTGCAGGTGGGCGACGCCATCGAGGTGCGCGTGGCGCGCGCGCGCGTGTCCGCCGAGGTGCGCTCGGTGACCCGTGCGCCATCGGCCAGCGAGCCGGGTGAGGAGCGCTCATGATCGACGCAGACACCACGTTGCTGGGCATCTTCGGCTGGCCCGTGCGCCACTCGCGCTCGCCCGTCATGCACCACGCGGCCGCGCGAGCGCTGGGGCTGAACGTGGCCTACCTGCCCTTCCCGGTGGACCCGGCGCGCCTCGGCGACGCCGTGCGCGGCGTGCGCGCGCTCGGGCTGCGCGGCGTGAACGTGACCCTGCCGCACAAGGAGCAGGTCATGGCGTTCTTGGACGAGGTGCACCCGGACGCACGCGCCATCGGCGCGGTGAACACCATCGTGCACGAGCCGGACGGAACGCTGCATGGCGAGAACACCGACGCGCCGGGGCTGGTGCGCTCGCTCGAAGAAGCGGGGGTGCCGCTCGACGGGGCGCGCGTCCTGATGCTGGGCGCCGGTGGGGCCGCGCGCGCCGCCGCCGTGGGCCTCTTGCGCCGCGGCGCCGCCGAGGTGGTGGTGGTGGCCCGGCGCCTCGAGCAGGGCGAGACCCTGGTGCGCGAGCTGAACCCCATCGTGGACGGGCGCCTGCGCGCCGTGAGTGACGACAGCGCGGCGATGCGCGACGCGTACCGCCAGACCACGCTGCTGGTGCAGGCCACCAGCGCCACGCTGCACGGGCGCCCCGAGGCGCAGGCCTTCGCGGACGCCCTGCCCATCGAGCTCCTCCCCGGCGACGCGCGCGTGGTGGACTTGGTCTACCAGCCGCGCATCACCACCGTGATGGCCCGCGCGCAGGCTCGCGACCTGCCGTGCGTAGACGGCCTCGGCATGCTGGTGCACCAGGGCGCCCTCGCCTTCACGCGCTGGACCGGACACGCGGCCCCCGTGGACGTCATGCGCGCCGCCCTCGAAGCGTCGCTGGCGTGAGCGAGTTGGTCACGCGCGAAGAAGCCGGCGCACTGGTCTTCAGCGTGCGCGTGGCCCCGCGCGCGAGCCGCAGCGCCGTGCTGGGCGTGCACGAAGGCGCGCTCAAGGTGGCGCTCACCGCCCCCCCGGTGGACGGGGCCGCGAATGCAGCGCTGATCGCGTTCCTGGCGAAGTCGCTGGGGGTGCCGAAGCGCGACGTGATCATCGAGCAGGGCGAGACCAGCCGCAGCAAGCGGTTGCGGGTTGCTGGGGTGACGCGGGCGCAGCTCGAGGCGTTGCTGGCCTAGAGCGACCTGCCGCCTTTCGTGGGCGTGGGCGTGGTCGTGGTCGTGGTCGTGGTCGTGGTCGTGGGCGTGGTCCTCGACGAAGACGTCTATCGACTCACTACAAGTCCTGGGTAGTGACTGGAATGCCGAATTGGCTTCTGGGAAGGTGAATTGGGGCACCCACCGCTGAAGCGGTGGGCAGCAAACTACGCATGGACAGTTCCAAAGTCCCCGCCTGTCGGCGTGGACTACGTGGCTGACAACAGGGTGTGCTCTACCCAAGGGACCCGAACGCAGCTGTTCCAGCAGCCTTCCTGTGTGGGGTCCGGGTAACCTTGGTAGTCCGGCCACCAAGCTTCCCACCAGTTAGTCGCCCCGCAGGGGGGACTTTCAGGTCGCCCGGGCCTGGTCTGCTGCCCACCGCTTCAGCGGTGGGTGCCAAATGCCTTGGAACAAGACGTATTCCTTGGCGACCAACGTGCAACCAGAGGTTCCGACCCATTTCCCGGTCGCTCTCCGACGTGTGATGAGTCGATAGCCGTGCCGTCAACGACCACGCCCGTCGCCGTCGCCGTCGCCGTCAAGGCCCACGCCCACGCCCACGCTCACGCCCAGGACCACGCCTACGCCCACGCCCACGCTCACGCCCACGCTCACGCCTACGCCGACGACTACGTACGCCTCCGTCTACGTGAGCGCGATACTGGGATGCGCCCCAGACGGTTCGCTGCTGGGGTCGCTGGTCAGCTCACACCGCGCGGACCCGCCCCAGTTCAAGGGAAGCGTCCCCACGGAGCTCGCGGCCATCGCCCGGCGCGCCTTGGCGCGCGACGCGGCCGATCGCTTCCCCGACGTGGACGCGCTGCGCCAAGCGCTCGAGGTCTTCCTCGAGCACCAGCCTGCGCTGGCACTGACCGCGAAGGCCGACGCGCTGCGCGAGGAGATCGCGTTCGTCCGCGCCAGCATGAGCGGGCGGTCGTCGATGCAAGCGCTGAGCGACGAGGCCAGCATGGACGCGCAGCTCGACGCCAGCCGCTTCGCGTACCAGCAGGCGCTGCGCTCCTGGCCCGAGTGCGAGGAAGCACGCGCGGGTCTCGGCGCGCTGGCGGACCTCCGCATGACCCGCGCCGAGGCCACGCTCGACCTGGCGGCCGCGCGCTCCGCGTTCGATGACCACCCCACGCCCACGGCGGAGTGGAGGGAGCGACTGAGCGCGCTCGAGCGGGCGGCCACGGCCGATGCCGCCCACGTGGAAGCGCTGCGCGCGCTGTCGGCCGACGAGAGCCTCGACACCGACCGCGCGCTGCGCATCCGCCTCGCGCTCATCGGGGGCGCGTGCTGGTCGGTCTGGAACGTCGCGGCCGGCTTCTTCGGTCGGTCGGGGGCGCTGCCCATCACCAACGCAGCGCTGCTCGTGCACGTGAGCCTGGCCTTCGCGGTGTTCCTGGGGGTGCTCGCGTCGGTGGGGCGCCGCGCGCTGACGAGCACCGCGGTCAACCGACGCGCGCTGACCATCGTGTTCGCGGCCTTCGCCGAGACCTTCATCTTGTGGCTGGGCGCGTCCGCGCTGGGGGTCGAGGCGCACCACACCGCCGTCCTCGCCTTCGCCGTGTACGTGCTGGCGGGGCTCGCCGTGGCGGCCGTGCTCGACCCGCGCACATGGTGGGGTGCCGCCTTGATGTTGCTGCCCGCGTTCGGCGCGGCCCGCGCGCCCGAGCACGTGTTCTACTACACGGCGTGTCTCGGGCCGATTGGCGGTGCCGGGCTCGCGTACCTGTGGTGGCGGCCCGTGGCGACACCGGACGCGCTGGAGGCGGACGCGTGACGCGCGACCTCGACGACGCTCTGTTGACCGTGGGAACCACGCGCAGCGTGTTCGAGCGGGAGTTCGAGCGCACGCGGCAAGACCCGTTCGCGGAGCTGGGCGACCCGGACGAGGGCGGCGTGATCGCAGGCGACGTGCTGGGCGCCGGCGGCATGGGGGTGGTGCACGCGGGGCTCCAGACGTCGTTGCAGCGCCAAGTGGCCGTGAAACGAGCGCTGCCGCGGGACCCGCGCGCGGGCGACGAGGCGCTCTCGGCGTTCCTGCGCGAGGCATGGATCAGCGCGAAGCTCGAGCACCCCAACATCATCCCGGTGCACGCGCTGTGCAGCGACCACGGCGACCCGCAGCTGGTCATGAAGCGCGTGGAGGGCGTGCCGTGGCGCGCGCTGCTGGACGACGACGCGCTCGCGAGGGAGCACGGCATGCGCGACCGGCTCGCGTTCCACCTCGGGATCCTGGGGCGGGTGTGTCGCGCCGTTCACTTCGCGCACGCGCGCGGCATCGTGCACTTGGACCTCAAGCCCGACAACGTGATGGTGGGGCGGCACGGCGAGGTGTACTTGCTGGACTGGGGGGTGGCCGCGAGCTTTCACGAAGACGCGGAACCCTGGGTGCCGCGCACGGGGGACATCCGCACGGTGATGGGCACCCCGGCCTACCTGTCGCCGGAACAGGCCGCGGCCCTCGGTGGGCTGATCGGACCGCGCACGGACGTGTTCCTGCTGGGCGGCCAGATCCACCGCATCGCGGTCGGCCGCCCACCCCACCGCGGCGAGACCATGGACATCGTGATGGCGTCCGCCTACCTGTGGAACCCGCCGGAGTACGGGGACGAGGTGCCTCCGGAGCTGGCCGCCGTCATCCAGAAGGCGATGGCGCGCGCTCCTGACGAGCGCTACGCGAGCGCCGAGGAGCTGCGCGTGGCCATCGCGAGCTTCCTGCAGCACCGCGACTCGAGCGCCATCCTGGACGCCGCCCTCGCGCGCCTCGAGCGGCTGCGCACGAGCCTCGGAGCCGACACCCCCGGGAGCGCGCTCGAGCCTGGCGTGGCCCAGCGCATCGAGAACGAGTGTCGCTTCGGCATCGAAGAAGCGCTGAACGCGTGGCCCGACAATCGCCGCGCGAAGACCGCCCTCGACGACCTCGCGCGCCTGGTGGTGGAGCGAGCACTCCGAGCCGGCGACTGGCGCACCGCCGCCGCGACCATGACCCGGCTGCCCGACGGCGATGACGCGCTGTGGCAGCGCATCCGCGCGCTGCGCGCCGAGGCGAAGGAGCGCGAGCGGGAGCGGCGGGTGCTCCAGGATCTCGGCACCAACCAAGACATCTTGCGCAACGCACGCGTGCGCGCACCGCTGGCGGCAGCCGTGAGCGCCGGCTGGGTGGCGTGGTTCTTCGCGGTGGGGTGGGCCGTGCGCACGGGGCAGCTGGTGCTGCGCCACGAGCTGCTGGCCGTGAACGCGGCGGTCACGCTCACGCTGTACGCCGGCGTGCTCTGGCACGTGCGCGGGACGTTGCTGGCCACGCAGATCGATCGACGCGCCGTGCTGCTGCTGGCGGCCTGCCTCGGGGGCGTCGCCGTGCTGTGGGGGCTCTGCTGGGTGATGGACATCCCGCCGCTGCACGCCATCACGCTCAGCTCGGGCGTCTACATGTTCTTCTTCGTGGCGGTGACCATGGCCATGGAGCGTCGTCTCGCCTGGGTGACGGTCGCGCTCGCGCCGCTGTCCTTCATCAGCTTCTTCGACCCCGCCCACACGCTCGAGTGGCAGGGCAGCGCCGTGTTCGTGGGCGGCAGCGCGCTCGCGCTCATCTGGCGCCGGGACGCGCGCCTGGCCGCGGAGCGCGAGGCTCAGCAGCGCACCGACAGCCTCTCGTCACGCTAGATGGGTCACTCGCCGTCTGCGTCGCGCGGCAGGAACAGCCGACCTACCGGCAGCTCGATGGCTTCGAAGGGTGCGATGCGCGCGGTCGCGGAGTCGTCATAGACCCCGAACTCCACCCAGCTGCGATCGTTCAACACCAACGCCTCTAGCACCCGGGCGTCGGGATCGATCAGCCAGTAGTGCGCGACACCCGCTTGCGCGTAGAGATGTCGCTTCTGGACCCGGTCGCGTGCTGCCGTGGACGGTGAAAGCACCTCGCAGACCCAGTCGGGCACCACCTCGATGGGGCGGGTCGCGCCTGGCCGAGGTAGTCGTTCGCGGCGCCACCCCGCGAGGTCAGGCCGCAGGATGTCGTGCGGTCCTAGAGCGACATCGACTTCGACGAAGATCCACCAGCCGCCGGGGCCGCCGTGACCGTCGTCGTCATCGAATGGACCGCCCACGAAGCGACGAGCCGAGCCCTGCACCTTGGAGTGACGCGGTAGCGGCGCGGGCGACAGAATGACCTCCCCCGCCATGACCTCGGCGCGCGTGCCGTCTGGCAGCGCCGCGAGGTCGGCGTAGGTCGCGAGTCGGCGCTGAGGCTGAGCCATGACGCCACATGCTAACAGCGCCGAGCGTCTCGGTCAGCAGAAGCACTGGTCCCTCGGACCGCGAGTTGCTGTTCGTCTACGAAGACACCCGGTCGTCGAGTGAAGATGCCCCCCGCGCTGTCTTCCCAGCGTCGCTGATTCGCGAGCACGTCCTTCACGTAGTGGGTGCGCTCGAGCACGCCCATCAGCAAGGCCAGCAGCGCCCTGCCACGCACGGTCATGGGACGCGGCACGTCGAAGAGCAGCACCGCGCGCGTCTCATTCGTCTCGTTCCACACCTCGTGCGGTCGCGAGTCGTCGAACAGCACCGCCTTGCCCTCCTCCCAGCACACGAGCGATCCGTCCACGTCCATGCGGCAGCGCTCGCGCTGCGCCGGCACGATCAAGCCGAGGTGGCAGCGGATGAAGCCCCTGGTCACCCCGTGGTGTCGCGGGATGTGCTTGTCGGGCGCCAAGATGGAGAAGAACGCGTTGTACACGCCGGGGATGCCGTCGAGCGTACGCGCGGTGATGGGGCACAGGCCGCAGTTCTGCGCCGACCGCTCGCCGAAGCCGTAGAACGCGAAGACGCGCCAGCGCTCGTCGTCCGAGATGCGCTGCTGCGCGGGCGAGATGTCTTGGAAGGTGGGCAGCTGCTCGCGGTGCGCCAAGAGGTGCTCGAGCTCGCTGCGGATCCCTCCCGCGGCGGCCTCGAGCGCAGGGACCCACGGGAAGATCAGCGGGTCGTAGAGCGGTCCATCGCCCAGCCACGAGGTGCTGGCGAGAGACTCGTCGGTGGCGCGAAGGATCGTCTTTCCGAGCTTCTTCAGGGCGCGACGCTGCACACGACGGAATGCCTCCGCCGTCGGTTCGATGACGTTCATGGTCGACCTCCTCGAGCTCGCGTGGGGCGAGCGCGCGGAAGCCCAATGCACGTTGCATACCGTCGCCGTCGCGTCCTCAGGCGATGCACTCTCGCGGGTCCCTGCGAACTCGGAGGTGCAGCGCGTTGCACACTGTGCCGTCGGTTCTCGCTGCACCGTTGCCCGCTTGCGTCAGCGTCTCGACATCGATGGCGTCAGGATTGACGTCGCTCGATCACGCGGCGTAGCGTCCGTGCATGACTTCGATCCCGGCGGACGCCGAGGCGATCCTGCGGCGCTACCGCACCTGCGAGTTCACGACCTTCGGCAAGGACGGCGCGCCCAGCACGTGGCCGCTGTGCGCGCGCTGGCTCCCCGACGGGCGCTTCCTGCTGACCACCTCCATCGGGCTGCCGCAGAAGGCGTTCAACATCCGGCGCAACCCGCAGGTCAGCCTGTCGTTCTCGGAGCCCACGGGCAGCGGCGTCGCGAAGCCGGGCGCGGTGCTGGTGCAGGGCACGGCCGTGTGTGAGGACCGCATCGTCACCGACATGTCCAGCATCCCGGAGCTCGAGACGTACTTCCGCGAGACCATCTTTGCGCGGCAGCCGTCCGGCAAGATGTGGAGCTCGTGGCTGGGGCGGCGCTGGATGGACTGGTACTACATGCGCCTGCTCATCTACGTGACGCCCGAGCGCATGTTCTACTGGCCCACGCGGGACTTCGCGGCCGAGCCGCAGAAGCTGGAGCTCTGATCATGTGGAAGCGCGCCAAGAAGGACCTCGGCAAGTATCCCGAGGCCGTGCTCAACACCAAAGACGCAGAGGGCCGCGGCGTGAGCGTGCGGCAGACGCAGCTCGCGTTCGACGAAGCCACGGGCACCCTTCCCGTGAGCATCCCGAGCGCCCTCGGCGCCGTCGCGGGCCCTGCCACGCTGCTCGCGCACTTCCACGACGAGAAGGTCTGGAACATGCACTCCATGAGCATCAAGGGCGCGCTCGAGCAGCGTGCCGGGCAGTGGGTGTTCGTGGCCAGCAGCTACCGGCCGGCCCGCATCATGGACTTCTTGCGCGGCACGCGCGTGTCGGCGGCGAAGTACCTGGAGCGCCGTGGCCTACCGCGCCCCAAGCCCGACTATGCGGTGATCGAGCGGTTGTTCGAAGAGGCCAGCAAGATCAGCGACCCGTGACGCGCCCGTTGCACTGCCTTACTTTGTACGTACAATGTAGGCGTGACTAGCCTCCGCTTCGAGTGGGACGAGCGCAAGAACGCTTCCAACGTGAAGAAGCACGGAGTGTCGTTCGAAGAGGCGCAGACCGCGTTCTCGGACGACCAGGGCCTTGTCATCGAGGACCCAGACCACTCAGCCTCCGAGGATAGGTTCGTGCTTCTGGGAATGAGTTCGACGCTCCGCCTGCTCGTGGTGTGTCACTGTGTTCGAGACGACGGAGATGTCATTCGCCTGATCTCGGCACGCAAGGCTGGCGTGGCAGAACGCCGCGCATATTCGGCAAGGTGGTAGGAATGAAGAAGCAGTACGATTTCTCCAACGCGCGGCCCAACCCCTACGCCAAGCGACTCAAGAAGTCCGTGACCATCCGTCTGGATGAAGCCTCCCTCGCGTATTTCCAAGCGCTGGCCGAGGAGTCTGGCATTCCATACCAGACGCTCATCAATCTCTATCTGCGAGACTGTGCTGCGTCGCGGAAGAAGCTGCACCTGAACTGGAAGGCGGCGACGGCCAAAGGCGCCGCCTGAACCCCGAGCGGCCTGCCAACTGGGCCGCTGGGTCCGGGAACCTCGGGTCTACGTTGACGAAGCGCCACGCCGTCCGGCGCAGCGCCGGCGTCAGCGCAGCTCGTTCGACTTCAGGCCCAGCAGGTTGCGGGCCACGATGAGCAGCTGGATC
>CAZEAA010000015.1:14621-15796 GCA_964510015.1 uncultured Sandaracinaceae bacterium
ATGTCGAGGATCTTCGAGTCGCGCGCCCACTTCTCGAGCAGCTCGGTCTCGCCGTAACCGGTGGCGCCGCACAGCTCCACGCAGCGCAGCGTGACCTCGTTGGCCGTGCGCCCCGCCTTGGCCTTGGCCATGGAGGCCTCCACCGAGTTGGGGATGCCGTTGTCCGCCATCCACGCTGCCTTGAGGGTGAGCAGTCGCGCCGCCTCGAGCTCCGCCTTCATGCGGTGCAGCTCGGCCGTGGCCGCGTGCTGCGTCCAGCGTGAGCCGCGCATGCGCGTGTCCACGCCCGCCTCCTTCAAGAACGTCTCGGTCACCTCGAGCGACGCGCGCGCCACACCGAGGGCCATGGCGGCCACGATGGGGCGCGTGTTGTCGAAGGTCTGCATGACCCCGCCGAAGCCCTTCTTCGTGTCGATCTCCGGGCTGCCCAGGATGTTGTCCTTCGGGATGCGGCAGTCGTTGAAGGACAGCACCGCCGTGTCACTCGCGCGGATGCCGAGCTTCTTGTCGAGGCGCACGAGCTGCATGCCCGGCGAGCCCTTCGGGACGAAGAAGCTCTTGATGGCGGCGCGGCCCATGTTGCGGTCCAGGGTGGCCCACACCACCACGGCGGTCGCGCGCTCGCCAGCGGTCACGTAGATCTTCTCGCAGTTGATGACCCACTCGTTGCCCTCGAGGAGCGCCGTGGTGCGAATGGCGGCGCTGTAGCTGCCCGCGCCCGCCTCGGTGATGGCCATGGCCGCCCAGACCTGCCCCCAGCGGGCCTTCTGCTCGGGCGTGGCCACCGCCGCGACGGCCGCGTTGCCGAGGCCCTGGCGCGGAATGCTGAGCGCCAGGCCGATGTCGCCCCAGCACAGCTCCACCATGCCCAGCACGGTGCTCATGTTGGCGCCGTTCTTGACCGTCTTGTCGCTCTTGTCGCGGCTGCCCTGCTTCACGTTGCTCACGCCACCGCCGGCGCCGGCCTCGCTGAAGCCGTCCATCACGGCGGCCAGCATGTCCAGCTCCTTCGGGTACGAGTGCTCGGCGCGGTCGTACTTGCGCGAGATGGGGCGGAAGACGGCGGAGCCCACCACGTGGGCCTGCTCGATGAGGGGCTTCAGCTTGTTCGGGATCTCGAGGTTGATCATGGCTGCTCCTTCACGCGCTCAGCGCGCCCTCCAAGACACCCACGG
>CAZEAA010000015.1:15806-18920 GCA_964510015.1 uncultured Sandaracinaceae bacterium
CGGTACCAACGCTCCACGGGGTGGTCCTTGATGTAGCCGTGGCCACCCAGCAGCTGCACGCCGTCGGTGCCCACCTTCATCGCCTTCTCGGCGCACAGCAGCTTGGCCAGGTAGGTCTGCTCCGCGAAGTCGAGCCCGGCCGCCGCGCGGCTGGCGGCGCGCCACACCAGGAGGCGCATGCCCTCGATCTCGATGGCCATGTCGGCCACCATGAACGCCACGGACTGGCGGTGGCTGATGGGCTCGCCGAACGCCTCGCGGTCGTTCACGTACTCCTTCACGTAGTCGAGCACCGCCTGCGCCTGCCCCACACCGAGCGCGCACAGCGCAATGCGACAGAGGTCCAGCACGCGCCCGTGGTCATAGCCCTCGCCGCCCAACATGGCCGAGGCCTCCACGCTCACCTCGTGGAGGTTCAGGTTGCCGAGATCCGCCGCGCGCAGGCCCATGCTGGGCGCCGCTTCGCAGGTCACGCCGTCCGCCCCGCGGTCCACGCGGAACAGCCGCACGGTGTCGTCCAGCTTGGCGGACACCAGGAAGAAGCTGGCGCTGCCGATGAGCGGCACGTTGCTCTTCTGGCCCTTGAGCACGAAGCCGCTGCCCTTCTTGCGCGCACGCGTGAGCGGCAGCGCCGGGTTCGCCAGCACCGCACCCTCCATGAGGGCGAGCGCCGCGGGCGTGAACGTGTCGGCGTTGAAGGCCGGCAGCCACGCGGAGCGTTGGTCGTCCGTGCCCTGGTCCACGATGGTGTTCACCACGCCCACGGGGGCCAGCAGCGCGAGCGCGAGGCCCATGTCGCCGCGCCCGAGCGCCTCGGCCACCAGCGTGGTCGTCATGGGGTTGCGATCACCGCCGCCGCCGAGCCCCTCCGGGATGGCCGCCGTCGCGAGGCCGAGATCGGCGCCCACCGCCAGCACGTCCTCGGGCGGCGCACAGTCCTTGTCTGCCTCCTCGGCCATCGGCAGCAGCAGGTCGTTCGAGACCCGCTTCAGCATGTCGAGGATCATCTGCTGGTCCTCGGTGGGGTTCAGGTCGAAGGGCTGCTGCGGAGCGCGCGGCTTCGGGGCAGGGCCGCGCTTCTTCACGGCGTCCATCAGCTTGCCCGCCGCCACGATGCCGTTGCGTGCGCCCGCCTGCACCAGACGCTGGGCGGGCTCCCGCAGGCCGCGCTCCTCCACCCAGTCGGAGGTGGCGACACGGGTCAGCGCACGGAGGCTGGTGTCCATGGCCTGTCGGATGACTTTGTCGCGCATGCTTCGGTCCTCGCTCCTGAATAAAGTTCAGTGGAGGAGTAGCTTGGTCCGTCGTCTGCGCGGGCGTCAACCCCCGTGTCTGCTGACACAATGTCATCCAACTAACGGACACTCGGAGGCAGAAACCGCCAAATCGTGCGTGTTGGCGGATACGATCATTGCTATTCAGAGGTCCCCCCATGCGCTCTCATTCCTGGCCAACGCGGTTAGTCGTGTCTCTTTGTTCTTTCCTGGCGTTATCGTGCGGCTCACCCGCTGAGCCCGAGCCGCCCGACCCGAACGCCGTGACACTCGATGCCTGTACGTTTCGACCGATGGTGAGGACCGCCCGGACCGGCGGTGTCGTTCAGGCCGGCGCGCTGTCGGCCGGGGCGGCGGAGCACGTCATCGACGCGCCCGTCGGCACCACGCTGGGGGCCTACACCCGAGCGGGCTTCCTCGGCGGCCAGGTGGACGACCGCGTGGTGCCCTTCGCGGGCAAGTTCGTCCCGTCGGTGGGCATCGCTGCGGCGCCGCGGGTCAAGGCCCTGGCGCTCACCGCCGGCAACGAGACGGTGCTCATCCTCAAGGTGGACGTGGGCCTCATGTTCGAGGGGCTGCTGTTCGACCTCGAGGAGCGGCTGGGCGACGACTTCGCGGGCAAGGTGCTGCTGGCCGCGTCGCACTCGCACTCGGCGTGGGGTCAGCAGAGCGGCCACTCGGGGCTCGAGATCGGCAACGGACCGTTCCGCGATGCGGTGCACGCGGCTTTCTTGGACGCGCTCGAGCAGGCGGCGCGCGCGGCGCTCGAAGACCGGCGGCCGGCGCAGCTGGGCATCCACGTGGATCGCGACTTCGACCCGAGCGACGCGCTCTCGCGGGACCGACGGCCCGAGAACGACGAGCTGATGGGCGGCCCGCGCAAGGACGACACCCTGGTGCTCATCCGCGTGGACGGCATGGACGACCGCCCCATCGCGGTGCTGCCCATCTTCGGCGTGCACGGCACGCTGAACGATCAGGACAACCACCTGGCCTCGTCGGATTCGACCGGCGGCCTCGAGCGCGTGCTGCAAGAGCAGTTCGACGACGAGGTGGTGGTGATGCACCTGCAGGGCGCGGCGGGAGACGTGTCGCCGCGTGGCTACGGGCGCATCGACTGCGGGCTCGCCCCGGGCCTGCCGGGGGAGGCATGCACCGACTGGCTCAGCGAAGAGGGCTTTGGTCGCATGGCGGCCCCCGTGATGATGGCGGCGTGGGAGCGCGCGGGAGAGGCACGCGTGTCCCAGCTCGAGATGGAGATGGTGACGCGCTCCATCGCGCTCGGGCCCAACCCGGAGACGTTCACCATTCGCGGTGGCGCCTTGCGCTACGCGCCCTTCGACCTGACGCGGGTCGCGGACGGACGCGTGTTCGCGGACGACGGCTCGATCCTGTCGCCCATCGACGAGTTCAACGCCCCGGTGGGCGCCGCGCTGTGCGAGGGCACCTTCCCGCTCACGCGCGCGGGCGCCATGCCGGGCACCTCGGGCTTGGCCCCGTACGGCTCGTGCCTGCGCGTGGACGTGGCGGCGCGCTTCCTCGGTGCGGGCTTCGGCATCGACTTCGGCGTGGATGCCACGCACCCGGTCTGCCAGTCGTCGCGCACCGTGGTCTCGGCGCTGCGCGTGGGCGACTACGTGCTGGGCACGCTGCCGGGTGAGCCCACCGTGATGATCGCGGACCTGGTGCGCGAGCAGTCGCCGGTCGCCGCCGACCACACCATCGTGGTGGGCTACGCGCAGGGTCACGTGGGCTACCTCTTGCGCCCCGAAGACTGGCTGCGCGGCGGCTACGAGCCCACCATCGGCTTCTGGGGCCCGCTCGAGGCCGAGTACATCGC
>CAZEAA010000015.1:19020-21885 GCA_964510015.1 uncultured Sandaracinaceae bacterium
TGGGCGGTGGAGTGGCAGCCGGTGCCGTGGCTCGGCGCGCGGGACGCGGCGGGCGAGTCGCTGGACACGCTTCCTCTGCGAGCCGCCCTGCCGCTGGGGCGCTATCGCTTCCACGTGGCGGGGGCAGACTTCCAGATCACGAGCGCGCCGTTCGAGGTGGTGGCCGCGCCGCTCGAGCTCACCGTCACCCCGAACGAGGGCGAGGGCAGCGTGACGCTGACGGTGGCCCTGAACGCACCGCAGGGCTATCGGCTGATGGACCTCGAGCTCCCTTCGAACCGCCCCGTTCCGCTGCGCGGAGCCGCGATCACGATCGTGCTCACGCATGCCTCCGGCCCCGACACCGAGCTCGAGCTGACCACCGACGCCCAAGGGCAGGTCACGTTCACGGCGCCGGCCGAGGCGATCGTCACCACGACGGTGACGGACGCCCACGGCAACCAAGGCAGTCAGCACCACCAGGACACACCATGACGATGCCCACGCGCGACGGCGCGATCTTCGCCACCACCCTACTCGGCGCCCTGCTGGCGGGCTGTGGCTCGGACGACCCCGCTCCGTACGTCACCCCGGACCCGCTCACCTGCGCCGTGGATCGCTACGAGCCTGGGACGCTGCACGCGTTTCCCACGCGCGATCAGTTAGTGGCCGACGCGAGCATGCCCACCGGCTATCGCTTCGCGCTGTCGCTCGAGACCTATCCGGAGGCCATGAACTTCCGGGCGTTTCGCTCCGTGGCCAGCACCGACCTCGAGGACGTGGACGGCGCCAGCGTGAACGCCAGCATGCACACCGAGTGGTCGCTGCCCTTCCCGAGCGTGCAGACGTTCACGGGCGCGGCCGACCCCGAGGCGCCGGTGGGCATCGTGGTGCTCGCGGAGGACGGCGTGGGCGAGGCCACGCTGTGGCCGGTGGACGTGACGCAGCCGGCCGACGGTCTGCTGCGGGCCCTGCCGCTCCAGCCCTTGCCCGAGCGCCGCTGGGTGGCTCACTTCGTGCGGATGGACGCGGGCCCGTGCGTGGCGCGCAGCGCGTCCATGCACGAGCGGCTGACGCACCCGGACGAGCACGACAGAGCGGCCATCGAGGCGCTGATGGCGCTCGGCGTGATCGAGAGCGCTTCCGAGCTGGCGGCGCTGCACACGCTGCCCACGCAGTCGATCACGCTGGACGCCGAGGCGATCGCCGCCGACATCGAGGGGCAACCGTTGTCCCAGCTGATCCCGGGTACGCCGAGCTGCACCATCGAGGGAGCGCTCAAGCACTGCATCGCGATCGCGTCGCTGCTCGACTACCGTGACGCGGATGGCGTGGTGCGCGCGCCCTACACGTCCACGGCGCGCTGGAACGTGCCCGTGCACACCTGGCTGCCCGCGGACGCTACCCCGGGCGAGCGGCTGCCCACGGTGATGTTCGGGCACGGCATCGGCGGCGGCGCGGTGGCGCACGGCGAGCGCTTGGCCGCCTTCGCACCCGAGCACCGCTTTGTGCTGGTGGCGACGAGCGCGCTCGGTCACGAGGACCACCCCACGTCCACCGGCGGCGACGAGATCGCGGCCGTGCTCGGCTTCCTGGGCTTCGAAGACGGCGCGGTCAGCGCGCGGCGCGTGCGCGACAACTTCCGGCAGACCAACTTCGACCGCTTGCAGGTGATGCGCTGGCTAGAGGGCGGGCCGGACGTGGATGGCGACAACGAGCCCGACGTGGACCAGTGGCACCTCACGTACATCGGCGTGTCGCTGGGCGGCATCATGGCCCCGCAGCTGCTGTCGCAGTCGAGCGCGTTCCGGGCGGCCGCGCTGGTGGTGCCGGGCGGGCGCCTCTCCGACGTGGTCATCAACGACGAGAGCATCATCCAGACCGCGCTCGAGATCTTCTTGCCCGGGCAGGGCCGTGACGAGCGCCTGAAGCTCCTGGTGGCCGAGTTGTTCCAGACCGCCATGGACCGTGGGGACGGCGCCAGCTGGGCTCCGCACGTGCTGGGCGACCGCCTGCGCGGTGACGTGCCCAACGTGATGGTGGGCATGGTGGTGCGCGACGAGGTGGTGCCGAACTCGTGTCAGTTCGCGCTGATCCGCGCGCTCGACATCCCGATCGTGGGCGACGTGCTGCGCCCCGATCTGGGCATCTCCTCCGTGAGCAGCATGAGCGGCGGCCTCGTGGCGGGCGCGGTGCAGGTGGAGTGGATGGAAGACGGCGCGGGGCGAGCGCCCGCGACGCACGCCGACATCGCCGACAACCCGACCGGCGCCGATGCCTGGTTCGGCTTCCTCGACTCTGCCTGGGACGGCGGAGCCATCACCATCGTCGAGCCCGAGCGGCTCACTCCATAGCTTCAGCCCCGAACGTGAGACCCATGCCCCTTCAAGACAAGTCCTCTTCGTTCTGCCTGCCCGTGGGGCTCCTGGTGCCCGTGTTGCTCTGCGCGTGCGGGGATGGCTACGTGAACGTGCCCGTGGATGGTGGCCCCGACAGCGGTCCGCTCGACGCCGGCCCGGAGATCCCGGTCACCACCGGCTGCGAGAACCTCGAGCCGCTGCACTGCATGCTGCCGTGGCCGTCGAGCCGCTTCCTCACGGAGGACAGCGAGACGGTGACGGGCTTTCGGGTGGACCTGCCCGAGGAGCACATGCCGCGCGATGGCCGCGGGCGGGTGATCACGCGCACCAGCACATGGGAGCGCTTCGATGGCTTCAGCCCCAGCACCGCGCTGATGACGGGCTTCGCCGGCAAGCTGGACGACGAGAACCTGGCGGACGAGCTGCACATCGCGGACACGCTCGAGACCAGCTCGCAGACGCTGATCCTGGACGCGACCACGGGGGAGCTGGTGGCGCACTTCGCCGAGATCGACAAGTGGAACGC
>CAZEAA010000015.1:21985-33036 GCA_964510015.1 uncultured Sandaracinaceae bacterium
CGCATGTGGGACGACACCAAGGACCGCTGGGAGGCGGGCACCGACGACCTCGGCACGTGCACGGTCACGGGCGTGGAAGAGAACGTGAACGACACGCTGTATCGCCGCGTGCGCGGGACGTTCACGGTGCCGCTCTACATGGAGACCGCCGAAGCGGGGGTGCGCGCGCACCGCAACGCGAACGGGGAGATCACCTACAACGGCACGGCGCAGGCTCCGTTCGAGGTGGCCATCCCACCCAGCGTGCGCGATCAGGTGCTGGCCGGCGACGGGCCCGCGCGCGGCATCATGCACGGGCATGGCCTCTTGGGCGCCGGCAACCAGACCTCGAGCGGCGGCGTTCGCGTGCTCCTCGAGCGCAGCAAGATGGTGGGCTTCGGCACCGACTACTGGGGCCTCAGCGAGAGCGACCTGAGCTTCTTGCTGAGCGGCGTGCTCTCCGACTTCGGCAACTTCGACGCCATGGGCGAGCGCCTCATGCAGGGCACCATCAACTCGCTGGTGCTCATGAAGGCGTTCGCGCCGGGAGGCCCGTGCGCCGAGCTCGCCGAGCTCCAGATTGACGTGGATGACGTGCCGCAGCCCGTGCTCGATGGCGACCCACGCTACTACTACGGCATCAGCCAGGGCGGCATCATGGGCGGCACGCTCGCGGCGCTGTCGGACACCATCGACGCCTACGTGCTGCAGGTGGGCGCGGTGAACTACTCCACGCTCGTGCGGCGCAGCCTCGACTTCGTGCAGTACGACGTGCTCATGGGCTTCTCCTACCGGCGCAAGCTGGACCGCGACTGGCTGGTGGTGTCGTCGCAGCCCATCTGGTCGCTGGCCGAGCCCGACGCGTATGCGAGCCACATCCTGCGCGACCCGCTGCCCGGCGTGGACATCAGCAACCGTCGCGTGCTCTTCCAGATCTCGCGCTACGACACCGAGGTCTCGAACGCCGCTTCGGACATGGCGGCGCGCGACATGCAGCTGGGGGCCCTCGACTCGAGCGTCTACATCCCGTGGAACGTGGACGCCATCACCGAGGACAGCGTGGCGAGCGCCATGGTCATCTACCGACTGGACGACGTGCTACCGCTGCCGCTCGGCAGCGTGCAGCTCACGAGCGACAACAACGCGCACAGCGACCTGCGCTTCCAGACGCCGGTGCTCGAGCAGATCGAGCAGTTCGCGCGACCGGGCGGCACGGTGGTGGACACCTGCCCCGCCAACAGCTGCTTGCTGGACAACGAGCGGAACTGAATTACATGGGATCCCATGGATTCCAAGAAGCACGCCGAGACACACGCCATCGTGCAGGCGCTGCGCCAGCTGGTGAACGGCCTGCGTGTGACGGCGCACTCGGTGGAGCGCGAGCTGGGGCTGACGGGCGCGCAGCTGTTCGTCCTCGGTGAGATCGCCGCCGAGCCGAACCTCTCCATCCGGCGGGTCTCCGAGCGCACGCTGACCGACCCGAGCTCCGCGTCGGTGGTGGTGGCGCGGCTCCTCGAGAAGGGCTTGGTGGCGCGTCGCGAGGATCCGGCGGACCGCCGGAAGAGCGTCCTGAGCGTGACGTCGAAGGGTCAGAAGTTGCTGGCGCGTGCCCCCGAGCCGTATCAGCACAAGCTGTTCGCGGCGCTCGAAGACATGCCGGAGCGCCAGCGCCGTCAGCTCCACCTGGGCCTGGTGGCGCTGCTCGAGGCCGCACCGCTCGATGCCGTGCCACTCCACCGGGCCGACGCACCGCTGTTCTTCGAGGGGGCGCCCACCGAGGAAGCGCCCAGGGCGCGAAGAGGAACCCGTGCGAAAGCTGTCTGAGCGCTTCGGTCTCCCGGTGGCCCCGTCGCTGGCGCCGCTGCTCCGCTTCATCGGGTCCCCACGCGCGCGTGGCCCCATCGGTCGCCGCGTGGTGGCCCTCTCGGGCGTGGCCATCGCGATCGGCGTGTCCGCCGCGGCGGTGGCGCACCTCTTGGGGCAGAGCATCGCGCTGATTACCAACCTCGCGTTCTACGGTGAGCTGTCGCTCGCGGACCGCTCCCCGGCCGGCAACTCCCTCGGCGTGTGGGTGATGCTGGTGCCCGTGGTGGGCGCTCTGATCGTTGGGGTGATGGCCCGCTACGGCTCCGCCGCGATCCGCGGTCACGGCATCCCCGAGGCCATGGAGCAGGTGCTCTTCAACCAGAGCAAGATCCCCGCGCGGGTGCTGCTGCTGAAGCCGCTGTCTGCCGTGATCTCCATCGGCACGGGCGGACCGTTCGGCGCCGAAGGGCCCATCATCGCGACGGGCGGCGCATTGGGCTCGCTGGTGGGGCAGTACATGAAGATCTCGGCGGACGAGCGAAAGACCCTGCTGGCCGCGGGCGCCGCCGCGGGCATGTCGGCCACCTTCGGAGCGCCCGTGTCGGCCGTGCTGTTAGCCATCGAGCTGCTGCTGTTCGAGTACCGACCGCGCTCGCTCGTCCCGGTCATCCTGGCCAGCGTGAGCGCTGCTGGTGTGCGCATCGCGTTCGAGGGGACGGCTCCGGCGTTCGAGGTCCGCGAGCTGCTCGCTCCGTCGCCGTCGGCGCTCGCCGGCTATGTGGCCGTGGGTGCCGTGGCAGGGTTCGCCGCGGTCCTGATCACCAAGGCGGTGTACGCGGTGGAGGACGGCTTCGCGCGCTTGCCCATCCACTTCATGTGGTGGCCGGCGCTGGGGGCAATCCCGGTTGGGGTGATCGGCTACTTCGCGCCCCGCACCATGGGCGTGGGCTACGACAACATCGAGCAGATGGTGTCCGGTGATCTCGGTGGCAGCGCCCTCGCGGTCCTGTGCGGCTGCAAGCTGGTATCGTGGTTGTTCTCGCTCGGCAGCGGCACGTCGGGCGGCACGCTGGCGCCCCTCTTCACCGTCGGAGGCGGCATCGGCGCGGGGGTCGCGGGGGCGCTGGGAGGGCTGCTGCCGTTGGCGGGCATGGACGTCCGCGTGGGTGCGCTGGTGGGCATGGCGGCGCTGTTCGCAGGAGCCTCGCGCGCGCCGCTGGCGTCGGTGGTGTTCGCCTTCGAGGCCACGCGTCAACCGCTGGCGTTGCTGCCGTTGCTCGGGGGCTGCGGTGCGGCCTACCTGCTGTCCTGCACGCTGATGAAGAACTCCATCATGACGGAGAAGATCGCGCGGCGCGGGCGGTCCATCCCTTCGGAATACGCAGCGGACTACCTCGAGCAGGTGCTCGTGGCCGACGTGGGGCTGCGCGAGGTGCACACGTTGTCTGCCCGTCAGAGCTTGGACGCCACGCGCGAGTGGCTGCGCTCGGGCGGGCCGGCCACCGAGCACCACGGCTTCCCAGTAGTGGACGAGGAGGGGCACGTGTTGGGTGTGCTCACGCAGCGCGACATCTTCGCGTGGAGGGTGGACTCGGACAGGCTCGAGGCGCTGCTGAGCAAGCCTCTGGTGTCGATTCGGGCATCTGCCAGCTTGCGGGACGCCGCGAACCTCATGCTCAACGAGGGCGTCGGTCGCCTGCCCGTCATCGAAGACGGCGAGCTGCGGGGCATCGTGACGCGCAGCGACCTGCTCGAGGGGCACCGCCACCGCATCAGCGCCAGCGACCGCATCGAACGCACGCGGCGCATCAGGCTGTCTCGACGGCGAGCGGTGCGTTCGGTGTGACGCGACCAGCCGGCCCGCCGACTACTCCTGTGGAGCCTGCGCCAACCGTGCGCAGACCCGCGCCAAGCGCTCCTCGTGCTCGGCCAGCTGCGCGTCCCTGCGCTGCTTCATCGCGGCGGCCTTCTTGGCGATGGTGAAGCGCACCTGCTCTTCCATCGACGCGTCGGCGCTCGGCTCCGTCGTGGCCATGGTGATGTCGCCCGCCAGCGTCGCGCGCTCGGCGGTGACCGTGGCCAACCGCTCCTGGTACGTGCGAAGCGCGGCGGCGCGCGAGAGACCAGCGAGCTCTTCGAGGCGCTGCTCGGCCTGCTGACGCTCCTGCACCGCGTCCCTGAGGTGAGCCTCCGCCGCTTGCTTCGTGGCTTCGAGGAGCGCCTCCGCCCTCGCCGTCTCGGCGGCGCGAACCGCGTTGACGGACGCCACGTGCGCCTCCGAGCTGGCTCGGGTGTGGGCCGTGAGCGACTCATGGGTCGCGAGGAGCTGCCGTGCCTCGCGGAGTTCCTCGCTCATCGCACGCAGAGCATCGCTCTCCCGCGCGGGCTGCGTCGAGGCCAGCTGGCGCAAGAGCGCCTCGATGCGCGCGTGCGCCGCTTCCAGTTCGTCCCGGTAACTCATGGCGTCACTCTACCGATCGGCGCGCGCGATGGCAGCACTCGTGGCGCCATAGCGCAGCCTGCGAAGGCGCGATATACCGCGGCGGTGACCGAGATCCTTCGCTACCAGTTCCGGACGCCCGGTTCGTTTCTGCGAATGTTCCGGGAAGACAAGATCCCACAGCGCATCAGCCTCGATGACGTGGGTACGATCGAGATGTGGGCGCTAGCTGGACTCGCTGCTCTGGCTCGGCGCAACGGCGGAGCCGCGCTCGAAGTCGTCAACTCCCGAGTCAATGAGGCAGGGCGGTTCGCGTCGGCGGTAGGTTTCGAAGATGTGCTCTTCACGGGGGTGCGTCTATCCTGGGCGCTGCAAGTGCCGATCTACGTGGAGAATGCGGCGCCGAGCGTGGCTGCTGGACTGCGCCTAGTGGACAACTACGCGCGTGGTGGCTGACCGCATGCTCCCTGGTTTGCATCTGATCACCGGCCCGAACGGTAGCGGGAAGTCCCGTGAGGCCCAGCGCGTGGTGGACACCCACCCCGGCGCGCAGCTGCTCTCGGCCGAGACCCAGCAAGCGTTCTACGAGCGCGAGCTGATCGAAGACGAGAGCAACTTCCGTGGCGGCGCGGACCTGGGGCGGACGGTGCGCGTGCTCGTGGGAGAGGCCGGCACTTCCCACCCGCTGAGCCACGCGTTCCGCTTGGACGCGCTGCTGGACCGCGGCTACCGACAGCTGTCCACGGGGGAGTCGCGCAAGGTGCTCTTGCTGCGCGCGCTGCTCGCGGAACCCAGCGTGTTGGTGCTGGACGAGCCGTTCGAAGGCCTGGATGTGGCCGCCTGCGCGGAGCTGCGCGACGCGCTCGAGCACGTGGCCGCCGAGATCCCGGTGGTGGTCGCTGGCACGTTCACGCCTCGGCACCCGGACACGGCGCGGCTCTTGCCGATGGGGCTGCTGCGCGAGGTCACGTTGCTGGGCGCTGACGGGGCCATGCGCCGCATGAGCGCCGGTGCGTGGCTGGCGCTCACGACGGACGAGACCAAGGTCCGCCCCGCCCCGCCCGTGGACGACGGGCCGTGGCACGAGGGCGACCCGACTCGTTTGACCGTTGCGCCCTCTGCGCCAGGCACGCCGCTGATCGTGCTGCGCAACGGCCGCATCGCCTACGGCGAGCAGGTGGTCTTCGAGGGCCTCGACATGACGGTGCGCGCGGGCCAGCACACACTGGTGGAGGGGCCCAACGGGTCGGGCAAGAGCAGCCTGCTCGAGCTGTTCACGGGCGACCACCCGCAGGCGTACGCGAACGACCTGACGCTCTTCGGGCAGCGCCGCGGCACAGGCGAGAGCGTCTGGGACGTCAAGCGCAACGTGGGGCTGGTGAGCGGGCGCCTGCACCGCGACTACCGCGTGAGCGCGAGCGTTCTGACGGTGCTCATCAGCGGGCTGTTCGACAGCATCGGGCTGTACGAGGCGCCGGGCCCGCGCGCACAGGCGCGAGCCCTGCGCTGGCTCCACTGGCTGGGCCTCGGGCTGCACCCCGACGACGCCTTCCGGGAGCTCTCGTTCGGGCACCAGCGCTTGGTGCTGGTGGCGCGCGCGGCCATCAAGGTGCCGCCGCTGGTGGTGCTGGACGAGCCCACCGCAGGGCTCGACGCCGACAATCGTGAGCATGTGCTGGAGCTGGTGGGCTCGTTGTGCACGCAGACCGCGAGCACCGTGCTGTTCGTGACGCACCGGCCCGACGAGCGCGCGTGGTGGCAGGCGCAGGTGGGCGGCCCGTGCATCACGCTCGGGTCAGCCCGAGGCTGAGAGGTACCCAAACAGGCGACTTGTCGGCGGACCGGCAGCGTTTATCCTGCGCGGGTGCTGACCCACCGCTCTCACGCGCTCGCTTGCTTGGTCGCCACGACGGGATGCCTTTCCGTCGTGCTGACCGCGCCCCCCACGCTGCTCGCGCAGCCCGCGCCAGCGGACGCCCCGGCCACGCCGGCCCCGGTGCTCACGCCGCCGCGCGTGCTCCGCTTCGTGGACGCCGAGCTGCCCGAAGGCGCGCTCGACGGGCTGAGCGAGCCGGCGGTGCTGATCGAGCTGATCGTCGGCGTGGACGGCGGCGTCAGCGAGGCGCGCGTGCTCGAGGGCCTGTCGCCCGAGCTGGACGCTGCGGCCCTCGCCGCCATCGCGCAGTTCGTCTTCGAGCCCGCGCGTCGCAACCTCGAGCCCATGGCGGCGCGCATCCGCTACGCCTACGCGTTCCGTGCTCCCGCCGCTGGCGGTGACTCCCCTGAGCGTCCGCCGCTCGGCACCCTCACGGGCGTCCTGCGCACGCACGAAGACAGCCCGGTGGAGGGCGCGGCCGTGCTGATCGTCAGCGCCGACGAAGCCGTGGTGCGGCGCGGGACGACCGACGCGCAGGGCAGCTTCGCGTTCGAGGAGCTGCCGCCCGGCGTATACGACGTGCGCGTGACCGTGGCCGAGGCCGAGCCGCTCGCGTATCAGGAGGCCGTCGCCGAGGGCGAGAGCACCGACCTGGTCTACCGCCTGCCCGCGCCGCCTGCCCCAGTGGAAGAAGACGAAGAGGAGTTCGGCGCCGTGGCCGTGGTGGACGCGCCGCCGCGCGAGATCACGCGCCGCACCATCCGCGGCGAGCAGCTGCGCATCATCCCCGGCACGGGTGGCGACGCCCTGCGCGCCGTGGAGATCCTGCCCGGCGTGGCCCGCCCGCCCTTCGGCGCCGGCGCGCTCATCGTGCGTGGCTCGGCCCCCGGAGACAGCGAGGTGTTCTTCGAGGGCGTCTCGGTGCCGCTCCTCTATCACTTCGGCGGCCTCAAGAGCGTGATCAACTCGCGCCTGCTCGAGAGCATCGACTTCTACCCCGGCAACTTCTCGTCGCGCTACGGGCGCCGCACCGGCGGTATCTTGGAGGTCAGCCTGCGCGACCCGGCCACCGACGGGTTCCACGGCGTGCTCGAAGCCAGCGCCATCGACATCTCGGTCATCGCCGAGGGCCCCATCACCGAGAACTTCGCCATCGCGGTCGCCGCGCGGCGCAGCCTCATCGACTTGGTGTTCGAGTCCATCGTCCCCGAGGACGTGGGCGTCACCGCGGCGCCCGTCTACTACGACTACCAGCTCTTCGCGACGTGGCGGCCCAACCCGCGCGACCGGCTGCGCATGCTGATCTACGGGTCGAGCGACCGCTTCGCCCTGAACATCGAGGACTCCTTCGGGGACGACCCCGCCGCGCGCGGCAACGCCAGCCTGACGAGCCGGTTCTTCAACCATCAGTTCATCTGGGACCGCCAGGTGGACGCCGACACCGAGCAGGAGCTGGCCGTCACCTTCGGCCCCATCCAGGCGCGCTTCAGCCTGGGCTCGCTCGGCTTCGACGGTCGCTTCCGCCAGATCTACTCGCGCTACGAGCGCCGCATGCAGATCAACGAGCACGTGCGGCTCTTGGTGGGCTCCGACCTGTTCATCACGCCCGTGAAGCTGACCTACAACGGCCCGCAGCCCGGCCAGAGCGAGGGCGGCGGCGCCGACGCGGGTCCGCTGGCCGGCCGCGAGACGGTCAACGTGGCGCTCGACACCGTGGTGGTGCGCCCCGGCTTCTACTTCGAGACCAACATCGACGCCGCGCCCATGCGCGTGGTGCTGGGCACGCGCGTGGACTACTTCGGCGAGATCAACCAGTGGGTCTTCAACCCGCGCCTCTCCGTGATGGGGAGCGTCACCCCCACGCTGCGCTTCAAGGCAGCGGCCGGCGTCTACAGCCAGCCGCCCGAGTTCGCGGAGAGCAACGACACCATCGGCAACGAGAACCTCGAGCCCATCCACTCGGCGCACTTCGGCGCCGGCGCGGACTGGGACTTCCACCCAGGTATGACGGTGGGCCTCGAGGGCTTCTACAAGCCGCTCTGGAACCGCGTGGTGGCGATCCAGGGTGGCGTAGAGCCCCGCTTCGAGAACGGCGGGCGCGGACGCATCTACGGCATGGAGCTGAGCGCGCGCATCAACCCCGACCACGGCCACTACGTGGGCTACCTGAGCTACACGCTCTCGCGCAGTGAGCGCCTGGACCACCCGAACGACCCGGACGCCGAGTGGCGCCTGTTCGACTTCGACCAGACCCACATCCTCACGCTGTCGTTCACCTACAACCTGCCGCGCAACTGGAGCCTCGGTGGCACCGTGCGCGTCGTGAGCGGCAACCCCAGCACGCCCATCGTCGGCTCGGTGTACGACGCGCTCAACGACGTCTACATCCCCATCGACGGCCGGACCAACTCGCAGCGCAACCCGCTGTTCCACCGCTTGGACGTGCGCCTCGAGAAGAAGTGGATCTGGAGCTCGTTCACCCTCGCGTTCTTCATCGACATCCAGAACGCCTACAACCAGCAGAACCAAGAGGGCCTCATCTACAACTTCGACTACACCGAGTCGACGCCCATCAGCGGGTTGCCCATCATCCCGGCGCTCGGCATTCGGGGAGAGCTGTGATGCTGACCAAGACCACCATGACGAGGGCGCTCATCACGCTCACCGGCTGCCTGCTCCTGCTGGGCTGCGGCGAGACGCTGGACCCCGCTTCGCTGCTGAACAAGACGCGGCCCCTCGGCGTGCGCTTCTCGGTGGAGGGCGACCCCGCGCGCACGCGCCCCGAGCCGGAGGAGACGCTCAACCTCACGCTGCTCATGGCTCACGCCGCCGAGGAGCTGCCCGTCAGCTACTTCGCGGTGTTCTGTGTGCCGCAGGAGTCCACCATCGGCGTGCCCTTCTGCGCGACCGATGACGAGGGCAACCCCGTGCTGGTGGGCGGGGTGCGCAGCGGCAACGACTTCGTGGGCGACCCCACCTTCCAGCTCACCATCCCGAGCGAGGACGAGCTCGACGCGCTGGGGGTGACCGACCGCCTGCTGATGATGGGCGCCGTGTGCCAGGGGCAGCTGGCCACCATCACCGGCCTCGCCAACTTGTTCGAGAGCGAGAGCGTGAACCCCTGCCGCAGCGAAGACGACGACGGCGCCATCTTGTCCACACCCGTCACGCTGCTGCGTGGCGACGCGCAGAGCAACGCCAACCCCGGCATCGCGAGCCTCACGCTGGACGGCGAGGTCTGGGACAGCGTGCCCGCGCCCACCGACCCGGCCGAGGGCTGCATGGGTATGGGCCTCCCCGAGGCGCACGTGGGCGACGAGCCGCTGCTCATGGTGCTCATCCCCGCCGGCAACGCGCGCGAGGACTACGACGCCGTCGTGGACGACGAGCTCACGGAGGTGACCGAGTCGCTGCAGATCACGTCGCTGGCCACGGCCGGCGAGATGCAGCGCACCTTCACGTTCATCGACGAAGACGGGGACGTGGCCGACGTGGAGTGGCTGCCCCCCGAGGAGGGCTCGTTCCCTGGCGGGACGCGCGTGCGCTTCGAATTCACGATGCGCGACGGGCGTGGCGGGCTCGACCGCGTGCGCCGGCAGATCTGCTTGCTCGACTGAAGGGCTCGGTCTCATGGTGAGTCCCCTGCGACACGACATCGTCGACGCGCACATCCACCTCTGGGACCCCCGGCACACGCCTCGTACCGTCACCCCATTCGTGTGGGCGCTGGGCGCGCACCCGGCCGCGCTGCGACGCGTGGCCCAGGCGCTCATGCCGAGTCCGGTGCAGGACTTCCTGGGGGACCCGCGCTTCCTCTTGAACCCCTTCCTGCCCGCCGACTACCGCGCGCTCGCGGGGCCGCGCGTGGGCCAGTACGTGCACGTGGAGGCCGGCTACGTGCCCGTGCACAAGCTGGGGCTGGCGGGCGAGAGCCACTGGCTCGGGAGCCTGCGCGACCCGCCGTGGGGTGTGGTGGGGGCGGTGGACCTCACGTCCAAGAAGCTCGGCGCGCTGCTGGACGCACACCAGCGCGAGAACCGTCGCTTTCGCGGCGTGCGCGACAAGCTGGCCCACTCGAGCGCCAAGGGTGTCATGGACTGGGCGCGCGCTGGCCTGTCTCGGCTGCCGGCCTTTCGGAAGGGCTACGCCCTGCTGGGCGAGCGCGGGCTGAGCTTCGACGCGTTCGTCTACAGCACCCAGCTCCCGGAGCTGGCGCAGCTGGCCGAGGCGCACCCCGAGACCCCACTGGTGCTGTGCCACATGGGCACACCGGTGGCGCTCGAAGGACCCTTCGGTGGTCTGGGCACCACACCGGCCGAGCGCGCCGACATCGCGGCACGCTGGCGCGATGGGATCTTGCGCATGGCCAGCTCACCGCACGTGCACGTGAAGCTGAGCGGCATGCTCATGCCCGTGATTGGCTTCGGCTACCACCAGCGGCCCGAGCCGCCACCCTTGGACGAGCTCTGCGAGCGCCTCGGCCCCCACGTGCGTTTCGTGCTGGATGCCTTCGGCCCCGAGCGCTGCATGTTCGGCTCCAACTTCCCGATGGACGCGGTGTCGGCCCCGTACGGGTTCTGGGTGGCCACGCTGGACCGCACCATGCAGGACGCCGCCCTGACGCCCGCCCAGCGGGGGGCCGTGCTGTTCGACAACGCGCGCCGCTTCTACCGGCTGTGAGGGCTCAGCGGTCGAGGCGACGCAGCAGCGTGTCGAACTCCACCGTGCACCGCCGGCGCTGACCGTTGACCATGGACATGTAGCTGCGCGCCCCGCGGCCCGTGAACTGCCCGGCCTGCTCGTTGTACGTCAGGTCGAAGTGCGAGTCGCCACGGTCCGGGCCGGCCGGCACGCCTGCCTGCGCCGACACACCGAGCACGTGGTTGGTGCTGGTGACGTTCAGCTCCCAGTCCGGCCAGTACTGCGAGTCCGGCAGGTCCATGTGCATGG
>CAZEAA010000016.1:0-32754 GCA_964510015.1 uncultured Sandaracinaceae bacterium
CCTTCGTCCCGCCCCTGCCGGCCGCGCCCATCGCCGCCAAGGCCCCGGTGCCGCCGCTGCCGGCCGCGCCGCCGCGCCTGCCCAGCGTGCCGCCCCCGGCGCCGTCCAAGCCCTCGCTGTTCATCATCTTCAACGGTCAGAAGTACCCGGTGAACAAGGACGAGTTCGTGCTCGGCCGCAGCAGCAAGTCCGCCGACCTGGCCATCAAGGACGGCAACATCTCGCGCCGCCACGCCGCCGTCGTCTACCACGGCGGGGTCTACTACATGAAGGACCTCGGCAGCACGAACGGCATCGACTTCCAGGGCGGCAAGATCGACAGCCGCGCGATCCAAGAGGGCGACGTCTATCAGATCTGCGATTACGACCTGCGCTTCACGTACCAGTAGGCGAGGGGGCGGTAAATCGCCCGAGCGCGGCCTACGTCCTCGTGGCCAGGCTCGAAATACAGAAGTATTCCTTCGCCCGTCCACTGCGGGCGCGCTCGTGCCCAAGTGCCTTGAAACAGGATGGATTCCTGGATCGAGAGGATCAGCTAGGCCCCTCGACCACCCGCCGCGCCTCAGCTGTGGACGAACTCCGTGCGCTTCCTCAGCAGCCGCACGCTGCCCTGCGTGGACGCCAGCGCGCCGTCCACCTCGGGGGTGATCTCCGCGGCGTTGGCTTCGTCGGTGTCGAGGTGCATCTCGAGGGCGTACTTGTCGCTCACGCGGATGAGGACGTCGCCGAAGATGAGGTCGCGGCCCGCGCTGTCCACGGCCACCTCGACCACGTCGTTGTCGGCCACGCCGAAGCGGGCGGCATCGTCGGTGTGCATGTGGATGTGGCGGCGCGCGCAGATCAGGCCCTCGGTGAGCTGCACCGTTCCGGCCGGCCCCTCGAGCGTGATGTGCGCGCTGTTGGCCACGTCGCCGCTGTCGCGCACGGGGGCGTCCACGCCCAGCTTGAACTCGTCGGTGCGTGAGATCTCGATCTGGTTCTGCGCGCGCACGGGGCCGAGGATGCGCACGCCGTCGATGCGGCCCTTCGGGCCGATCAGGTTCACCTTCTCGTTGCACGAGAACTGCCCTGGCTGACTGAGCGGCTTGTACTCGGTGAGCTTCGCGCCCTCGCCGAAGAGCAGCGCCACGGTCTGGCGGTTCAAGTGCACGTGGCGCGCGCTGATGGCGATGGGGATGCGGCCCGCGCCCACCTTGTCGGCTTCTCCGGCCAGCTTGGCGGTGTCGCTCGCGATGGCCTGCGCCTCGTCCGTGGCCACCACCATCAGGCGCGTGCGCGAGTGGTCTTCGGAGATGACCGCGGTGGGCGCCTCCCGCGTGACCTTCACCGTGCGGTTCTTGTCCTCGTCGAGGCGCGCGCCCAGGAAGTCGAGGCGCTGCAGCACGCGGTGCCGAATGACGGCGCTGTTCTCGCCGATGCCGGCCGTGAACACGATCAGGTCCACGCCGCCCAGCACCGCCGCGTACGCGCCGATGTACTTGCGCAAGCGGTGGCAGAACACCTGGATGGCCAGGCGACAGCGCTCGTCACCCTCGGCCGCGCGCGCCTCGATGTCGCGCAGATCGTTGCCCACGCCGCTCAAGCCGGCGAGGCCCGACTCCTTGTTGAGCAGCTTGTCGAGGCCGTCCACGTCGAGGTTCTCGGAGCGCATCAGCGTGAGCAGCGCGCCCGCGTCCACGTCACCCGCGCGCGTGCCCATGACCAGGCCCTCGAGCGGCGTGAGCCCCATGCTGGTCTCCACCGAGCGGCCGTTCTCGATGGCCGCGATGCTGGCGCCATTGCCGAGGTGACAGGTGATGATGCGCAGCTGGCGGATGTCCTCGCCCAGCGCCTCGGCGGCGCGGTTGGCCACGTACTGGTGGCTCGGCCCGTGGAAGCCATAGCGGCGCACGCCGTGCTTCTCGGCCAGCGCGGTGGGCAGCGCGTACATCTTGGCGCGCGTGGGCAGGGTGGCGTGGAAGGCCGTGTCGAAGACCGCCACGTGCGGCACGTCGGGCAACAGCGCCCGCGCCGCGCGGACACCCGCCAGGTTGCCGGGGTTGTGCAGCGGGGCCAGCGGGATCAACGCCTCGATGGCCGCCTCCACGGCGTCGTCGATGCGCACCGGCGCGTTGAAGCGCTCGCCGCCGTGCACCACGCGATGGCCCACGGCCGAGACCTTCTGGTCCCCGGTGAGCTTGGGCAGCACGGCTTGCAACGCCGCGCGGTGGTCGGCAGAGGGCAGCGTCTCGGGCGTGCCCTTGTTCACCGCGAAGGAGCAGCCCTCGCTGCCCACGCGCTCCACGCTGGCTGTGGCGATACGGTTGCCGGTGGACGGATCGAGCAGGTCGAGCTTGATGCTGGAGCTACCGCAATTGACGACGAGGACGTTCATGAGGGCCGAAGAATCCGACGGAAGCGCACGCGATTGCAAGGCGCACGGGCCGCTTCCGTCGGTGCCGCGGGAGCCTCAGCGCAGCTCGCCGCTGTCCAGCAGCGCGATCAGCTCGTTGGCCCCGCCGACCAGCACACCCTTGTGGAAGCACATGGGGAACGTGGGCCAGCCGGTCCACATCTTGAGCGCCGTGCGCCGCCGCCACTGGCTCGTGTAGCTGCCGTACTCGAGGTACTCGTGCTTCACGCCCTTCGCGTTGAGCGCCTTGCGCACGCGCTTCGGGTGCGGGTTCTGGGCCATGCCCACCACCACCACGTCGTGCTTGGCGATGGCGGCCTGCACCTCGGCCACGATATCGGAGTGGTTGCTCTCGATCTTGGCGCGGGCCGCGGGGTGGATCTTGTCGTCCGAGAGGATGCTGCGAGACATGGGCTACTCCGAGGGAGAGGGCGACGCGCTGCCGCCGCGGTGGAACCAGGGGATGAGCATGGAGGTGCTCGCGATGACCTGCTGGAAGTGCGGGTGCTTCGCCAGCTGGCGCTGCTCCATCATGGGCACGCTGATGAAGAAGAACATCAGCGTGATGAGCGCCGTGCCTACGATGGTCCAGGACCAGTCCGCGGGCGAGGCGGCGAAGCCGAACAGGAAGATGCCCCACCAGAACGTGAGCTCACCGAAGTAGTTGGGGTGCCGCGAGTAGCGCCAGAGGCCCGTCTGGATCAGCTGGCCGGGCTTGCGCGTCTTGCCGAACGCGCGCAGCTGCTCGTCGGCCACGGCCTCGATGAGGATGGCGACGAGGGTCACCACGGTGGCGACGCCGTCCACCCAGGTGAGCGGCGCGTTCGAGGTCAGGGCGGGCCACATGGGCAAGCACGCGAGGAAGACCTCCACGGTGGGGAACATGTGGATGCCCGCGAAGCTGGCCGGCCAGTAGAGCTTGCCGGTCTTCGCCTTGATGTCCACGTAGCGCCAGTCCTCGTGGTGCAGGCCGGTCCAGCCCACGGACCAGTTGTAGGTGAGCCGCACCGCCCAGAGCGTGCACAGGCCGAGGCACAGGGCCTGGCGCGTGAGCTCGGCGTCGGGGGCCGCGTGGGTCCAGAAGTACACGCCGATCAGCGGCGGGATGACGCTCCAGTAGGCGTCGTAGAAGCTCGAGTTGCTGAACACCACGCTGAACGCGAAGACGGCGCAGGTGGCGACGAAGTCTGCGAGGAAGGCGGTGTAGAGCGGTGACGCGAGCGGGAAGTAGGTGACCGTGACGTACGCGGCGGCGATGGCCACCACGTACGCGAGGATGATGTAGCCGAACGACGCTGCACGGCTGTGCTTGGGGGGGTGGGCACTCATGCGCGTCGAGTGTACCTTGTATACTTCGGGTCTACCAGGGCATTAGCTCGGCCCGCACGCCCGCAGCGTGTAGGCGGTCGATCACCTCGGCCGCGTGGGCAGCGTCCAGGGTGTCGATGCGCAGGTCGAGCACGGTGCTGCGCGCCCCCGTGGAGCCGAGTCCGTCGTGGTCCACCTGCACCACGTTGGCGGCCGCTTCGGCGATGACCTTGGACACCAGCGCGAGGCGCCCAGGCAGGTCGTCGAGCTCGACGCGCACGCGGTTGAGGCGCCCCTGGTTGGCGAGGCCGCGCAGCGTGACCACGGCCAGCGTGCGCGGGTCGATGTTGCCGCCCGAGAGCACCAGGCCCACCTCGCGCCCGGCGAAGAATTCCGGGTGCTCCAGGCATGCGGCCAGCGGGGCAGCGCCGGCGCCCTCCACCACGGTCTTCTCGATCTCGAGCAGCATGGCGATGGCCCGCTCGATGGTGGCCTCGCGCACCACCAGCACCTCGGCGTGCTGGGCGGCCAAGACGGTTCGCCCGATGGTCCCGGGCTGCGACACCGCGATGCCGTCGGCCACCGTGGAGCCCGCGACGGCGCTCGACGCGCTGCCATGCAGGTGGTCGGCCATGAACGGGTAGCGCTCGCTCTGCACGCCCACCAGCTGGACGGGGCGGTCGTGGCCGCTCGCCGCGAGCGCGATGCCCGAGAGCATGCCGCCGCCGCCCACGGACGCCACGATCATGTCGAGCGAGGGGCGCTGCTCCAGCATCTCGAGCCCGAGCGTGCCCTGCCCGGCGACCACGGCCGGGTCGTCGAACGGGTGGATGAACTCGAGGTCGCGCTCCACCGCCAGCTCGCGCGCGCGCACCGCGGACTCCATCACGTCGCGGCCGGCCAGCTCGACGGTGGCGCCCAGCGCGCGCGTGCGCGCCACCTTGGTGAAGGGCGTGTTCTCCGGCATGACGATGGTGCTCGAGAGGCCCAGCAGCGAAGCGTGGTGCGCCACGCCTTGCGCGTGATTGCCGGCCGACATGGCGATGACGCCGCGCCCCTTCTGCACGTTCAGCAAGCGGTTGCGCGCGCCGCGCCCCTTGAAGCTGCCGGTGAACTGGAGGTTCTCGAACTTGAGGAAGACGCGCGCGCCGGTGATTTCCGAGAGCGTCTGCGAGAAGGTCAGCGGCGTGAGCGTGAGGGCGTCGCGGATGCGCTCGCGCGCCTGCACCACGTCGGCGAGGGTGGGAGGCGTGGGCGCGGGAGACGTCATGATGAGCGCAGCGTAGCAGGCGCCGCGAGCTCCCGGGCCCGCTTCGCCATGGCCACCAACGCCACGCGAGCGTCCTTCGCGTCCGCGATGGGCTCGTCGAACGGCAGCCGCAGCTGACGGGGCCCGTCCGGGGTCTCGGCGGTCATGCCGAAGCCAACGGCATCCACCTGGGTCATGCGTGCAGCGGTGGCACTGGGCGCGCCCGCCAGGTGGCGCGCGTAGTCCAGCAGCGAGTCGCCGTGGTCGTCGTTCATGTGGCTCACGATGCGCGCCACGTGCTCGGCCGAGAGCGCGCCGAGGGGCGCCTGCGTGAAGAAGAGCGCGAGCCACACGGTGGGCTCCGTGGGGCTCGTCGAGGCCACGCGGTGGCGCGTCCGGGCGGGCAGGAGGTGCACGCCGCCAGCCCGCAGCGAGACGGGGTCCTGGCCCTCCACCTCGAGCGTGGCTGCGCCCGAGAGCAGGCAGACCCACTCGTGCTCGTCCTGGTCGTACCAGAAGCCCTCGGGGGACGCGTGCCCGCGAGACACGATGCGCTCGAGGCGGAACGCGGGGGTGGTCAGCAACGACTCGACGTGCTCGGGCTCGGACATGCCGCAGCCTACCGCAGCGCCGCCACGAGCGCGGTCTCGCACTCGGCGCTGAGGGCGATGGGCGTCGCGATGGCCACGCGCTGGGCGACCCCCGCGTAGCGAGCCTTCATCTCCGTGGCCACTTCGTCGGGGGTGCCCATGCACGCCACCTTGGCGAGCAACGTGTCGTCGATGCGCGCGGCCATGTCCATCCACTTGCCCTGCTTGGACAGCGCGTGCAGCTCTGTGTGCAGCTCGGGGTAGCCCTCGGCCTCGAGCACGTGGCGGTAGGCCGGCGTGGACCCGTAGAACGCGATCTGCGCGCGGGCCGCCTCACGCACGCCCCTGAGCTCCTTGTCGTCGCGGCCGCTGACCACCAGCACCTGCACCGACAGCTCGAGCTGGTCGCGCGTGCGCCCGCTGCGGGCGAGGCCACGCTCGAGGGCCGGCAGTGTGGTGTCCCGCAGCGTGGTGAGCGTGTGGAAGGGGTGCACCAGGTGTCCGTCGGCCACCTCGCCCGCGCACTCGAGCATGTTGTTGCCCACGCCGCCGAGCGTGACCTTGGGGCGGGGCGCGCCGAGCTTGCCCGGGCGGAACATGGGCGGCATCAGCGTGTGCGTGTAGTACTCGCCGCGGAAGTCCAGCTTGGTGCCGTCGATCCAGCTGTCGAAGATGGCGTGGTAGGCCTGCACGAACTCGCGCATGCGCGAGACCGGCTTGCCCCAGGGCATGCTGTAGCGCGCCTCCACGTGCGGCTTCACCTGCGAGCCGAGGCCCAGCGTGAAGCGCCCCTGGCTGAAGTGCTGGAGGTCCCACGCGAGGTTGGCCGCCGTCATGGGCGTGCGCGCGAAGGCGATGGCCACGCCGGTGGCGATCTCGAGCGACGTGTGCTCGGCCGCGAGCAGCAGCGGCATGAAGGGCTCGTGCGGCCCCTCGAAGGTGAAGGTGCCGTCGAAGCCGCGCTCGGCGATGTCACGCGCGCGCTGCGGCACGGAGGCGAGGTTCGGGGCGAGCAAGGGAGCGTCGAGGCGAAAGCTGGTCATGGGGTGTTTCTTGGCGGAGTTTCTGGGCCGCGAGGATGCCGGGGTCACACCCCGAAGAGAAGCGCCTTGGCGGGCTGGCCCGTCGCCCGGGTGATGGCGTCGGCGTAGAGGCGCACCTGCACGAGATAGTGCGGCGCCGCAGCCTCGCCGAGGTCGGTCTTGAAGTCGACCACGGTCCACTGCTCGCCCTCGCGGAACGCCAGGTCCACGATGCCCTCGATGAGGCTTCCGTCCGGCGTGCGCAGCAGCATGGGCGTCTCGCGCCGGAGCGCGTCGGCCGCGCGGGCACGCTGCATCACGGGGTGCGCGAAGGCGGCGAGCGCGGCCAGCTGGGCAGCGTGCACCTCGTCGGGCGTGGCCCCCAGCAGGCGGCCGTGGGCGTGCGCCAGGTCCTCGCAGGCGCGCGCGTCGGTGTCGAGCGGCAGCTCGGCCAGCAGCGCGTGCACCAGGGTGCCGAAGCGTGGCCCGCGCGGGCGATCACTTCCGGAAGCGCTGGTGCGCTCGAGCGCGACGTCGTGCCCACCCCGCACCCAGCGCGTCGTCTCGGGGTCCTTCGAGGCCGCCGTGACGGGCTGAGCGCGGTGCTCGCGCTGCGAGGCCACTTCGCGCAGGGCCGCGCGGTCGTCTCGCCAGGTGCGATACACGGTCGCGCCCGCCAGCGCCTGCCCCGCAGCGTCCTCCGTGAGCAGCGCCGCGTTGCGACTGCCGCCGGGGTCGTCCACGCGCGGCAGCAGGGCCGGGTCCCACCAGACCGCGCTCACCCCACCGGCGAGGCCCTCGTGCAGGCCTGGCCGGACCGTCTCGTCGGGGCGCTCGGCGTCCAGCACGCTGCTCTCGCCGAAGGCCGGGCAGAGCGGCGCAGGGGTGCTCGCGCGCTTGAGGGGACCCGCCGGGTGCAGCACGTTCGCGAGCGGTGTCAGCCACCAGTCGGGGTGCTCTCCGAGGCCCGTGGTGGGCACCACCAAGAGGTCCTGGGCGCGCGTGCTCGCCACGTACAGCAGGCGCAGCGCCTCGGCGCGGTCGGCGGCCAGCACCTCGTCTGCGTGGTCACGCAGCGTGATCGGCAGGCACCCCGCGAGCGACCGCACGGCGAGGCCCCGCTCGGCGTCCACGAAGCGCGACGGCCGGCTCCACGCGGCGTTCTCGGTGGGCGAGCAGAGGATCACCACCGGGAACTCGAGGCCCTTGGCCTTGTGCACGGTCATGACCCGCACGCCCTCGGCGCCCTCCTCCACGATGGGCGCGTTGCCCGAGCTGCGCTCCGTGTCCGCGGCCCCGTCGAGCCACGTCACGAACGCGCGGAACGACGTGGTCCCGCGCGCGTCGAAGCGCCGCCCGTGATCGACCATGCGCAGGATGTTGGCGAGGGCCTGCTCGCCCGAGGGCCAGAACGCGAGGGACGCGTGCGCGCGGGTCTCGGCCAGCAGCACCCCGACGGACTCCGCGATGGGTCGCCGGTTCCGTCGCACGTGCAGGCGCCGCAGCACGTCGAGCGCCGCCTGCACGGCCTCGAGCTGCTCGTCGCCGAGGAGCTGCTCCGGCAAGACTCGGCGCACCGGCGAGAGGTGCCCGAGTGTGTCCTTGTAGGCCAAGAGGACGTCGTCGTTCAGCGCGAAGAAGGGGCCGTGCAGGGCGGCGTAGACGGCCAGCTCGTCGTCAGGCCACTCGATGGCGCTGAGCGCCTGACGCAGCGCGCCCACCTCCTCGCGATCGTGGAAGGTGCGCCCACCCATCAACACGTGCGGCACCTGGCGGCGCTCGAGCGCGTCCACGTAGCCGCGCACCGGGTCTTCTTTGTAGGACGAGTGCAGGCTCTTGAAGAGCAGGCAGACGTGCCGCGGCGCCACGGGCACGCGCTCACCGCCTTCTTCCACCGTGAAGCCCGACGCGTTGACCAGCCACGCCACGAACGCGCCGACGGCGTCGGGGAGCGACTGCTCGACCGAGCTCTTCACGGGCCCCTCGCGCCACAGCCGCGCGGTGGGCGCCGGCAGGGCCACCACACTCGGCTGCGTGCTGCTCGCCGCGCGGAAGGGCTCGAGCGCCACGTAGCGCGCCTGCGCACCGTCCTCGGTGGCCAGCATGGTGGGGGTGAAGGCCGCGTTCACCAGCGCCTGGATACCGGGCAGCGAGCGGAAGCTGGTGCTCAGGTAGAGCACGGACGCTCCACCCGCGGCGAGGTGCCGCTTCACCCCTTCGTAGATGCGCACGTCGGCGCGCCGGAAGCGGTAGATGCTCTGCTTGGGGTCGCCCACCACGAAGAGCTTGCCGGGCACCACCTGCGCCACGCGCCAGGCCTCGCGCTGCTGGGCGAGCCCGGGCAGCGCGGCGTCCGGGTCGCTGGCCAGCAGCAGGAGGATGTCGGCCTGCAGGGGGTCCGTGTCCTGGAACTCGTCCACGAAGAGGTGGCTGAAGCTGCGCTGCCAGGCCGTGCGCACGCTCTCGTCGCGCACCAGCAGCTCGCGCGTGCGCAGCAGGAGGTCGGTGAAGTCGAGCCAGCCCGCGCGCCCCTTGAGGGCCTCGTAGTCGTGCACCACGTCGCGCAGCAGCTCGCGAAGCGCCGAGGCCAGCTCGGCCTCCACCTGCTCGGCGAAGCGCGTGAGGGCGTCCTTGATGTCGCTGCGGCGCTGCAGCAGCTCGTCGCGCACCCCGGCCGGGAACTCGCGCGGGTAGCCCTCGAACTTCCACGCGTCCCACTTGGTGGGGAGCGCGCACAGCTGTGCCTCGAGGCCGTCGTAGTCGCGACCCAGCCCCACGCGTCGCTCGCGGGCGGAGGCCTCGGTGGCCGGTGCCACCAGCAGCTGCAGCGAGGTCACGAGGCGGCTGCCGGAGCTGCCCTCGGCCGCCAGCGCGTCGATGCCCAGCAGCGCCTCCACCAGCTCGTCGATGGCGCGCTCGCGATCGAAGCTGGGCGGCGGCGGCCAGGGCGCGTCGAAGTCCCGGTCGTCCACCAGCGTGAGGGCGGCCGCGCGCAGCATGCCGCTCGCGCCTCGGTCGTCGTCGAAGCCGCCACGCCGCAAGAGCCGCGTGAGCACCGCGGGAGGGGCGACCAGCGTGCGCGTGAACCAGTCGTCGAAGGCGCGCTCGAGCAGCGCGGCCACTTGGTCCTCGCTGGCCATCTCGAACGACGGGTCCACGTTGGCTTCGATCGGCCGCTCGCGCAGGAGGTCCGCACAGAACGCGTGGATGGTGCCGATGCGCGCCACCTCGAGCTCGGCCAGCGCTTGCTCGAGGTGCGCGACGCGCTGCTCCGCGCCAGCCTCTCCCGCGCCGCGCGACGCGAGGGCCTGCTGGCGGGCCTGCTCGAGCCCACGCCGCAGACGCAGCTTCATCTCGCCCGCCGCCTTGTCCGTGAAGGTCACGGCGGCCATGCGCGAGAGGCGCTCGCCGCGGGCCACCAGCGCCACGATGCGGCGCACCAGCTCGGTGGTCTTGCCCGTGCCCGCCGCGGCCTCCACCACCAGCGTGGTGTCGAGGTCGCTGCGGATGGCCGCGCGCGCGGCGTCGTCGCCGAGGAGGGTGGTCACTCGCGCCTCCGTACGAGGTCCAGCTGGATCAAGCGCTTGCCCTGCTCGGCCTCGTCGCCGGTCCCGCGCGACTTGGCCGTGGCGCGCGCCACCTTGTTGGCCACGCGGCGGGCCTCGCCCTCGCCACACACGCCCAGGTAGTCGCAGCGCGTGCACTCGCTGCGCGTGCGGTCCTCGAGCGGGACGGGCGGCAGGAAGCCGTCTGCGAGCGCGCCGTCGATGGCCGCGAGCACGTCGCGCACGCCGCCGCGCGTGATCTCGTCGAGCGGCACCTCGCGCGCGCCCCAGTCCCCGCGGGTGGTGCAGAAGTAGAGGCGTCCGCCGCTCACCTCGTCCTCGGGGAAGAGCGCCTCGAGGGCCATGGCGTACAGCGCCGGCTGGAGGGTCTGGCCGCCGCCCAGCCGCAAGCGCGCCGGCGTCGAATTGCGACCCGTCTTGTAGTCGGTGGCGCGCAGGCCGCGACCACGGCGCTCCACCAGGTCGATGGACCCGCGCAGCGTGACCCCCGCCGCGAGCGGCAGCGGCTCGCGACGCGAGGCCTCGTCGTGACCGTCCCGGGCGGGCAGCCCGAAGGCGAGTTCGAAGTGCGTTGGCACGAACGCAGCGCCCGCGGCCTCCGGTTCCGCGAGCCGCGCCACCCACTCGAGCAGGTCCGCATGGATGGCGTCGACGTGGCTGCGGAAGACGTCCTCGATGGCGGGCGCCAGCCGCTCGCGGTACTCGTGCTCCACCTCCGCGAAGACGCGGTTCACCTCGGCGCGGGCCAGCGCGAGGCGGGCCGAGTCGAGGGGCAGCGCACCCTGGTCACGGAGCGAGCGCAGGATGCGGAACTGCGCCTCGTGGATGAAGCTGCCCCGCGTGAGCGGGTCGAGGCCCTCCACGCGCTCGGGCACCTCGCGCGGCGAGAGACGCGCGACCGAGTGCAGGTAGAACTGGTAGGGGCAGCGGGCATAGCGCTCGAGCGCGGTGGCGCTGTAGGGCCGGGCGGCCAGGCGGTGCTTCGCGAGGGCCTCGGCCGCGCGCGCGCTGGGTGACACCAAGCCGTCCTCGGGCAGGAAGCGCGCCACCCCATGACGACGCGCCCGCGCGCGCAGGGCTCGGCCGAGGTGCGGGTTGGCCTCCAGCAGGTAGCGCGCGGCACCCGTGGTCGCGCCGGTCGCGCCGCCCTTGCCGAGCGCCTGCGCCAGCGTCGCCAGGTCGTACTCGGCCTCGTCGATGGCGTCCGTGGGACGCTCCGGCGCGGGCCAGCCGAGGCGGCTCGCGGCGCCGTGCAGCGCCAGCTTCTCGAGCGCGCTCCAGTCGGGCAGCGTGCCCTCGGCGGCGCGCACCACCTCGAGGCCATAGAACGATGGCACGCGCGGACGGCCGCGCTCGGTGTCCACGCGCGGCCAGCTCAGCACGATGGCGCGCTCGGCGGCGCCCACGGCGAGGCGCAGCGCGAGGCGCTCCTCGGCCACGCGCTCGGGCACCGTGATCAGCGCGGGCGAGATCGCGGCGCGCACGGGGTCGAGCAGGATCGGGTCTTCCAGCACCTTCTTGGGGAAGAGCTTCTCGGCGAGTCCGGGCACGAACACCACGGCGAAGCTGTGACCGCGTGCCTCCTCGGGCGAGCCCACGAAGAGCTTGCCGGCCAGCTGCGTGCTGGGTGGGTCACGCAGCTCCCCGAGGCGCTCACCCAGCACCAGGCGCACTTCCGTGAGCGAGACGGGGCCCACTTCGCCCATGGGCGCGAGCTCGGCGAGGGCGCGCAGCACGGGAGCGGGCTCGCGCAGCGCGCGCGTGGCCACCCGCGTGAGCGCCGTGACCCAGCTGCCCCAGCTCGCGCTGGTGGGCAGCGCGCTCAGCTCGTCCAGCAGCGGAAACAGGAAGCGCTGGAGCTCGTCCAGGCTCGCGAGGCGGTGCGTCAGGGCGCGGGCGCGCGGCGAGTCCGGCGCTTCGGCGGAGACCTCCCTGACGCGCAGCTCGAGCTCGGCGCGCAGGCCCGCGAGCCGCGTGGTCCAGCGCTCGCGACCGCCGAGCGCGTGGCTCTCGATGAGCAGCGCCTCCCAGGTGCGGGGCGCGCGCAGGGGACGCCCCGCAAGCTCCTTCGCGCTGCCGTCCACGGGCCGCGCGAAGGGCACGCTAGCGCCTGGCTCGCGCTCGGCCTGCTCGTCCAGCTCGCCGTGCTCGTCCAGCTCGTCTTGCTCGTCTTGCTCGTCCAGGTCCGTGTCGACGTCGCGCCGCGCGAGCCCTTCGTCCGGCACGCGCGACACCGCACCGGGCAGGTAGTCGTCGTCGGGCGGCACGAAGGCGTCGGCGCCGGAGAGCGCCGGAGGCAGCTCGCCGTGCTCGCTGCGCGGCAGCACACCGAGCGACAGGTACTCCCCGAGCGCGCGGGCCGAGAGCCCCTCGATGACGCAGTCGAGCAGCGCCAGCAGCGCGCGCCCGGCGGGCTCGGGACGCTTCGCGCCATGCGTGAAGTGCGCAGGGATGCCCGCCCGTCCGAGCGCCTCGCGCAAGTGCGCTTGGTAGGCCTCGGGGCTGCGCAGCAGCACGGCCATGCGCTCGAACGGGACCCCCTCGCGCGCGTACTCGAGCGCGCGCCGCGCCAGCTCCACGCACTCACGGCTCTCGCCGGGCGCGCTCATCAGCCGCACGCTGCTGTCGCCTCCTCGCTCCCGCGCGGGCGCCGACGCTTCCGACAAGTCGGGCGAGTCGGGCGCGAAGAGCTGCGTCTGAAGCCTCGAGAGCGCGACGGGCCGCGCCTCGGACGCGGGCGGCACCAGCTCTTGCGCCTCGGGCAGCCCCGCGTGCGCCAGCCAACGCCGCGCGCTCTCGTCCCCGCTCGGCACCAGCGCGGTCGACCCTGGGTGCCCGGCCAACAGCGCCCCCAGCAGGCGCGCCTCGAGCGGCGAGCGGAGCGGCACGTCCAGGCTCAGCAGTGGCAACTTCAGCAGCGGATGCGTCCCGTGCTCGACCGCCTGCGCGGCCGCCACCAGCAGCTCGGCGCGCGTGGCCACGCCGTAGGCCGCGCAGGCGCTCGCCAGCGCGTGCCCCACCACCCGCAGGTCACGCGCGGAGTCGGGCAGCGCGTCGAGGGACACCTCGGCGAGGCTCAGCTCGCGCAGCGTCCGCACCAGCGCGCGCGGCAGCCCCGGCCGATGCGCCACCGGCTGGAAGCGCCCGAGCTGCGAAGCCTGCCCCAGCTCGAAGACCACGCGCGCGGCGAGCGCCTCCATGGCGAGCGGCGAAGCCGGTGTGCGGCCCGCGAGCGCCAGCTGCGGGAGACCCAGCTGCGCGGCCAACTGCCCGAGCGTGACCCGGTGCCACCCGAAGGCCGCGTCGCGTCCGTGGAGAGCGTCCCGCAGCAGCGCGTTGGCCGCGTGCAGCGAGCTGGCCACGACGATGCCCTCGGACCCGGGAGGGAGCTCTTGCACCCAGCGGATCGCGTGAGCGCGGCGCGCCGAGGCCGACGAGTGATGCCACACCATGCGGCCGGCACTATCGCACGATTCGCGACGCGCTGCGGCGGCGCATCGCTGCGTGCTACCTTCGCGGCCCATGTCTTCCGCGACTCGCCCTCACGACATCGTCGTCTTCGGTGCCACTGGCTTCACCGGCCAGCTGGTGGTGCGTCACCTGGCCCGCGCGGCCCCGGCCGGGGTGCGCTGGGCCATCGCCGGTCGCAGCCTCGAGAAGCTGGCGCAGGTCGCGAAGGACGCCGGGGTGGACGTGCCCACCTTGCGCGTGGACGTGAGCGACCCGGCTTCGCTGCGGAGCATGGCGCAGTCCACCCGCGTGGTGCTGACCACCGTGGGCCCCTACGCGGAGTACGGCGAGCCGCTGGTGCGCGCGTGCGTGGAGGCCGGCACCGACTACGTGGACATCACCGGCGAGCCCGACTTCGTGGAGGACATCGAGGAGAAGCACCACGCCGCGGCCGCCGAGAAGGGCCTGCGCATCGTCTCGTGCTGCGGCTTCGACAGCATCCCGCACGATCTGGGAGCGTTCTTCACGGTGCAGCGCTTCACCGAGCCCGTGCCCATCCTCTGCCGCGGCTTCGTGCGCGCGGCCGGCCAGGCCTCGGGCGGCACCTGGCACAGCGCCATCGAGGCCTTCTCGAACGCCCGCCGTGACGCCGCCCGCCGGAAGAACCGGACACGCCCCTCGCGGCCCACGGGACGCCGCGTGCGCGCCGACAAGATGCGCATCTTCCATGAGGGCTCCATCGGCGCGTGGGCGGTCCCGCTGCCCACGATCGACCCGGTCATCGTGCGCCGCAGCGCCGCGGCCATGAGCGCGTTCGGGCCGGACTTCACCTACGGCCACTACGTGCGCGTGAACGAGCTGCCCCTGGCCCTCGCCGGTGTCGCGGGCGTCGGCGCGCTGGCCGTGCTGGCTCAGCTCCCACCCGCCAAGGCACTGCTGCTCAAGGCGCGCTCACGCGGTGACGGCCCGAGCGAGCAGGAGCGCGCGCAGAGCTGGTTCAACGTGCGCTTCATCGCCGAAGGCGGCGGCAAGCGCGTGGTCACCGAGGTGGCTGGCGGCGACCCCGGCTACGACGAGACCAGCAAGATGGTGGCCGAGTCGGCCCTCTGCCTGGTGCTGGACCGCGACCGCTTGCCGCCCCACGTGGGCGTGATCACGCCGGCCATGGCCATGGGCAACGCGCTGATCGAGCGCCTCCGGGCGCAGGGCATCACGTTCGACGTGGTCGAGGGTTAGGCCCTCGCGCGGGCGGTGCCGACCGGTCGGACGCGGCCCGCGAGGCGCTGGGCGCGCCGTCCTGGTCGGCGGCCAGCTGGCTGAGGCGTCCGCCCACCGCGTAGAGCACCTGGGCGGCGCGGTTCGAGTCCACCTCCACGCGGATGCGCTCCGTGCCGTTCGCGTCGATCACGATGCTCACCTTGCCCGGCAGCTCTTTGTCGGCGAGCGCGGTCTCGGCGCGCACGAACACGGCCACGGTCTCGTCGGACAGCTGCCGCAGCTGCTCCACGGTCAGGCCCAGCTGGACCACGCCACGCTTCGCCAGCTCGCGGGCCCGCGCCGGCGCGATACCGAGCGCCACGTCCACGAACGCGTCGAAGCTCACGAAGCTGCGCCCGCGGTGCTGCCCGGTCAGGATGGCCTCGGCCAGCAGGCGCCCGAGGTGGTCGCGGTCTTCGGCCGCCGAGCCGCTCTCGTCGGTCAGCGACGGCAGCAGCGCCTCCATGGTCTCCACGCGACGGTCGTGGAAGTCGCGCGCGTCCAGGTTGCGCACGCCCGCGATGGTCGCGCTGGGGCGGGGGTCCTGCAGGCGCGGGCGCTCGGGGCGCGAAGGCCGATAGCGCCCCTCGTCACCCCGGGCGAAGGCCTCGAGGTCGGCGGGCAGGCGCTTTCGGTCGTCTCTCGACCGACGGACGACGGGCGCGGCCTGTTTGGTGGGGGGCTTTCGGGTGGCCATCGGCCGGTATATGGCGCGCGCACGCCGCGCGGGCCAGCGCTCGCGAGCGGTCGGCGCCCCAGAGGGGTCAGGTCAGCCCGAGGAAGGCCTGCAGCAACGGTCCGAAGCGGTCGAGGACGTCACGCACCTGCTGGTCGTCGAGGTGGAAGTCCACCAGGAGGTCCGTGCCCCGCTCCGTGATCTCGATCTGCTGGAGCAGCACGCTCAGGCCCAGCATGCTCAGGGTCATGTCGCTCTGGGCCTCGGCCAGCCCGCCGCGCAGCGCCTGCGCCAGCACCCCCACGGCACCCTCGGTGCTGGCCGTGAAGAAGGCGCTGATCCGGATGCCGTTGCGCGCGTCCAGCGAGGCGCCGACGCTCAAGCCGCTCTCCTGCAGGGCCTGCTCCACGTCGCCCGTCCCGAGCCCGCGGCGCAGCTCGTCGGTGAGCAACACCACCGCGCTGAGGTCGGCCTCCCCCAAGCGCGCGCGTCCCGCGGCCTCGGGGAAGCCAGCCAGCGTGGGCCCGGTCGCGGGCAGCACGCCATCCAGGCGGTCGAGGGCGCGGTGCACCAGCTCGGTCGAGCCCAGGATCAGGGTGTCCGGCGTGGCGATGCCGCGCACCCGCTCGCTGCCGCGCAGGGTGTACTGGCGGTGCGGGTACTGACCATCGCGCGGGTTTACCCGCTCGATGTCGCTGGCCTCGAAGGACCCCCGCAGCAGGAAGACGCCGACGTCGGCCACGGGGTTGGTGCCCACCACGATGTGGTCGGTGCGGTCCAGCAGCGTCAGCACGTTGCGCAGCTCACTCTGCTCGCGCTCGTTCAGCGTGGCCAGCAGCGCGTCGCGCACCAGCGGGTAGTACGGGGACTGGCGCAGGCCGTCCATGTCCACCTGCCCGACGACGGGGATGTCGGCGTCCAGCAGGCGGACCAGGCCGACCGGGCCCGACTCGGCCTCGGTGGCGCCGCCGCCGCCGCCGCACGAGGCGACCGACGTGACCAACAAGCCCAGGGAGACCAGCACGAGCGTTCGAAAGCGAGGTGACATGGCCAGGAAGATACCAGCCTCGCGGCGCGCCTGCATGGCGGAGTTCGTGGCTAGTTCGCGCTGCCCTGCAGCTGCTGGAGGTTGGTGAGCAGGGTCCGCACCTGGTCGTCGCTGGCCCGCAGCGTGACGCGCAGCGTGGTGCCCTCTTCGGCGATCTGCACCTGCTCGAGGACCGCGCCGAGGCCGAGCGCCACCACCATGGGTTCCCCGGGCAGCTCCGCCAGCGCCTCGCGCAGGGCGTGGGCCAAGACCGGCACCGCAGCCGCGTCGTTGGTGGTGACGAAGCCTTCGAACTCGAGCCCGTCGCGCAGGTGCAGGGACATCCCGGCGCTGACGCCGTTCTCGCGCAGCACGTGCTCCACGTGCCCCTCGCCCATGTTGGCGCGCATCTCGTCGGTGAAGATCCAGACGGCGGTCACGTCGCGCTCGCCCAGGTGCGCCAGCGCCGCCGCCTCGGCGAAGCCCGGACGCGTGGGACCCGATCCGGAGAAGACGCCCTCCAGGCGATCGACCCCGTCGTGCACCTGCTCGAGCTGCCCGAACAGCAGCGTGTCCGCGCTCGGGACCACGGCCCACTCGCTGCCGCGGCCGCGCAGCTCGTGGTTGCGGAAAGCCTCCCGCTCGGTGAACTCGGTGAACACGTCCAGGTGGCTGGGCTCGAACGCGCCGCGCAGGGCGATGAGCGTGTCGTCGGCGCCCTCACCGAACGGGTCGAAGCCCACCACGAAGTGGTCCGCGCGATCCAGCAGCTGGAACAGCGTGTCGAAGTCGCGCCGCTCCGAGTCGCTCAGCGTGCTCGTCAGGTCGCGCGCGGTCGGGTAGTAGGGCGAGCGCCGCAGGCCATCCATGTCCGCCCCCAGCACGATAGGCGTGTCCGGGTGCAGCAGGTGGAGCACGGGCACCGAGCCCCCGGCGCTCACGGTGCTGCCGCCCCCTCCGCCGCCGCAGGAGGCGAGGCCGGTGAGCAAGAGCGCGAGGGACAGCAGCGAGAGGAGACGCAGCGGACGTGACATGAGCACAACGCTACCAGGCTGGCGGTGGGTGTCCATTCAGGTGCGGCGCGCGGCCCGGGCCGGAAGCTGGCGAACGGGCCCGAATCTCGCCATGCTGTGGGTATGCAGAAGAAGCGGCTCGTCAGCGCGATCGGCGCACTCGGCGCGGGCGTCCTGGTGGTGGCGGCCCTCATCGCCGGGACGTCGCTCCTCGCCACCCCGCGCGCGGTGGCCGAGGCGCCCGAGGACACGCAGTGCCTGACCGTGCGGGGCGAGGCACGCATGCAGGCCTACGGCTACGCCCACGCCGTGATCGTGACGAACGGCTGTCGCCGGGAGGCGCGCTGCGAAGTGTGGACCACGGCCGACCCCACGCCGCGGCATCGCTTGGTGGTCCCGGCGGGGCAGACCGGTAGCGTGACCACGCGCATTGGCTCGCCCGCCCGCGAGGTCACCCCCGGCCATCAATGTGAGCTGCGCTGAGCGCGAGTTCGAGTAGCCTCTGCCTCCATTCATGGTGCGGAACTCGACGCAGCTGATCGCGGGCCTGTGCCTCTTGGGAGGGCTCGTCCTTCCGAGCGGTGGGCGCGCGCAGCTCGTGGACGAGGGCTACTCGCTCGACCTCGTGGAGATCCCGGTGCTCGGCTCGGGCCGCGTGGTGAGCATGGGCGGCGCCTTCGTGGCGCTCGCGGAGGGCATCGACGGTGTGCCCTTCAACCCGGCCGCCTACGCCGTGCGCAACGCGCGCGAGCACCACTTCTTTGAGTGGGAGCTGTCGCCCAGCGTCTCGTTCGGCACCAGCGACAACGACGTCTTCAACAGCGGCCAGGGCGGCTTGGCCGTCAGCAGCCAGCTCTCGCTGGACGTGGGTCTGCGCTTGCAGTTCGGGCCGGTCGGCGGCGGCGGCTACATCCACCTCGAGAACTACAACGCGGAGATCGACGGGCGCTCCGTCTCGGTGCTCGCCACGCGCTCGCACGTGGGCGCGGGCGTGGGCCTGATGAACGGGCAGCTGGTGATCGGCGCCGGCCTGCGCACGCTCCAGGCCTCGCTCACGGCCTCCTCCCAGGAGGGCGACACGCTGACGCTGGACCTGTTCTCGTTCGTGGGCTTCGGCGTGGAGATCGGCGCCATCTACATGCCGGCCGACCGGCCCTATCGCGTGGGCATGGCGATCGCCACGCCGGTGCACTCGCAGGTGGACCCCGAGACGTCGTCCATGGGGGGCACGCAGCCGCAGGTGCCGCGCCCGAGCGGCTTCCACAACCCGTTCGAGCTGCGCCTCGGCGCGGCCTATCAGTTCGGGCCGCGCCGGCTCAACGCGCGCAACTTCGAGGTCAAGGACGTGGAGGGCCCCATCCTGCGCGAGCTGCGGCAGCTGCAGTGCGAGCGCGAGCTCGAGCAGGTGCGCCGCGAGCTCGCCGCGTCCGGGCAGCCCGAGCCCGCGCGGGGCTTGTCGTGTCCGCGGCTGCGCGTGCGAGCGCGTGACCCCCGGTTTCGCGAGGAGGAGCGGGCGCGCCGTGAGGCCGAGCTCGAGGCCGCCGAGGACCGCATCGACCAGCTGGAGGACGAGTTCGAGCGGCACCTGCACGGGCTGGCGGACACCGAGCCGCGCGAGCGCTACCTGCTGACCGCCAGCGTCATCTTCATGGGCGCGGCCAAGCCGGACTCCATCGGCCTCGACGCGTTCTTCGACCAGGAGCAGCGCGTTCGCCGGCAGTCGGCGTCATTCATGTTCCGGCTCGGCACGGAGCTCGAGCCGTGGCCCAACCGCCTCAAGGTGCGCGGCGGCTTGTACCTCGAGCCCGCGCGCAGCGAGCACCTTCCGCCCCGCCTGCACACCACCATCGGCTTCGACTTCCGTCTGTTCCGCTGGGACGCGTTCGGGCTCATGGACCCGTTCGACTTCCGCGTGTCCTTCACGTTCGACGGCGCGCGCGACTACGTGAGCTACAGCGTGGGCGCGGGCATGTGGTACTGAGCGCTCCCGCGACGTCGCGGGCTCAGCGCTGCGGCAGGTGTCGTCCCTCGTCGTCGACGTCCACCAGGTCGTCCACGCGGTAGCTCTCGTACGGGTCGTGGTCCGGCGCGGCCCCGGGCGTGACCCCCGGCAGACCTCCGGTGCGGGCGGCCTCCGCTTCGGCGCGCATGACCTCCACGGTGTGGAGCGCCCCGCGAACGCCGGCCATCAGCACGCTCGTGGCGAGCAGCAGCATGCCCACGATGGTGAGCGCGAGCAGGCCCCCACGCACGGGAGGAGACAGCCGGTCGACGGCCTCGGCGAGGCGCAGCTCGAGGGTGCGCACCGGGGGCGCGTCCGCGGATCGCTGCGCCACGCCGGGCTGGGGCAGGCTCAGCGGCGTGGCCGCGCGCACCGGCGTGGCAGCGCGCACCGGCGTCACTGGACGGGGCGCGGAGGCGAGCGACGGAGTGGCGACAGGCGGCGCGATGTCCTCGAGCTCGAGCGACCACGCTTCGCTCTCGGCGAAGGCGGGCGGGGGCTCGGCGAAGGGCGCGCTCAGCTCGTCGGGCAGCGCCATGAACTCTTCGGGCAGCTCCGGCAGCTCCGGCTCCGCGAACTCGGAGAACTCGGCCAGCGGTCGGGCCGGCGACGCGGGCGCGTGAGCCTTGGCTTGGCCACGCACCGGGGGCGCGCTCGGGAGGTCCAGCTCGAACTCGAGGCCCTGCGGATCGCGGTAGTCGAAGGGTTCGGTCACAGCCCGAGCTCCTCGCGGTAGTGGTAGGTCATGAGCCCCAGCACGCGCGCCGAGATCAGCATCGACGTGACGTCCAGGAGCGTCATCACCCCCGTGAAGAGCACCATCGACAGCAGCGCGCCGGCCACCATGTCTTCGCTCCCGTCGGCCACGCTCGAGAACGCGGCCAGCGCTCCCCCGCTGGTCAGCGCGGCGCTCGCGAACCAGAACGCGGTGAGGTACGCGAGGGTCAGGAAGTAGGGCCCGGGGATGCGCCGCAGCACCACCAGCCCCACCAGCGGGTTCACGCCGTTGCAGCCGGTCCCGAGCGCCGTGGCGGCATAGGCGCCCGGCAGCGAGATCAACGGAACGATGACGGTGACCGCAAGCAGCAACAGGGTGAGCACGAGCTCGCCCGTGCCGAGGCCCGCTTCGCCCATCATCGCGTACGTGATCAGCTTGGGCCCCGTCGCCCAGCTCACCAGGAGGAACGGGCCGAACGCGGACAGCGTCACGAACACGAAGCGCACGCCCGCGAAGAGCAAGCCGAAGAGGTCCTGCTCACTGTCGTCCAAGCGCAGATCGGTCTGCCCCGCGCGGCTGCGGCGCACGATCAGGGAGAACACGCTGAAGCGCAGGCCGGACACCGCCATCGGCGCCAGCAGCGCGATGGTGAACGAGCCCGTCAGGGCCCCGAAAGAGGACGCGAGCGTGAGCAACGTGAGGGCGAAGATGGCCAGCAGCACCATCGGCTGGAGCACGTAGGCCGGGGCGGCCACGAGGGCAGCGTGATAGGCCACCTTGGCGACGCCCAGCTGGGCCGGCGCGTCACTGCCTGCGCTCACAGGTGCAGCGGTGGGCGCGGGCGTCGCGGGCGTCGCGGGCGTCGCATGCGTCGCATGGGTCGCATGGGTCGCTGGCGTCGCTGGCGTCGCTGGTGTCGCGGGCGTCACCGCCGCCGCGCGTCGTGATGGCCGCGCCTCGAGGCCCACACCGTAGGGCGCGAGCTGCCCGCGCAGCGTCTCCACCTCGGCCGCGCTCACGCCGTGCAGCAGCATGGCGGGCGTCGAGAGCACCGCTTCCCGCGCGCGCTGACGGTCACCCAGCACTCCCGTGAGCACGTCGATGGCGCCACCCGGATCGCGGGCCTCCACCATCCAGACGTCGTAGCGCGCGTCAGAAGAAGGTGTTGCTGATGCCATAGCGCCCCTGCAGGTCGATCAGGTATTCGAGAAAGCTCTCGTCGGCCTCGAGGGCCTGACGCGCGCGCGTGAGTTCTTCGCTCGGCCCCAGCGCCTCGAGCGCCACCACGCGCTCCTGGCTCTCGATGGCGCGGCGCAGGAGCTGGAAACCCAGCTGCTCCTCTTCCAGGTTGTAGGCCGCGCGCGGGCGGATCTTCACGGCCACGTAGCGCACCCGCAGGCGTCGCGACTCGAAGATGGCGTAGTCGGCGTCCTCGGGGGTGTCGCAGCCGTCCATGGCCACGGCGCTCACCACCACGTGGGCCGAGCCTGGCACCGCAGCGCCGAGCGCGCAGGTGGTGCTGCTGTCTTGCTGCACGTTCGGGATGGTGAAGCCCGCGCCGCTGCCCACGCGGAAGATCTGCAGACGCTGCTCGAACGTGGTGTCGAAGAACACGGGGAACTGCGCCAGCGCGAGGATGGTGGCCCAGCTGCGCAGCAGCGTGTTGCTGGTGCCCTCGAGCGGCGGGGTGGTGTAGGTGGCCTCTTGGCTCGCGCGGCAGGGCACCACGTCTCCGCCGGGGAGAGCGCAGTCGCCCAGCACGGTGCCGCGGTACCAGCTCAGGTTCTCGATCACCGGCTCGCCCGCGTCGAAGCTCACGCGCGGCGCGAACCAGCGCGGGTCGTCGATCACGAGGCCGCCGAAGAGCTCGGTCATCTCCACCGGGAAGAGGTCGAAGAAGTTGATGAAGTAGCGCTCGTCCGGGTCGAAGCTCAGGCCCCAGTCGCGCAGCGCGAGCGCCTGCAGCGCCACGAACTTGTCCACCAGCACGCCGGCGCGCTCGGGCCGGAAGAAGCCAAAGTAGCCGTCCTGGTACTCGGTGTAGACGCCGAAGCCCTGGCCGGGCAGCAAGCTGAAGTCGGCGCCCGCAGCATTGGGCTCGCTCGCGATGCGCGCGTAGGTCTGGGTGTCGGGGTCGAGCGCGTAGCTGCCGGTGTCCGGCAGGTTCACCAGCTCCGTGAACCAGTTCATGGCGTCCACCGACGCGTAGAACTGGTCTTGCAGCCCGAGCGGCCCGTCGTTGGCGGCGAAGCCCGGCTCGAAGTTCAGGCGGAAGAAGAGGTGCTGGTAGATCTTGGCCGCGTCCACGATGGACCCGACCGCGCCGCCCGCGCGCGCACCGCCCGTGCGGAAGCGCCGGTAGTAGGTGGGCCCGTAGCTCTCGAGCCAGCTGCGCCGCGAGTGGTCGATGGCCTCTTGGAAGGACTCGCCCGCGTCGAAGCGCGTGCACCAGCTGATGTCGTTGGCGCGCTCGTCCGGGCAGAAGAGATACGTGACCGGCGTGAAGTCGATGTCGCCGTCGCCGTCCACGTCCGAGTTGTAAGCGGCGCCGTCCACGTAGTCGGTGAAGTCGGCGTCGAAGCTCGAGCACACGCAGGCCGTCGCGCCCGCGCAGGGCAGCTGCAGCGGCACCTCGCGGGTGTTGCGCACGCAGCGCTGCGTGATCGGCTGGTCGCCCAGCACGCGGCTCGCGGCCGACGCGGGGCAGTCGCTGTCCTCGCGGCAGGCGTCACCGCCCGCGTAGCTCTGGAACCACGTGCGCGGCGTGATGTCGCTGCGCTGCAGGCGGTCCGACGAGTCGTTGGCCACGACTTCGGCGTCGCCCACGAAGCCCTCCACCATGTCGAAGTAGCTCCACACCACCGCGGCCACGTCGTAGCGCCCGAGGCCCTGCGCGTCGCCGGTGTCGCCGCTGTAGTCCATGGTGGAGCTGGTGCTGTGGTTGTGGGCACCGCGCGCCGCCCGCTCGTTGCGCACGCGCCGCAGCTCCGCGAGGTAGCGCTCCACCTCGCCGGGGCCCACGAAGCCGTCGTCGTCGCCGCCGTTGCCGGGCGCGTCGAAGTCTTGGTAGCGCGGCAGCAGCAGCTCGTCGCCGCTGGTGTTGTCGTCGCCGAAGGCCACGCGGAACCAGCCGTCGCCGTAGTGGTCGCGGTCGAAGCTGGCCGCGAAGTTGTGACGCAGGCCCATGCTGTGGCCCAGCTCGTGGTGCTGCACCATGCGCGTGTACAGCTGCTGCATGCGGATGGACGCTTCGCTCGTGCTGCGCCCGCGGAAGGCCTCGGCCCAGTACTCCCAGTAGCGCGAGCGCAAGAGCGCGGCGTTCACGGGGCACAGGTGATGCCGCTCGAGCTCACGCTGGCGCGCCTCGTCCGGGGCGAACACGTCGGGCCCGTTGCCGCGGAAGGGGCTCAGCGCCGCGAGCGCGGCCGGGTCGAGCGCCGTGAGGTCATCGAGGTCCGTGGGGCCCGTGGTCCCGGTGGCTGACAGCGTCCCGAGGTCGAAGGCGCGCTGCAGCGCGTCGGTCCCACCGCTGCCGAGCGCCCCCACGATGCCGCTCTCGAAGCGCGTGCCCGCCAGCGAGCGCAGGCGGTCGCTGCGCACCTGCGTGCGTCCGTCGGCGCCGCGCAGGCGCTCCACCCGTTGGTCCACCCGCGCCATGGCGCCTTGCACGGCCGAGAGCGCGTTCACCGGCAGGCCCGGCCACGAGAGCGCCGGCCGCGATGGGTCGTCTACGCCGAACCCGTCCCCAGCCGAGCTGGCCACGCTCACCGGGTGACGAATGCGGCCGAGCCGCGCGAAGTAGCCGCGCAGGTTCTCGCCGGTCAGGTAGCGCTCCTCGGCGCCCTCTTCACCGGGCTCGCAGCCCGCCGCCGCCGCACAGCGCAGCGCCGGGAACAGCTCGATGGCGGTGGTGGCCACGCTCTCCACGCTGCCTGCCGAGAAGCTGGCGTTCGCGCTGATCAGCTCGCCCGTGGTCGGGTCGGCCAGTGGCGCGGCCACGCCGCCGAAGGGCGTGTTCACCTGGTTCACGTAGTTGAAGAACTGGTAGCGCAGGTCGCCGAGCGGCTGCCACGGCGCGGGCTCGCCCTCGGCGTCCACCACGTCTTCGCACGGCACGCTCGGGTCGGTGCGCTCCCAGTCGCAGCCGTTGCTCTCGAGCAGCAGCAGGCACTCGTCGCCCACGAAGCGGTAGCGGTAGGCCGCGGGCAGCGGGTACTCGTCGTAGCTCTCGGGCGCGCTCGGCTCCGTGAACTCGGGGTTCTCCACGTGGCAGCGGTACGGGTCGCTCACGCCGCGCGCGGTGTACGTGTCGGGGCTCACGCGCGGGTCGTAGCGGCCGGGGCAGGTGCCGTCGCGCTCCTCGGCCGAGCCGCAGAAGCAGTAGCGCGTGGGGTCCTGCTCCTGGCACGTCTCGTCCACGGCCGCGTAGTCGGGGAGCCCTCTGCCGATGGCCACGCGCCGCCCGCGCATCATGGCCTCGTTCCAGTTCCCCACCACGTCGAAGGCCGCGCCCACCAGGTGCTTCGGGTAGCCCGGGTTCAGGTGGTAGGTGACCTGCCGCGTCTCGCGCTCGAACACGGGCCGCGAGCAGCGCTCGGCCGCGCGGTCGCACACGCTGCCGGGGACACCGGGGGCGCTCGGATAGCGGCCGTCGCACTGCCAGTCGGCCACGCACTCCTGGTCGGTCAGCGGGTCACGGTAGAAGTTGTGGCGCGGGCGATAGAACGTCAGGAAGTCGGTCTCGCCGTAGGCCGGCGTGAGGCCACCGGTGCAGACCTGCGCCTCCGTGTCGCAGAAGCCGCCCGCGCCGCAGTCGGCATTGGTCGCACAGAAGTCGCCCAGCGTCTCGCGCGGCAGGCCGCCGCGAGCGTACGTGCGCTGCATCATGCGGAACGTGCCGAAGCGGTCGAACTCGGGGTGCGCTTGCGCCGCCGTGGCGTACTCGTGGTTGGGCGGCACGCGCAAGAACGCCGTGCGGTAGGGCACACGCAGCACGCCACACGGGGTGCCCGCGCTGCTGAGGCAGGCCGCGCCCGGGGTCAGGTTCATGAGCGTCACGAAGCTGAAGTAGTGCGTGACGTCTTCGTTGCCTTCGGGCCACTCGTCCGCGAAGCGGTAGCCCGGGTCCTCGCCCACCGTCACGAACTGCGGCGCGTAGCTGCGCGGGAAACCCGCGGCTCCGTCCTGCACGTCGATGCCCGCGTCCTCGAGCGTGTAGGCGCCGAACACGGGGTTCTCGCTCGCGAAGTAGAACGAGCGGATCAGGTTCCGCGACCAGTCCACGCGCATGTAGGGCTGGTCGTACCAGCGCTGGTCGTCCGTGTTCTCCACGATGACGTTGAGCGGCTCGCCGGTGACCGAGTTGTACTCGCGCCGGATGTCGAAGTGCGACTCGATGCGGTAGGCCGCGATGGGCTGCCCGCGGTAGTCGTCGTCGTCGCCGCCCGTGTTGCTGCCATCCACGATCTCGTAGGCGCGGTAGGCGAAGAGCGTGTCCTCGTCGATCACCCAGCGGATGCGCGCGAGCGAGAGCGACTGCCCGCCGTCGAGGGCCTGGTCGGCGAAGCCCGAGTCCCCGGACCACGTGACGCCCTGCACGTCCACGCCCACGTCGATGGCGGTCTGGGTCATCCACCACTCGCCCTCGAACAGCCCCTTGTCCACGTAGTTGGGCTGCACGCGGTTCACGGTGCCGGGCCGCCCGCAGGCCGGCAGCGCCAACGCCAGCAGCGCGGCGAGCACCACCGGCAACGTGGACGAGGGCTTGGATGCTGGGCGATGCGTGCTCACTCAGAACCCCAGGTAGCTGGCGATGCCCAGCTCGCGCTCGAGCTGGATCAGCTGGAAGAAGAAGGACTCGAGGTCCGAGAGGCGCCCCTCGAAGCGGTCGATCTCGGACGCCAGGTTGGCCGCGCTGGCGGGCGGCACGTAGCCGAGGTCCGCCAGGATCTGCTGCTCGGCCAGCGTCAACGTCTGGCCGTCGGCCAGCTTGCGTAGCAGCTCGAGCACCGTGGCGGAGTCGCGCGCCTCGGCCACCATCGAGAACGCGATGCTGGTCTGGTTGCTGACCACGGACGACGGCGACACCTGGAACGCCAGGAACGACTTGTTCAGCCGCGTGGACGTGTAGCGCGCGAAGTCGGTGCCCTCCACGGCGGTGGGGCTCGGCGTGGTGCAGTCGCCCTGGCCCTCCACGCAGAGGAACATCTGGCTCTGGAAGCTGGTGTCGAAGAACACGGGCAGTTCGGTGAGCGCGAACACCGCGGCCAGGAACTGCAGCGTGATGGAGCTGCCGCCGTCCACGTAGGCGAGCCCGTCGTAGGTCTCGGTGACCGGGTCGGGGCGGCACGTGGCCATGGTCCCGCAGTCGCCGCGATAGAGGTCCATGTACAGCAGGCGCGGGCCGATGCACTGCGTCCCGTTGATGCTGCTGCACGCGAGGCGCGGCGCGAGGTCGCCCGGCTGGTCCTGGATGAGGCCTTGCAGGATCTGCTGCATCTCGAGCGGGAAGAGGTCGTACCAGTTCGTCCAGAAGGGCACGTCGCGGGCGTAGCTCTGCGTCCAGCCGCGCTGCGTGAGCATCTGCATGGTGATCCACTTGTCGTAGAAGCTGCCGATGCGCTCGAGCCGCGTGATGCCGGTGAGGCCGCGCTGGTAGCTGGAGCTCAGGTAGCGCCCGAGGCCCAGGTCCACGCGCAGGTCGGCGCCCGTGGCGTTGGGGCTGGCGCTCACGCGCTGGTAGCTGAGCGTGGCCGGCTGGAAGCGATAGCTGCCGATGTCGGGCTGCGCGAGGATGCGCGCGTAGAAGTTGAGCGAGTCGGCCGTGGCCATGAACTGGTCGTAGAAGCCGAAGGCGCCCTGCTCGCTGCGGAACTCGGGGTCGCTCGAGTAGCGGTAGAGCAGGTTCTGGAAGACGTCCTGCGTGATGGTGAAGTGCCGCCCCACCAAGCGGTCGCCCACGTAGCCGCCCACGCTGAAGTTGGACCGGTAGCGCCGGAAGTTGGTGAAGATGTACTCACGCTCGTACTGCTCGGCCACGTTGCGCACCACCGCGCGGTAGCTGTCGCCCTCGTCGAAGCGGTGGCACCAGCCCAGGGTCCCCACGCGCTCGTCGGAGCAGAAGCGGTAGTCCACGGGAGCGAAGGGCGCGTTCGGCCCGGCGGCGATGGTCGCGTCCACCAGGTCGGTCTCGAATGAGCTGCAGATGCGCCCGAAGGCCGCCTCGCCGTTCGGGTGCGGAACACAGGTCTGCACGGCCCCGCTCTGCCGGTTCACGTCACGCAGCAGCGCACCCGAGTCGCCATCCACGGCATACGGGCAGTCGGCGTTGGTCTCGCACGGCTCGCCGCCCTCGTACCACTGCGCCCACACGCGAGGCGTGTTGATGGGGTTCAGCGTGGTCACGTCGCGCGCCGCGCGGTTGTCGTAGATCTCCACCAAGTCGCCGTAGCCCAGGTGCAGCGCGGCGTTGTCGTAGCGGCCGATGGTGGTGTCGGTGCGCTCGTACCACTGCGCCGTGTACTCCATGACCGACGAGTCCATGAAGCGGTCGATGCCGGCCAGCTCACGGCGCGCCATCACCAGGTCGAGCGCGTTCTCGAAGGCCAGCTGCTCGGTGGGCGACAGCCCCAGCGTGGCGTCGAGGTCGAACGCCTCGGGCTGCGGCAGCGGGGTGCGCGCCGCGATCTGGTAGTAGGCGTCGTCGTAGTTGCCGGTGTCCGCGCTGGCCCCGAAGTCGTGCCGCAGGCCGAGGCAGTGCCCCAGCTCGTGCAGCATGGTCTGGTAGTAGAGCAGCCGGTTCACCGCGATCTCGAGGCGCGCGCGCGGCCAGTCGGTGTGGCGCAGCGCGAACTCGGTCACCGACGTGTCCACGTAGCTGGTGGGCAGCATCACGTTGTTGCGCGACGCGGCGTTCTCCGCCTCGGTGGCGTGCCGCAGGTGGTCGTGCACCGGAGCGCGCAGCGGCGACACGCGGTCGAGCTGCTCTTCGGTGAGGTCCTCGGGCGTCACTCCGTCGGGCAGCGCGTTCACGCCGCTCATCATGAGCACCTCGAGGTTGCGGGTGAGCCGCGCCTCGGTCTCGCTGCCCACGAGGTCCGCGCGCCGGTCCACGAAGGTCTGGCTGCGGCCACCCGGCCCCGTCAGCTGCGACGCGCGCTGCGCGAAGCGCGCCATCACGTTGTCCACCGCGGTCAGGTCGCCCTGCGCCGCAGCGCCGCTCGCGGCCGCCACGCTGAAGTCGATGCGCGGGCGCGCGGGCAGCTCCACGTTGCCGAGGTTCTCGAGGTGCTGGCGCACGTCCTCGCCGTAGGTGAAGCGCGGGTCCGTGATGTTGCCGGTCACGAGGTCCACCGTCTGCATCGCGGTGGTGCGGTACTGGTCGAGCGCGGGCCCGCCCACGTTGGCGTCGCCCACCAAGAGCTCGCCGGTCACGGGGTCGCCACGCAGCGTCGCGATGCCCAGGAACGGCGTGCCGGGCTGGTCCACGTAGCTCAGGAACTTGTAGCGCATGTCGCCCCGCTCCTGGCAGGCGAGGCCCGTGGTGGTGCCGCCGTTCGCGGCGATGCTCTGCTCGTTGCAAGTGTTCACGTCGAGCTGCAGCACGCACTCACTGCCCTCTTGGCGCGCGCCGAACCAGCCATAGAAGTCCGCGTTGCCGAGGCCCGGGTCGTTCAGGTTGGGCTGCGCCCGCGGCGGGACCACCACGTGGCAGTCGTACGGGTTCACGGCCCCGCGCGCGGTGGCTTCTTGCGCGGTCTCGAACGGGTCGTAGCGGCCCGGGCAGGTGGGGTTCAGCAACGCGCCGTCCGCCGGGTCGGTCACGCAGTAGCAGTAGACGTCCGGGTCGAGCGTCTGGCAGTTCACCACCGGGTAGACGGCCTCGGGCTCCTCGCGCAGGTGGCGCACCATGCCCATGAAGCTCTCGTTCCAGCGGCCCACCAGCTCGAAGCTGGGCTCCACCAGGTGAGCCGGCAGCTCGGGGGTGGTGTGATAGACCACCGGCCGCACCTCGCGCTCCGCGTAGGGCAGCAGCTCGCCCGCGTCGTCGCGCGTGCGTCGCCACAGGTTCAGGCGGTTGACGTTGTTGTTGCGGAAGTCCGTGCCCAAGTGGGCCGGGTCGTCCGGCGCGTTGCTGCGGTCCAGCGTGGGCCGCTCGAGGCGGAAGTAGCCCGCGCGCTCGAAGCGGGTGTCACTCCACTGCTGCGGCTCGTACTGCCGCCGGTCGCTCACGCGCAGAAACGCGTTGCGCACGAACACCGCGGTGGTGGTGCAGGTGGGCGCGTCCGAGTAGGCCGACGCGCACCAGTTGACCGACTGCCCCGTGAAGGGGTCGGCCACCGTGCCCGGCGCCATCAGGTCCTGCGTCACGAACGAGAAGTGATAGAGCTGGCCCGCTTCGTAGTCGTCGGCGTGGGCGCGGTGCTCGGCGGTGCAGTCTTCGCCCTCGTCGTCGCGCCCGTCGCAGCCCATCACCGAGTAGCGCGGCCGGAACGCGTCCGGGAAGCGGCTCCCCGCTTGCACCGTGAGGTCCGCGGGCTGCCGCTCGTAGAGGCCCAGCAGCTCGTACAGGCTCGCGCTCTGCCCGTAGTACCCGCTCAGCAGGTTCTTGGACCAGTCCACGCGCATGTACTGCCGCTCGGACCAGGGCCGGTCCGTGTCGTTCTCCTCCACCACGTTCTGCTCTTCGCCCGTGGACGGGTTGTAGGCGCGCCGGATGTCGAAGTGCTTCTCGATGCGGTAGGCCGCCACGGGCTGCCCGAAGTCCACCTCGGCGTCGGGCCCGCTGGTGGGGTTGCCGTCCTCGATCAGCTCGTAGTCGCGGTAGGCCACCAGCAGGCTCTCGTCGATCACCCAGCGGATGCGCGGCAGCGCGGCGAGGTCGCCGCCCACGTAGTCGATGGCCGCGTCGCCCGGGAAGGTGCCGAGCCCGCCGCCCTCGTAGTCCACGCCCACCACCGTGCGCGAGAAGTACCAGCTGCCCTCGAAGATGCCCTTGTCCAACACGTTGGTGCCCACGCGGTTGATGGGCGCCGTCTCCGAGCACGCCTGCAGGTTCGCGCTGCCCAGCGCGCCCAGCACCACGAGCAGCAGCCGAGACAGCGCCGAGGACCTCGCCATGCTCAGCCCAGGACCCCGCGCGGGTCGAGGCGCGCGGCCAGCTCGCCGACGATGGCCGACGTGGGCACGCCCTGCGGCGCGCGCGCCGTGGGCAGCTCGAGCTTGGCGTCGATCAGCACACCGCCGAGCTCCTGCGCCGTGATGCGCGCCACCTCGCGACAGGCCGCCGCCACCCCGTCACCCGTGGCCAACTTCAGCCGAAGCGCCGAGCCCTCGGCCACGTCCTGCACGTAGGCCCGAATGGGCCGCACGCCCTTGCCGCGGATCCACGCGAGCGCCTGCTCGGCCCCGTCGCGCGTGGGGAAGAGATAGCCGATGGCCGTGCTCTCCACGCGCAGGCGCGCCACCACGTGCGCGCCCACGATCACACCCAGGCGACCGCGCGCGCCGATGAAGGCAGCCACCAGATCCGGCCCCACCGCGCGCCTTGGCGCAGGGCGAAGGAGGACTTCGCGCCCATCGGGCAGCACCACCTCGAGCCCCGCCACGATCTGGTCCACCGGGTCGTCCGCGTTGTCGCGCGCGCCCGGCGCCCCGAGGGCCAGCCACTCGCCCACGCCGAAGTCGCGCGCCGACGAGTGCGCGCCGAGCGACAGCCCACGACGACGCAGCTCGTCCTCGAGCGCGTGCACCCGCATGCCCGCCTGCACGTGCGCGATGCGGCTCGGCTCGTCGAACTTGATGACGTCGGTCATGCGCTGGAGGTCCACCGCGATGGCGCCCGCCCGCGCGGGCTGCCCCGGCGTGCGCAGCGCCTGCCGGTACTGGTGCGCCAGCTGCAGCGCGAGGGCCACTTGGTCGCGGCTCGTGGGCAGGATCACCGCGCCCCCGTCGGCCTCTTGCAGGGCACCGGGGAGGTCGCGCCGCACGGCGCGCAGGAAGTCAGCTCGCAGATCGGGGGTGGTCACTCGGCCTCCGCCACCGGCCCGAGCGGGGTGTGCTCGTCCAGGTCCGGGATCAGCGCCCCGCGGTTGAAGATGCCCTTCGGGTCCAGCACGCGCTTGAGGTCGCGCACCACGTCGATGGCTGTGCCCTGCTCGCTGCGCATGGCCGGCGCCTTGCTGCGCCCCACCCCGTGGTGATGGCTGAGCGTGCCGCCGGCCGCGACCACGGCCTTGAGCGCGGCCTGCCATGCGCGGTCGTACGCCACGGCACAGGCGGCGTCGTCGCGCGCCGCACCCGCGAAGGTGAAGTAGATGGAGGCGCCGTCCGGGTACGCGTGGCTGAAGTGCGCCATCACGAAGACGTGCGGCGAGAGGGCCTCGCGCACCGCGTGGTACATGGGCAGCAGGCGCGACCAGGTGGCCGCCACCTCCATGGTGTCGATGAACGCGCCGGCCGTGAACAGGGGCGACTGCCGGTAGCTCACGCTGTGGCGGTGAGCGAGCCAGTGCTTGGCGGGGCCCTCGCCCGTGTCCTGCGCGTCGTAGCGGCTGCAGATGGCGCGCGCCTCACGCAGCTCCGCGTCGGCGATGAGCGGGTCGGCCTCCCACATGAGCACCAGCTTGGCGCCGCCCTTGGTCTTGTCGGGCACGCGCTGGATCAGCTCGTTCAGCGCGCCGGGCACGCGCAGCGCTTGCACCAGGGCGCGCAGCCCGAGGCCCGGCTTGGCCTCTTCGCGCTTGGGCTTGGGCTCCGCCTGGTGCTCGGTGCGCAGGCCACCGCGCCGCGCGATCATGCTGTCGAACGGGTCGTACAAGCGCGCCACGGCCGGGCGCAGGCCCGCCTGGAAGATGCGCCGGATGGCGTCGAGGCCCGTCTCCGTGCTGGGGAACAGGTAGCTCGCGAAGCGCCTGCAGGGCGGCGCGGGCGCGATGCGCATGCGGGCCTCGGTGACCACGCCCAGGATGCCCTCGCTGCCGATGAAGAGCGGCAAGAGCGCGGCGTTCTCCCCGTTGCGCTCGGCGCGCAGCACGCGGCCGGTGCCGTCCACCACCGTCATGCCCAGCACCATGTCTTCGATCTTGCCGTAGCGCCCCGAGCACTGGCCGGCCGAGCGCCCCGCGATCCACCCGCCGAGGGTGCTGCAGTAGATGCTGCTGGGGAAGTGCCCCAGCGTGAAGCCCGCCGCGTTGAGGTCGTCCTCGAGGTGCTGGCCGATCATGCCGGCGTCCGCGTCGCAGGTGAGCCGCGCGCGGTCGATGCGCTGGAGCGACCGCATCCGCTTCATGTCGATGAGCACCGTGTCGGTGGTGGGGAGCACCCCGCCGCACACGCCGCTGCCGGCGCCGTAAGGGACGACCGGGATGCTGCGGGCCGCCGCGTACTGGATGACCGCGGCCAGCTCCTGCGTGTTGCTGGGCCAGACGATGACCGCGGGGGGGGCCACCGCGGGGTTGCCGGCGCGGGTGGCGATCTGGTGGCG
>CAZEAA010000017.1:0-29378 GCA_964510015.1 uncultured Sandaracinaceae bacterium
GGCGGCTTGACGCCCGCTTGTGTCGACGGGCGGCTTGACGCCCGCTTGTGTCGACACGCGGCCCGACGCTCAGCCCGGCCGCGCCAGGAACGCCAGCGCCTCGGGCGCGTTGGTGCAGAGCTTCCCGAGGCCGCCCGTCTTCTCCTGGAGGAGCCGCTGGTACTGCATCTTCTGCACGGCCGAGCTGCCGACCTGCACGGCGATGGGCACTTTCGCGCGGGCATAGGCCTCGAACCAGGAGCCGATCGTCTCTTCGGTCTTCGGTCCAGCCACCTCCGGACCTTCACTCACGTCCAGGAAGAGCCCGTGCGGCCTGTGGCGGAGCCACTCGACCAGGGTCGCCTCGATCTGCCGGGCGTTGACGGCCCCCTGCGCGTTGTCGAGGTCCGGGCGCTTCCAGATCGCCCCGCGGACGAGGCCACCCACCCACTCCAGCCGGTGGTTGTCGCCTTCGATTGTCCGGGTGTCCATGGCCATGTTCCTTTTCACTAGCACCCTTCGAGGACGTCTTGCGCATTTTTTGTACGCCGGTGGAGTGAGTGATACTCGCGTTGGTGACTTCGCGGGCGAGCGGGGTCCTCGAGGGCGAATCGGCTCCCGAGCACGGACCAGAGCAACATCATGAACGGGCGACTTCTGTTGCACCCGCGTGCCTTGATCACGCTGATGGGTGTCCTCGGTGCGTTGGGCCTCCACGCATCCTCGGCCTCGGCCACCACGACCCTGCGGGTGGCCATCGGCGACCTGAGCACCGCAGCCACCGGGGACGCGGCGCTCGAAGGGCCGCTGCGGGTGGCGCTCGAGCAGGCCCTCGATGCCCTCCCCACGGTGGACCGGACGGCGCCGGCCCGCGCCCAAGTGGTGGTGCAGGGCTCGCTGGTGCGCCTCGAGCGGACGCCCCGAGGGGTGCGCGCCGAGGTGTCCCTGCTGGTGTCGGAGCGGCGCGGCGGAGCTGTACGCATGCTGCTCACGGGGCGCGCCGAGGCCCGCGGGGGCAGCAACCCGGTCCCTGCCAGCATCACGGCGGCGGTGCGCAGCGCCATGCGGCCGCTCGCGGATCCCGCCCAGACACGGCTGGCCGCGCGCTGAACTTGAGGGTTTACCGGCTGGGCGCGTACAGCTACACCATACGAGCATGCCCCGATTTCCGGCCACGTCGCGCGCGGCGGCCACGGTCACCGACAGCGTCTACACCACCCTCGCGTCGCGGGCCGCCGCGTCCGGGCGTGCGGTGCACCCGCTGCACGTGGGGGACACCTACCTCGAGCCCCCCGCCGTGGCGCGCGCCGAGGCGCTGCGGACCGCCGACCATCCGGGCCTGCACCGCTACGCTCCCGTCCAGGGCCTGCCTGGGCTGCTGCGCGCGATTCAGGACCGCATCCGAGCGCGCGCCGGGTGGGAGGTGGCGCTCGACGACCTCCAGGTGATGGCCGGGGCCACGGCCGGGCTGAACGTGGTGGCGCAGGTGCTGTTCGAGCCGGGCGACGAGCTGCTGCTGCCCGCGCCCTTCTGGCCCCTGGCCCGCGGGCTCGCCGAGGTGCGCGGCGCGCGCGCGGTGGAGGTGCCGTTCTTCACCGAGCTGAGTGACCCGAACTTCGACCCCGAGGCGGCGCTCGAGCGAGCCGTGACGGACCGCACCGTGGCCGTGTACGTGAACACGCCGCACAACCCGACCAGCCGCGTGCTGCCGGACGACGTGCTCTGCGCCATTGGTCGCGTGGCCAAGCGTCATGACCTGTGGGTGCTGGCGGACGAGGCCTATCAAGACCTGTGGTTGGGCGAGGACGCGCCGCAGCCCATCTACACGCGCCCCGACTTCGCGGGCCGCACCATCGCGAGCCACACGCTCAGCAAGAGCTACGGCTACGCGGGCGGGCGCGTGGGCTACACGCACGGGCCGAGCGAGGTCATGCGGAAGGTGCGCGGCATGCAGACCTTCATGACGTACGGCGCGCCCACCCCCATGCAGATCGGCGCCGCGCGTGCCCTGCTGGAAGGCGACGGCTTCCTGGCCGAGTGCCGTGAGCGCTATGGGCGTGCTGGCGCCGCGGCCGCGAAGACGCTGCGGGTGGCGGCCCCCGAGGGCGGCACGTTCTTGTTCGCCAACGTCAGCCACCTCGTGGGCGACGCCGTCGACTCGACCCCGCTGCTCGAGCGCTGCGCCGACGTGGGCGTGCTGCTCACGCCGGGTCAGGTGTGTGGGCAGGGCTACGAGAAGTGGGTGCGCCTCTGCTACACGGCCGTGGACGAAGAGGCGCTCGCAGACGCGCTCGATCGCCTGGCCCCGTTGTTCGCGGGCGATCCGGCATGAGCGTCACCGCGGCAACGCTCGCCGTGGTGCAGGTGTCGCGGGTGGTCCGCATCCTCGAGCTCACGCTGCTGCTGGCGTGCCTGCTGCTCGTCGCCGGTGGGTTGGCCGGGTGGTTCGCTCGCAAGCGGAGCGGTGTCGCTCGTCCGCGCGGCCAGGGCCTCCGGTCACACGCGCTTTCGCTGCTCGTGTTCACGGCGAGCGGCGCGCTCCTGCGCATCGCCGGCGGCAGCCGCGTCCCGGGCTACGAAGGCCAGCGCGGGGAGGGTCTGGGCTTCGCCGAGCTCGCGGCGCGCCTGGGCAGCCCGCCGCCCGGCCTCGACCCGCACGGCAGCGGCCCGGCCATGCTCGCGCAGCTGTTCTTCGGGGTCGTGCCGCGCACGGAGGTGGCCTGGCTCACGCTGCAAGCCACGCTCGCGGTGCTCACCATCCCGCTGGTGTACCTGGGCGCGCTCGCGTGGCTGCGCAGCAAGCGCGAGGCTACCTGGGCTGCCGCGGTCTACGCGCTGCTGCCCTCGGTGGCGTGCTTCGCCATGACGGAGGTGCGGCCCGTCGCGGGCAGCTTCTTCCTCATGCTCGCGTTGGTGCTCACGGGCGCGGCCATCACGGCGGCGCGCGCCACGTGGCTCGCGGCGGCCGGCCTCTTCGCGGTGCTGGCCACCAGCTTCCACCCGGTGCTGGCGCCGGCCCCGCTGGTGCTGGGCTGCGTCTTGGTCGCGCGCGAGGACGGCTGGGCGTTCGTCAAGACGCCGGGCGCCCTGCTCGCGCTCGCGGCGATCGTCCTGTCGTGGGTGATTCTCCTGCAGCTCCTGTGGCTGCAGATGGCCACCGGCGGCGAGGGGCTCGCGTCGCTCCCCCACATGACCCGCGTGCTGCTGCCCACGCTCGGCGCCTCCCCTTCGCTACCGTTCAACGCGTTCCTGAACACGTACTGCACGCCGCCGGTGGTCACGCTGCTGTGGGTGGTGGGCTTCGCCACGGTCGCTCTGCCCGCGCGTCGCCGCGTGGTGCTCGCGCTCGCCTTCGCGGCCCTCGCCATGACGCTGCCCGGCATGAGTGGAGGGCGCCTCGCGCTCGCGCGCTTGCAGTACGCCGCGGCCCCGCTGCACGCCATGCTCGCCGGCGTGGGCGTGGTGGCCCTGCTCGAGCTGCTGTCTCGGAAGGTCGGCTCGTCGCGGGTGAAGCAGGCCCTCCCGGCCGGTCTCGCCGTCGCGCTCGGGCTCTCGGTGGCCGCGTTTCCGGGGCCGCTCGCAGGCGCGTTCGTCTACGAGAGCGAGCGTCGCGTGGTGCTGCGCGCCGCGCCCGAGCTGCCTGCCGAGTGCGACGTGTGGGTGGCGCCCACCGAGGAAGGCGCCTATCGCGGGGCCCCTTCGTACCTCACCGCGCCGAACGTGCCGGCAGCGCGCTGGCATGCGCTCGAGCGCGTCCAGGATGTGCACCCCCGCGTGGCCGCTTCGCTCGGGCGCGACGGCTGCGCCTACTACTACCGGCCCAGCGCCTGCTGGGCGCAGCTGCGTGATGAAGCCCCCCCGCAGCCCGACCCGAGCGTGCTGCGGACCGAGTGCGCGGCCACCGAGGCGAGGCTCCAGCTCGAGCCCCTCCACGTGGAGAGCATCGCGGCCGTGCCCGCCGCCGCCGCCAGCTACCGGCGACCCGTCATCGAGGTGGGCTTCTTTCGGATTCGCGCGCTGCGCTCTGATACAACTGCTCCATGAGCGCACCCCCCATTCAGCTCCTCATCTTCGGCGCCACGGGAGACCTCACGCTCCGCAAGCTCATGCCCGCGCTCACGCGCCTGGCCGAGAAGGGGCTGCCCGACCAAGGCTTCCACGTGGTGGGGGTCTCGCGCGCCGAGCGCACGCACGACCAATACCGCGCCGAGCTGCGGGAGGCCCTGCCCGAGAAGCAGCAAGCTGCGTTCGACGCCATCGCGGCCCGCGTCACCTACTTGTCTGCCGACGTCATGCAGCTGGACCACATGCAGCGCTTGAGCGAACACCTGGACGCGCTGCCGGGTGGCAAGGCCTCCACGCGCATCTTCTACCTGTCGCTCGCGCCTTCGCTCTTCACGCCCGCGGTCACGCACCTGGCCCAAGCCGGCCTCGTCGAGATGGCCGAGAACGCCGCAGAAGGGAAGCGTCGCGTGGTGGTGGAGAAGCCGTTCGGCACGGACCTCGCGAGCGCCCGCGCGCTCAACGCCGAGCTGCACGAGCACCTGCACGAGAAGCAGATCTACCGCATCGATCACTACCTCGGAAAAGAGACCGTGCAGAACCTGCTCGGCTTCCGCTTCCACAACGCCATCTTCGAGCCGCTGTGGAACCGCAACCACATCGAGCTGGTGCAGATCACCGTGGCCGAGCCGCTGGGCATGGAGCGCGGGCGCGGGGCCTACTACGACCAGTCCGGCGCGGTGCGCGACATGCTGCAGAACCACATGCTGCAGATCCTCGCGCTCATCGCCATGGAGCCGCCGCCCTCGCTGCAGGCCGACGCGGTGCGCGGTGAGAAGGTGGACGTGCTCGAGGCGCTGCACATCCCGGACCTCACCGACGTGAAGCACGGCGTGGTGCGCGCGCGCTACACGGCCGGCGAGATCGACGGCCAACCCGTGCCGGCGTATCTGCGCGAGGAGGGCGTCTCGCCGCAGAGCAGCACCGAGACGTACGTGGCGGTGCGCGCCGAGATCGACACCTGGCGCTGGGCCGGCGTGCCCTTCTTCCTGCGCCACGGCAAGCGCCTGCCCACCAAGTTCACCGAGGTGCAGGTGCAGTTCCGCACGCCGCCGCTGTCGCTCTTCAACCGGCCTCCCGGCATCAGCCGCCCCGAGTTCCGACGCATGCTGAAGGACCACCGCTTGGGCCGGAAGCCGCCAAACGTGCTCACGCTCAGCATCCAGCCGCGCGAGGCCATCTCGCTGTCGTTCGGCGTGAAGCGCCCCGGCGCGGACATGGAGATGGCCGCCGCGAAGCTGTCGTTCGACTACGACGAGGTGTTCGGCGAGGAGAGCGCGCCAGCCTACGAGCGCCTGCTGCTGGACGCCATGGAGGGCGACGCCACGCTGTTCCTGCGCGCCGACGAGATCGAGGCGTGCTGGCGCTTCGCCGACGCCATCCGCAGCGCGTGGGAGAGCGACGACCCGCCGCCCATCTTGAGCTACCCCGCCGGAAGCTGGGGCCCGGCCGCCGCAGACGCCCTGTTTCATGGCTGCGAAGGGAGCTGGAGCACCGGGAACGAGACGTGAACGACTCGCCGGTGTGCCTGGTGGACAAGGACCCCGTGGGCCGCGCGGTGTCCGAGATCGTGGCCTTGCTGAGCGCGCTCGACGCGCCGCGCTTTGCCATCCCGGGGGGCTCGGCCGCTGCCGCGGTGAAGCCCATCCGTGAGGCGCTCGGGAGCCACTGGCTGCAGGTGCTGCTCACCTACACCGACGAGCGCTGCGTGCCCTTCGACTCGCCGGACAGCACACGCGGCGAGCTCTATCGCTCGGGTGCGCTCGACATGCAGCACGCGCCTGGGCTCGCGCTGCCGCTGTATCTGGACGACGAGAGCCCGGCCGAGGCCGTGGCGCGCGCGTCGCTGCTGTTCACCGTGCGCTTCGACGACCGCCTCGACGTGGTGCTGCTGGGGCTCGGACCCGACGGGCACATCGCCTCGCTCTTTCCAGGGCACATCGACGTGGGTGGCGAGGCGCCCATCGCGTCCCTCGAGAGCAGCCCAAAGCCGCCTCCGCAGCGCGTCACGCTCACGCGCAGCACGCTCCTGCGCAGCACGCACAACGTGGTGCTGGCCTTCGGGGCCAGCAAACGTGACGCCCTTCAGCGTGCGCTGAACCAAGACCCGGCGCTGCCCACCAGCGGCCTGCCCGGGCTCATCTTCATCACGGACCAGGAGCTCTCGCCATGACCAGCGATTCTTCCGCACCGCTCAACGACGTGGCCGTGGTGGGCCTCGGCGTCATGGGCCGGAACCTCGCCCGCAACTTCGCGCGCAACGGCTGGCGCGTGGGCGGCTTCGACGTGAACCCCGCGGCCGCAGGCCACTTGGCCGAGCTCGAGCCCGAGCACGCCTTCGACATCTCGCCCAGCTTGCAAGAGATGGTGGCGCGCCTCGAGCGGCCACGGCGCATCCTCTTGCTGGTGACCGCGGGCCGGCCCGTGGACGCCGTGCTCGACGGCCTCGAGCCGTTCCTCGACGAAGGGGACATCGTGGTGGACGGCGGCAACAGCCTCTACACCGACACCGACCGCCGCAACGAGCGGGCCACGACAAAGGCGTGGAGCTTCGTGGGCATGGGCGTGAGCGGCGGCAGCGAGGGCGCGTTGCTCGGCCCCAGCATGATGCCGGGCGGCGACTTCGCGGCGTGGCTGCGGCTGCAGCCCGTGCTGGAGGCCATCTCCGCCAAGAGCGCGAGCGGCCCGTGCGTGGCCTACTGCGGGCGCGGCAGCGCGGGTCACTTCGTGAAGATGACCCACAACGGCATCGAGTACGGCGACATGCAGCTCATCGCCGAGGCCGCCACCCTGCTGCGCAAGGGCCTGGGCCACAGCGCGCGCAGCGTGGGCAAGACCTTCGCGGCGTGGAACCAGGGCGAGCTCGACAGCTACCTGATCGACATCACCGCCGACATCTTCCACACCGAAGACCCCGAGCGACCCGGCGAGATGCTGGTGGACGCCATCGTGGACCAGGCCGGCCAGAAGGGCACCGGCCGCTGGACCGTGATGGCCGCCATCGAGCTGGGTGTGCCCGTGCCCACCATCGCCGCCGCCCTCGACGCGCGCGCGCTCTCGAGCATGCTGGCCCTGCGCGTGTCCGCCGCCCAGACGCTGCGCGCTCCCGCCGACGCGTTCGCGGGAGTGGACGTGGAGACCCTGCGCCAAGCGCTCTTCGCCGCCAAGATCGCCAGCTATACGCAGGGCTTCGCCATGCTGCGCGCCGCGAGCGTGGAGCGCGACTACGGGGTGAACCTCGCCGAGGTGGCCCGCATCTGGACCGCGGGCTGCATCATCCGCGCGGGGTTCCTCGGCGTGATTCGTGATGTCTTCCAGCAAGACCCCGAGCTGCCGCTCTTGGCGCTGGCGCCCGCGTTGGCGCCCCGGCTCCAAGCGGCCACACCCGCGCTCCGGCGCGTGGTGTCTTCCGCTGCGCTCGCCGGGTTGCCGGTGCCTGCGTTGTCCGCGTCGCTCAGCTGGCTCGACACGCTGACCACGGCGCGTGGGAGCGCGGACGTGATCCAGGCGCAGCGCGACTACTTCGGGAGCCACACGTATCGAAGGCGCGACGCGCCGGACGTGCCGGTGCACACCGAGTGGCCGCGCCGTCCCTCCGAAGCCGGCGACCCGCCCACCACATAGCGGTATGGTTGAAACAGGCATCACCGTATGGCAATTTCGTCCGTATGAAGAAGACGCTCCATATCGACGAAGCTCTGCTGGCGAGCGCAAAGTCTGCCGTCGGTGCCCAGACGGACACGGACACCGTGCGGCTCGGTCTGGAGGCGCTCGTGCGGAAAGCTGCGTATGCGCGTCTGGCCAAGCTCGGAGGTTCGGAGCCTCTGGCCAAGGACGTCCGCAGACCCCGTGAAGCTCCGAAGAAGAAGACAACGTCCTCGCGGACGCGTGCCGCGTGATGGTGCTCGTGGACACGTCGGTGTGGATCCGCTTCCTCCGCGCCGATGCCACGGTCCTCGCTCCGCTCCAGCGCTTGCTTCTGGAGGAGAGGGTCCTCGGTCACGAGCTCGTGGAGGGTGAGCTGTTCATCGGGGATCGGGGTGGACGGGCTGCGCTGATCGCCGACTACCGCTTGATGGACCGGCTGCCCGTCGTGGCGCACGAGGAGGTGATGGAGTTCGCCAAGGCGCGCCGCCTGCACGGACTCGGCTTGAGCTGGGTGGACGTGCATCTGCTAGCAGCCACCATCGTCGCCGACGTCAGCCTGTGGACGGCGGAGCGTGCGCTTCGGGACGCAGCGGATGGGCTTGGGTGTGCGTATGCACCGTGATCGGGTCGCCGTCTCGGCGATCCTGGTCAGCTCGTCGATGGGTTCCCGAACACTTCCAGAATCCGCGCTCGATACGCCTCGTGCGCATCCGTCGGGCAGAAGTGCCGCGGCGCGCTCACGCCCTTGATGTCCAGCAGCCCGTCGTACTCGGCCACCTTCCGGAGCACCTCGTCCGGCGTGCCCGCCGCGCAGTACGTGTCCACCATCTCGTCGGTCACCAGCGTGACCGCGCGCTTCTTGTCCCCGCTGTGGAACGCCTCACGAATCGTCGCCACCTCGGCGCTGAAGCCGTCGGCCGCGAACAACGGCTCGTACGTGCGCACGGTCGCATAGAACGCCAGCGGCCCGCGCGCGTGGTGCCGCGCGGTCGCCCGGTCGCTGTCGATGGCGCAGGTGATGCCCGCCGCCATGCTGAACTCGGCGCGCGTGCGGCCGGCCTTCGCGAGGCCGCGACCCACGGCGGGCAGCACCTCGTCGCGCAGCTGCCGCGGCGAGACGAACACGTGACCCAGCACGCCGTCGGCCACTTCGCCCGCCAGCTCGAGCATCTTCTCGCGGTTGGCGCCCAAGTGAATGGGGATGCGCTCGCGCTCCGGCGCGGTGGGCCGCTGGTAGCCGTCCATGCGCACCTTCACGAACTGGCCGTCGAAGTGGATGGGCTTGCCCAGGTGCGAGGTCGCGTTGAACTGCCGGAAGAAGGCCACCACCTCGCGCATGTGCGGCACCGGCGGCCCGAAGTTGGTCACGCCGTGCCACTGCTCGTTGAGCGTCTTCACCCCCGTGCCGAGCCCCAGCGTGAAGCGCCCGCCGGTGAGCGCGTCGAGGTCCAGCGCTTCCAACGCCAGCGCCACCGGGCTGCGCACGAACGCCAGCGCGATGCCCGTCCCGAGCCCGATGCGCGACGTGCTGGCCGCCACCGCCGCGAGCGGCACGAACGGGTTGGTGTACAGCTCGGAGGCGATCAGCGAGTGCACCCCCGCGTCCTCGCACGCGCGCGCGGCGCCGATGAGGCTGGCAGCCGAGCTGCCGGTGAGATGCATGGAGATCCGGTGACGCATGCCAGCAGTTCAAAGCACGGGGGCCGTGGCGTCAAGCTCGCAGCCGGTTGGAGTGACATCTCTCTCTCTCTCTCTCTCTCGCCGCGCGCGATCCACGGCTTGAAGCGCGCACGGATGGCGCGGAAGTTCTCGTCGTTCACCGCGGTGAGCTGCGCCTCGCCCTCGGCCGCCACCACGAAGCTGCGGCTGCGCAGTAGGAAGCGGGCGTGCTCGCGGTTGGCCGACACCCAGTCCACGTAGGCGTGCACCACGGCGCGCACGCCCTCTTCCGCCGTCTCCACGGCCTGCAGGTACTCGGTGAGCAGCTGCGCGTGGGACCAGGCCGTCCCGAGCGTGGGCGAGGTGATCCCCGTGGTGGTGAGCGTCACCGACCGCGCGGGAACGGAGGTCTCGCGTGCCACGATCCGCATGTGGGTGTCGCCCAAGCCGGTGCGCGCAGCTCAGGCTGCCTAGCCCCCGGCGTCATGCCCGCCATGTTGGTTGCATTCCGGCTGGTGCCACGCACCATCGGGACTGTATGCAACTTCCTACATGTTCACGCGCGGCCTGCGGCGTGCTCACGAGCCTGGTGCTGTCGTTGGGCTGCTCCACCTCCGCGGGCAGCGACGACCCTCGCGACCTCGGCGGCGTGGTTCGCGACCTTGGGGGCACCCCGCGGGAGGACGCGCAGGTGTTCTTCTCGGGGCACAGCCTCATCAACCTCAACACGCCGCGCTTGTTCGAGCAGTTCGCGGGGTCGGCTGGGCTCGACGTCGGCTACCAGTCCCACATCGGCAATGGCTCCACGATGGGGATCCGCCTCGAGTGCACCGGAGGCGGCCAGCAGGCCGATGGCTCGCCCGTCTCGTTCCTCACGGAAGACGAGCTGCGCCGCGCCTCGTACTACGACACGCTCGTGGTCACCGAGCGCCACGACATCATCACCGCGATCCTCGGCGAGCGCTCCACGTCGATGGCGAAGATCTTCTACGACCGCTTCCTGGAGGGCAATCCGTCGGGTCGGCCATTCCTCTACGAGAGCTGGTTCACCATCGACACCGGCAGCCCCCAGGGCTTCCGGGACCGTGTGGCGCGCGAGCGGGTGGCGTGGGACTGCGTCGCCGCGCGGGTGAACGCCGCGCGGTCGACTGGCCAACCCGCGATGCGCGTGCTGCCGGCGGCCACTGCGCTGAACGCGCTGGTCGGTGAGGTGCTCGCCGGCAACGTGCCGGGCATGAGCTCGCTCACCGACGTCTTCGACGACAACGTTCACCTGACGCCCGAAGGGAACTATTTCATCGGCCTCTTCCTCTACGCGGTGCTGCTCGAGCGGTCCCCCATCGGCCTGCCACACGAAGCGCTCACGGTCATCAGCGGGCCATCACCGGTCCTCACCGCCGAGACCGCCACCCGCCTCCAGGAGATCGCCCAGACGGAGGCCTCGGCCGCGATCGCGGAAGACTCGGCGCACCTCCGCAGCCAGTCCGAGTGCCTCGCGCTCTTGACCACCGTCTGCGAAGAGACCCCTGGGACGAACGCGTGGGCCTGCGACACCGCGCTCCCGCAAGGCTACGGCTCGGTGAGCGAGCCGGTTCCCGAGATCTCGGACTCGTGGTGCGTGCACTGAATGGGGTGGCGACGGGACGTTCGCCTCTGGCGCAGCCAGGGCGGCCGCACCAAGCTCGCCGACATGCGCGCCACCCCCACCGAGATCCTCCTCGCCACCAGCAACCCCAACAAGGTGCGCGAGGTGCGCGAGGTCCTCGAGCCGCTCGGTGTGCGCGTGCTGAGCCTCACCGACCTCTACCCCGCCGACGCGCTCCCGCCGGAGCCCGAGGAAGACGGGCTCACCATCGAGGACAACGCGCGCAAGAAGGCCGTGGGCTACGCGCAGCTCACCGGCCGCGCCTGCGTGGCCGAAGACTCCGGCCTCGAGGTGGACGCGCTAGAAGGCGCCCCCGGCGTGCACTCCGCCCGCTACGCCGGCGTGGACGGCAGTCGCGAGGTCCGCGACGCCGCCAACAACGCGAAGCTCCTCGCGGCTCTCGAGGGCGTGCCCACCCAAGAGCGCACCGCGCGCTTCGTCGCAGCCCTCTGCCTGGTGGACGCGAGCGGCACCGTCCGCTTCGAGACCCGCGGCACCTATGACGGCATCATCGCCACCGAACCCCGCGGCGAAGGCGGCTTCGGCTACGACCCACTGCTGTTCCTCCCCGACGTCGGCCGCACCAGCGCCGAGCTCACCCCGGCGGAGAAGAACGCGCGCTCGCACCGAGGTGCTGCCGTCCGAGCGCTCGCGAGCTTCCTGGCGCGCTGAGGCCAAGGCAGAGGGCGCAGTCAGGCCTCAACAGAAGCGCGCTGACGCCTACCGGTCCACCACGAAGTTCCCCGGCACCTGCACCTCCACCGGGGAGATGGCTTGCTGCCCGAACGGATGCTGCGCCCCCACCCAGTGGGTGCCCGCGGGCAGGCTGTCGATGGAGAACGTGGCGCCGGTCTCCACCCACGCCACGGCCACGGCGTCCACCACGATGACCATCTTGCGGGGCGCGCGGTTCTCCACCACCAGGGTGCCGTGCTCGCGCGGGATGGGGCCCGGGTCGTACGTGGGGGTGGTGGCGGGCCACAGGCGCTCGCGCATGACGGTGGAGATCATGGTGCTGCCCAGGATGGGCGGCTGGCGCAGCGGGGGCTCGCGCTCGTCGGCGCGCAGGGACGACTGCGGCAGGTCCATGGTCACGTCGGCCGAGAGCGTGCCGAACCACGTGCCCACGCGGAACCAAGGTGGCGCACCGTCGCGGCAGCGGCTCGACACCGAGCTGTAGCGACCGTTGCCCCACTCGGCCAAGAGGCGGCAGATCATGGGGGCGGGGCCAATGGTGGGGACGCGCGGCGCGCGCACGCGGATGAACGGCTCGCGCGTGACCTCCTCGCCCACGAACCAGCTGCTCAGCTCGCCGGGGCCCATGTGCCGCCCGCCGTGGGCGTCGAAGACATACGTCCCCGGAGAGCCGCGGCGCACGCGCACCTCGGAGCCGGGCTGCACGGGCCACGTGTCGCCCAGGAAGCGCGCCCGCAGGCGGTCGGCCGTCATGTCCAGGTTCAGCTCGGCGCCCGCGGGCGGTGTGCCCGGCGGCGGCGTACCGAAGGTGCCGTGTACGTGCAGGCGCATGCGGTACACGAGGCGGCGCCCCGGCACGGGCGTGCGCGCGGTGTACTCGTCGTCGGGTCGCGGCGGGATGCGCACGCGATAGGTCATGTCGCGCTCGCCACGCGCCTCGGGGGCGTAGACCTCATCGAGCGTCGGCCGCGGCCGGGGCATGCGGTCCACGTCGGCCGGCGGCGCGCGATCACTCCGTTCCGAGCAGGCGGGGACGGTCCCGACGAGGACGCCTGTCAGCAGCGCCCCCAGCAGTGCCCAGCCCCGGCTCATGTCCGGCTGAGGTCGCTCGTCAGGTCTTGCAGCGCCGGGTCTTCCGCCAGCATGGTGCGGAGGTGCTGCTCCAGCGCAGCGCGGCCGGCGGGCTCGAGCTTCTGTGCGTCCGCCGACGAGAGGGCCTGCGCCACCAAGGCATCGAGCGCCTGCGCGGGGCTCAGCTCACCGCTGCGCAGCGCGGCTGTCAGGGCCTCGGCGCCCGAGGCCTTGGATGCACCCGCGGCAGAAGGAGCGCCGCCTGCAGCCGCGTCCAGGCTGGCCTTGAAGTCGTCACCCGAAGCGCCGCCGACACGCGCGGCGTCGGGGGTCCCGCCCGCGAGGGGCGCGACCGAGGGGCCCGATGGCGGTTTGATGGGGCTGGTCATGGTGCCTGTTCTTGTAGCCGCTCCCCGCAGTGCGCGCCATGGCGCACCACGGGCGAGGGGTCAGCGGATGTTGCCCACCACCGACTTGGCGGTGTCGTGGCGTGCCTTGAGCACGTTCGAGAGCGTGGAGAAGTGCACCTGCTCGGCGCCGATGCGGCGCTGCATCTCGAGCAGCTCCAGGGTGTCGTCGGGCATGCCCGTGGCGCTGGTGCCGGTGGACGTGCCGCTGTCACCGCCCTCGCCGCCCACTTGGGGCGCGAGGTCCGGCAGGCTGCTGCCGCCGTCCTGCGAGAGGGCCGCGCGCCCTGCGCCCACGCGCGAGGCGGTGGTGGACTGCGAGAGGGGCGACACGCCGGTGAGCGACGCGGCGTTGGCCACGATGCGCTGGGCGCCTTCGTCCAGGGCCTCGCGGAAGCGGCGCGAGGCGGGCAACGGGGTCTGCCGCTCGGAGGGCGGGCGGACGGAGACGCTCTGCTGAGGGTCGATGCGGGTGCGGGTCATGCTGGGGCCTTTCTGCACCGCGACGGGTGCCAACGTGCGAACGGCTCCTTGTCGGCGCAGCGCGGCCCCACTTGCGTGTCCACGGTCGATTTCCCCGGCGGCCGCCAGTCCGCAACGGTGGACGTCGGAACGCGCCATGGCTCCGCGGGCCGGCCGGTTGCTCCACGGCTCGCGGGGCACGCCCTCCGCGCTACCGGATCACTCCTGCAGCAAGACCCGCAGGCTGCGCGGCGCGCCTTCGGACGCGAGCACGTCGCAGCCCTCGCAGGTGCCTTGCGGACACCCCTCGCACTCGGTCAGCGACGAGGCCATGGCGGTGAGCTCTTCGCGCAGCCGGCGCAGCCGCAGGATCTTCTCCTGCACCTCGCCGATGCGCTCGCTGAGCAGCGCGGTCATGGCGGCGCTGGCCCCCCCGCGCTCCGAGCAGGCGTGGCGCAGGCTGAACATGTGCTTGATGTCCGGCAGGCTCAGCCCGGCCTCGCGCAGGTCCAGCGCCAAGCGCAGCTTTTCCAGCTCATTGGCCCCAAATTGACGATGCCCCCCGTCCTTTCGGTCGAGGGGCTGAATCAGGCCTTCTTGTTCGTAGAAACGTACGGTGCGAAGGGTGCTGCCGGTGAGGCGGGCCATGTCACCGGTGGTCAGGGGGCCGTTCGCGGCGCCCGCAGCCGGGAGGGCATGGCCCTGGGCAGCCGAGTGGGCAGCATGGGCAGCGGACGAGGAAAGCGGCGGCTGCGAAGCTCGCGGGGAAGCAGGCCGGAGGGCCTCACTCTCGTGTCGCATGATCTCGGGCACAGGTGAACAGACTATGGAGCGGGCCCCGGGGGTGTCAACCGTGTCCGGGTTCGCTGCCCAGGTTCACCCAGTGGGCAGCCCCGCCGGGCTCCCACTCCTTCTTCCAGATGGGCACCCGCTCCTTGATGCGGTCGATGGCCAGCCGGCAACCCCGAAACGCCGCGTCGCGATGCGGGGCCGAGGCGCCCACCACCACGGCCAGGTCCCCCACGGCCAGCTCCCCGATGCGATGCGTGGCCGCGACCCGCACCCCCTCGCCGGCCAGCTCGTCCATCACCTCGCGCAGCACCGCGCGCAGCTCGCTGATCGCCAGGGCCGGGTGATGCTCGTAGTCGAGGCGCGCCACGGGGCGACCGTCGGCCACGTCACGCACCACGCCCACGAACAGCGTGATGCCGCCCGCCGAGGGGTGCGCGATGGCGGCGTAGACCTCGTCGATGGACAGCGGCGTGGTGCGGATCTCGGCGAGCGGCTGTGACCCGCCCGCGACCGGCGGCAGCACGTCCACCACGTCGCCGCCGCGAGGCTCGTAGCTCGCGTCCACGAAGGCGTCGTTCACGGCCAGACGCATGCTGGGCAGGAGCGGGCCGAGCCCCGCGTGACGCTCCGCCAGCGCTGCTCGCAGCTGCGCGTGGGTGCCGATGGTGCCCAGCGCGAAGCGCTCCTCCGTGAGGCCGGCCAGCTCGCGTGCGCCGCCGAAGTACCGAACCGTGATCTCTTGCTCCGTCACGCTCCGGAACATGACAGGATTTGCCCCATGCGTCGCGCGCTGCTGGTGCTGGGTGCGTTGTTGGGTGTGGCGGGGCTGCTGCTGACGCTGTCCTGGGTGCACTCGCTGGCCACCTACGAGCGCGACTACCGAGGCCCGCTGCTCAGCCTCGGCGAGCAGGACGAGCCCGCGGTCACCCTGGGCCGGCTGCCGCTCGTGCGTGGGCAGAGCGTGTCGTTCAGCGTGTGCTCCTCCGATGGCTTCGAGCCGGGGGCGTGGAAGCGCGCCGACTTCGTCATCTATCACCACGAGCCCACGGAGCAGGTGCTGCGCGTGACCCTGGACGAGACCCGGCTGGCCACGCGGCGGTCGGGGCCCGAAGGCGCGTGCGTGGACCTCGCGCGCACGAGCGGGCTCACGGGGCAGGGCGACTTCAGCGTGGCGCTCGAGACGCGGGCCACGCGGCCGGGTGAGGCGCCTGCCGCCGTCCGTGGCATCGGGGCCGCGAGCACGCGCCTGTGGACGCACGTCACCGCGGTCAGCCCGCTGCGCAGGCCGAGCATGATGGGCCCGCTGGTGGCATGGCTGGGCATCCTGATTCTGACGGTCGGCTGGCTGGTGCCCGCGCCGAAGCCGAGCGAGTTCGAGCAGCTGGCCGCGGCCGAGCTGGCGCAGGAGGGCCAGGCGGCCCCCGAGCTCACTCCCACCCACCCGGGCCGTCCCCTGGCCATCGCGCTCGTCGGGTTGCTGCTGGCGTTCGGGCTCAGCGCCGTGCTGCCACCGAGCCCGCTCACGCCCATGGGCGGCGCGCTCGTGCTGTTCGTGGGTCAGCTGTTGCTGGCTGTGGTGCTCATGCGCGACCCCGCGCGCCTGGCCCTCACCTCGCCCGCCAAGTGGCCGTGGCTCTTGCTGCTCATGCCCGTGCTCGGTGTGCTGGTCCGCATCGCGCTCGCGCCGCTGTCGCAGCTCGTGCCCAGCACCGGCGTCGCGCCCATCGAGCAGCTGGTCAGCGCGCCGAGCGGCATGCTCACCATGCTGGCCATCGGGCTGGTCGCGCCCTTCGCGGAGGAGCTCTTCTTCCGCGGGCTGGTGTTTCGCCTGCTCGAGGACTGGCGTGGCCGCGTGTTCGCCGCGGGCCTGAGCGCGCTGCTGTTCGCGCTGGTGCACGTGCCGCAGGCCTTCGGCGCGTGGCCTTCGTTCGTGAGCATCGCCTGCGCGGGGGTGGTGTTCTCGGTGGTGCGGGCGCTGACGGGGTCCACGGTGGCGAGCATCTTGGCGCACCTCGGGTACAACGGGGTGATCGCGCTGCCGGTGGTGATCACGCTGTTGATGCGGGGGTGACGGGCCGAGCTTGCTGCAGAGTGTGATGGGTCCCGCGCAGCCCAAGAGCAGAAGTGACCGGCCAAGCGAATCGTGCTTCTGGCAAGGCGATTTGGGCACCCCGCGCTGAAGTCACTGAAGTACGGGGCAGCAAACCTGGCCTGGATCTGTTGCGTAAGTCCACCCCCTCGCGGGCGCGGACTGCGTGTTGCTGAGCCAGTCGCGCGGGGTGCGAGACCGTTGGGGCATGGGCGTTCGGCGGCGCCTCACCAGCGTTTCGACCACGCAGTCCGGCCCCGACAGGGGCTGGACTTACGCTTTGAAACGAGGCCAGGTTTGCTGCCCCGTACTTCAGTGCGGGGTGCCAATTGTGCTTGTTTTTAGGCCATTCAGCACGCTGCGCCTCAGCGCTTCGCCATGGAAGTCTTCCCATCGGACTTGTGATGAGTCGCCGTCCGTCGCCGTCGCCGTCTCCGTCGCCGTCGCCGTCGCCGTCGCCGCCGTCGCCCAAGCCCACGCGGAGGGCCCGGCTGGTCTGCCCTGCCTCGCTCTGATACCACCGGGCCGTGCCGAAGACCCGCGTCGATGTCTTGCTGGAGCAGCGCGGGCTGGCCCCCACGCGAGCCAAAGCGCAGGCGTTGATCCTCGCGGGTGTGGTCTTCTCCGGGGACCGGCGCATGGACAAGGCGGGCGAGAAGCTCGACGACGAGGCGCCTCTCCACGTGAAGGGCGAGGATCACCCCTTCGTGTCGCGTGGCGGGGTGAAGCTGACCGGTGCGCTGGACGCCTTCGCCTTCGACCCGGCGGGGCACGTGGCCGCCGACTTCGGGGCGTCCACCGGTGGCTTCACGGACTGTCTGCTGCAGCGCGGCGCCACACGCGTCTACGCCATCGACGTGGGCTACGGCCAGCTGCACCAGAAGCTGCGCGACGACCCGCGCGTGGTGAACATGGAGCGCGTGAACGCGCGGCACTTGCTCGCCGGGGCGCTGCCCGAGCCGGTGTCGCTCATCGTGATCGACGCGAGCTTCATCGGGCTCGAGAAGCTGCTGCCCGCGGCGCATGCGCTCTTGTGTGACGGGGGCGATGTGCTGGCCATGGTGAAGCCGCAGTTCCAGGTGGGGCGTGACCAGCTGGGGAAGGGCGGGGTGGTGCGCGACCCGGCTCTCCGCGCGGCGGCCGTGGAGGCGGTGGCCAGCGCGGCCAAGGCGCTGGGGTTCAGCGAGCGCGGGCGCGTGGACGCGCCCATCAAGGGGCCGAAGGGCAACCAGGAAGCCTTCCTCTGGCTGGTGAAGACGGGCTCCACGCCGGGAATTGAGCGCGCGCCGGATGAAGCCTGATAGGCTGGTCTCGCTGTGACGCTGGATGATCTCGAGCCCCACGAACGCCTGGCCTTTGCGGGCCTCGTGCGCATGATGGTGCGCGCCGACGGGGTGCTCTCACCCGCCGAGAGCGTCGCGCTCAGCACGCTGGCGCGCCAAGTGGGCAGCATGCGCTTCTGGCGCTGCATGACGGAAGCGCAGCAGTCGCTGGCCGACATGGAGGACCTCAGCGACGCCGCGCGCAACGTGGACCGGCAGCACGTACAAGCGTGGATCTACGAGGTGCTGATGGGCATGGCCGCGGCCGACGGCAACATCGGAGACACCGAGGGCCGCATGCTCGACTGGCTGCGGGCGCTCTGGGAGCTCTGAGCAGTGCGCATCGTCGGTGGTGCGCTCGGCGGTCGGCGCTTCGACGGCCCGCCCTCGGATCTGACCCGGCCCACGTCGGAGCGGGTGCGGGAGGCGCTGGCCTCGGCGCTCGACTCACGAGATGCCATCCGTGATACCCGCGTGCTGGACCTGTTCGCGGGCACGGGCGCGCTGGCTTTCGAGGCGCTCTCCCGCGGAGCCCGCGACGCTTGTTTGGTGGAGAAGGACCCGCGCGTGGTGAAGGCCGCGCAGCTGAGCATCACGGCCCTGGGCCTCGGCACGCGCTGCGTGGTGGTGCGCGCGGATCTCGCGGCGCCGCTGGCCACCCTCGAGCGCAGTCTGATCCCCACGCTTCTGGCGCGTGGCCCGTTCGGGCTGGTGTTCGCGGACCCGCCGTATGCCGACATCGAGCGCGTGCCCCCGCTGCTGGATGGGCTGGTGGAGCGTGGTCTCCTCACCCCCGACGCCACCGTGGTGCTGGAGCACCGCCACGCCCAGCCTCCCGGTCCATGCACGAGACTCGCGCCCGCCGCGGTCTACCGCTATGGTGACACCGGTGTGCGCCTCCTGACGGTGACCTAGGGTCACCTACCTCTTCGCAAGGCTCCCGACGCATGACCCACGCCATCTACCCCGGCTCGTTCGACCCGATCACCAATGGGCACATGTCCATCCTCGAGAGCGGGCTCGTTTCGTTCGAGCGCATCACGGTCGCGGTGCTCAACAACGAGAAGAAGCAGCCGCTGTTCTCGGTGGACGAGCGCATCGAGATCACCCGCTCGGCCATCGAGATGCGGGGCCTCGACACCTCGCGCATCGAGATCGACTCGTTCGACGGCCTGCTGGTGAAGTACTGCGAGCGCAAGAACGCCACCGTCATCCTGCGTGGCCTGCGTGCCGTGGCCGACTTCGAGTACGAGCTGCAGATGGCGAACATGAACCGCCACTTGAACGGCAACGTCGTCACCACGTTCATCATGGCGAACGACGCGTACTTCTACGTCTCGTCGAACCTCTGCAAAGAGGTGTGCAGGTTGGGCGGCGACATCTCCAAGCTGGTGCCGCCTCCCGTGGACGCGAGGCTCCTGGCCAAGCTCAAGCCCGGCAAGTAGGGCGGCTGGAGGTCCACCCAGCGCTCGCGGGCCAGCCACTCGAGCTCGGGCAGGTCGTCGAGGCCCACCTTGCCGATGCGCATGCGCTCGATGGTGCGGGGGGCGGTGCGCAGGGCCTTCCGCACACGCAGCCAGCTGCGCAGGTAGACCACGTCACGGGCCACGCCGCCGCCGCGATAGGCGCGCTCACACAGCACCACCGCGCGGTCCGGCGTGAAGCCATGGTCGCGGTGCAGGCGCTCGGCGGCCTCGGCGAAGCTCGCCCCCTCGTGCACCCAGTCGGTGGTGAGCACGCGCGCGGCGAGCGCCCGCAGGCGGTTGCCGTCCAGCAGGCCGGACTCTTCCTCGAGGGTGATGCACATGCCCTCTTGGTCGGCGTAGGCCCCGCCGGTCCCCAGCGCGAAGATGCCGAGCGGCTGCGTGCGCCCGTTGTAGGCCGCCACCAGGTGGCCCATGACCTCGTGCACCACCAGGCGCCGGGCCTCGCGCTCGCCGAAGCTTCGGTCCGCGATGAACATGGTGCGCTCGCCCGCTGCGGCGCCCGACACGAGGTGCTTCTCCACGCGGATGCGGATGTCGAGGTCCAGCAAGCGCGCCACGCGCCGGGCCAGCTCCGCCAGGCTCCCGCGACCGGTGGCGGGCACCCCCTTCTCTTCGGGCTCGGGCGGTGTGTCGTTCAGCAGGCGCTCGGCCAGCTCGCGCAGCGTGGGCCCAGCGGGCAGCTCCGCGAAGGCCAGCTCGCTGCCGTCGCCATAGCGCTGCCGCGCGAGGGGCCGCACGCGGCGCGGCGCGCCCACGTTCTCGAGGATCTGGAGGTCGAGCGACAGCTCGCGCAGGCGTCGCTGGTACATGCCGGCGGCGGGCAGGTCTTCGGCGAGGCGGGCCAGGCGCTCCACGCGGCGGCGGGCATCCACGCGTGAGGCCGCGGTCACGGCAGGCGGCAGCTCCCACGCAGGCTCGGCACGCTCCCCCTGCGCGAGCGCGTTGGTCAGCCGCTCACGCTCGGCGGCGGCGTTCACGGGCGTGACGAACGCGAGCAAGCGGTTCTCGCGCAGGACGCGGCCCAGGTCTTCGTCCAGCTCCAATTGGCGCGCGTCGCGGGTGCGCAGCGCGGCCCGGCCCACGCTCGGCCCGGTCACGACGGCACCATGGCGCAGCCCCGCGGCCTACAGCAGCTGGGTGGCGCGCTCCGCGAGCTCACTGCGCTCCCCCTTCGTCAGCGTGACGTGGGCGCCGATGCGCTCGTCCTGGAAGCGCTGCGCCACGATGGTGAGGCCGTTGCTGGCCGCGTCCACGTACGGGTTGTCGATCTGATAGGGGTCACCCGTGAGCACCACCTTGGTGTTGGCCCCCGCGCGCGTGATGACCGTCTTCACCTGATGCGGCGTGAGGTTCTGGGCCTCGTCCACGATCAGGTACTGGCTCGGCAGCGAGCGCCCGCGAATGTACGTGAGCGCCTCCACGTGGATGACGCCGGCGGCCACCAGCTCTTGGTAGTCGCGCCCGTCGCTCATGCGCCCGCGCCCCGCCGTGAAGATGTACTCGAGGTTGTCGTAGATGGGCTGCATCCACGGGTTGAGCTTCTCCTCCACGGTGCCGGGCAGGAAGCCGAGGTCACGGCCGAGCGGGAAAATGGGGCGGCTGACCAGCATGCGACTGAAGGCCCCGTCGTCCACCACCGACTGCAGACCCGCCGCGATGGCGAGCAGCGTCTTGCCCGTGCCGGCCTTGCCCACCAGCGTGACCAGGTGCACCTCGGGGCGCAGCAAGAGGTCGAGCGCGAAGTACTGCTCGAGGTTGCGCGGACGCACGCCCCAGCAGCCCTGCTTGCCCACGCGCAGCGGCGTGAGCGCGCCCTGCTTCTGATCGTGGATGCCGAGGGCCGTGTGCTTCGCCTGGCTCATGTCGCGCAGCACCACACCGGCGTTCGGGTGCAGCAGGCTGATGTCCGTGTAGTCAGAGAGGCGCTCGAGCAGCACGTTCTCGCGCCCGCCGAGCGCGTTCACCAGCTCGGGCGGGGCGTCCACCGTGACGATGCCGCTGTACAGCTCGTCGATGTCGATGCGCCCGCCCTCGTAGTTCTCGGCGCGCAGGCCCAGCACGTCCGCGCGGATGCGCAGGTTCGAGTCCATGGTGATGAACACCACCGGCTGGTCGGGCGAGGCGTCGCGCAGGTCGAGCGCGGCCTGCAAGATGGCGTTGTCCATGGCGCCGTGGCCACCGCGGCGAGGCTCCACCTTGGGGACCGACACGCGCAGCACACCGCCCGTCTCGCGCAGCACCACCCCGGCCTGCAGCGAGGCGCCCTCTTGCGCGCGCAGCTCGTCGAGGATGCGCACGATGGTGCGGGCGTTCCGCCCCAGCTCGCTCAGCTCCTTCTTGAACTGGTCCACCTCTTCGATGACGAAGATGGGGATGACCACCTCGTTCTCCTCGAACTTGTAGATGGCCAAGGGATCATGGAGGACGACGTTGGTGTCGAGGACGTAGGTTTTCTTCACGTGATGCCCTCAGGCTACCACACGCGATCGGCCGCCGTGTGGCCAAGCCCGGCGCCCTCCGGCACACTCCCGAGCCGCTGCCTTGGACCACCATCCCGCGCCACCTTCGCCCGCGACGGGCCCGCTCCGCGCACCGGTCATCGCGCTCGGTGCAGGGATGCTGGCCGCGTGGGGCCTGGCGCTCGCCGAGGCGAGTCAGCTCGTGGCGGGGACGTCGCTCTCCGTGGCCCCCCCGCTCGGTGTGTTGGTCGGCCTGTGGACCCTGGTGGCGCTGGGCAGCCTGCCCCTGAGCCTCGCGATCGTTTTGTATCGCAAGCGACACCCGTCGGAGTCGCAGTCCTCGAAGGCCTCCGAGGACACCCATCCGAGCCCGTCCTGGTCTCGCGCACTGGCCGCCGCTCTGCTCCTGCTCGGTGGCCTGCTGCTGCACCGACTCCAGGTCGTCTTGGAAGACCGCTCGTCGGAGACCCTCATGTTGGGCTCACTGCTGGCGGTGCTGCTGGGGACACCCATCCTGCTGGCGACTCACCGAGCGGCTGGTCGCGTGCTCGGGCCCCGTCTGCATGGCTTGTCCCGACCGCGAGTGGCGCTGATTTCATCATCGATGGTGATACCTGCTGCGCTCGGCCTTCTACTCTCCACGTTGGGCCACCACCAAGACTTCGTCAGGGAGCTCGTCACCCACTCGGCCTGGGGTGACTGGCTCGCGCTCGCGGCTCCTGGCGGCATCGGCCTGCTGGGCGCCCTCTGGGCAACCTCGGGTCGCCTCGGGTGGGTGTCCTCGCAAGGCGCCTCGCGTGGCGGCACCGGCCTCCTCGGCCTCGTGCTCGCGCTTCCCATCACGGGCCTCCTGGTGGGTGTCCTCGGATATCGGTTGCTCCAGCCCGCCGAGGCCCGCGCTCTACGTGACCGGTGCCTGTACTCCGGTGCCCTCGTGCGCAGCGCGCTTCTGATGGGTGTCCCCGCACCGGAGCCGGATACGCCCTCCGAGGTTCGCGCCTGCCGACCGAACGTCGCGCTGGCCACGCCAGGCAGTCTCGGCACGGTCAGGGCCGACGCGCCTGACATCTTGCTCATCACCGTCGACGGCCTGCGCTTCGACCACACGAGCCTGCTGCCGAGCTCCGCTCATCCCAACACGCCGCGCTTGTTGGAGCATGCCGCGCGAGCCGCGGTCTTTTCCCGCGCCTACACGGCAGCCCCGTCCACCCGCGCAGCGTTTCGCTCCGTGTTCACGGGGTTGCTGCCCGGTCAGATCCAGACTCCTTACGATGCGACGTTTCCGTGGGGCGTGACCCTGACGCCACAGCAGCCGACGCTCGCCGCCTACCTGCGGGACGCCGGCTACCAGACCATCGCGCTCATCTCCAAGCCCAAGGCCTTCCCACTGAGCAGCCATGCCTTGCTGGGCTTCAGCGAGGTGGACGACACCCCGACTCCATATCACACGCGATACAGGCACTCGGCCCAGCTCAAGGTGAGTCGCATCATCGGGCGCCTGGCCGAGCCTCCGGGCGACGGACGTCCACCCCGCTTCGTGTGGACCCACTTCATCGAGCCGCACTTCCCCTACACGAGAGGCCCGAACGACGACCCCAGCTCATCGAGCGGTGGTCACGAGGGACGTCACGATCAAGCCGTGCGCTTCATCGACGCGCAGCTCGACCGACTGCTGCGCTTCGCGCTCGCCCCTGAGCGGCGCGACCGAACGATCGTGGTCATCGCGGCGGACCATGGCGAGGCCTTCGGCGAGCATGCGAACTCACGCCACGGCGCCACGGTGTTCGAGGAGGAGATCCACATCCCCCTACTGTTCTTCGGGCCCAGTATCATCGCAGGGACTCGAAGCACCGCCGTGTCGCTGGTGGATTTGCTCCCCACCCTGCTCGACCTGGCAGGCCTCGAACCTGCCCACGGCGTGTGCGGCACTGGATGGGCTGATGCGCTGCGCGGCGGCGGCGAGCCCCAAGCCCAGCCGGTCTACGTGGCGGCGCTGCCCGATGGGACCGAGCGCTATCACCAGCTCGCCTTCCTGCTCGGCCACGAGAAGCTGATCGTCGATGGGGAGACCGGCGCCACGCAGCGCTTCGACCTCCAACGCGACCCGCGCGAGCAGCACCCCGACACCGACTCGGCGCGCGTGGACGCCTTGCGCGAGGCCCTCTCTGCTTTCCTGCGGGAGCGAGGGCTCCCTTCGCCGTAGGGCCCAGCGCCGTCTTCACCGAACGTGATCGACGCATCCTCGGTTGACCACCCGATCACCGTGGTTAAGGTGCGCCGTGTCTGCTGGCTGCCCCCGGGAACCCCCGCTTCGCAGCCTTTTACCGAGCAAATCAGAGGAGTTAGGACAATGGGTAAGATCATCGGCATCGACCTCGGCACGACCAACTCGGTCGTCGCGGTGATGGAGGGCGGCGAGCCCAAGGTCATCGTCAACGAAGAGGGAGATCGCATCACGCCCTCGGTGGTGGCCTGGGACGACCAGGGCGAGATCCTCGTCGGACAGATCGCGAAGCGCCAGTCCGTGACCAACCCCGAGAACACGGTCTACTCGGCCAAGCGCTTCATCGGGCGCCGCTTCGAGGAGCTGGGCTCCGCCGACACCAACCGCATCCCGTACAAGGTGCTGCGCCGCAAGGACGGCGGGGTGGGCGTGCAGATCCGCGACAAGGAGCTGGCTCCCCCCGAGATCTCGGCGCACGTGCTGCGCAAGCTGAAGCGCGCCGCCGAGAACTACCTGGGCGAGACCGTCACCGAGGCCGTCATCACGGTCCCCGCGTACTTCAACGACTCGCAGCGCCAGGCCACCAAGGACGCCGGCCGCATCGCCGGTCTCGAGGTCAAGCGTATCGTCAACGAGCCCACGGCGGCCGCGCTCGCCTACGGCCTCGACAAGAAGCAGGACCACATCATCGCGGTCTACGACTTCGGCGGCGGTACGTTCGACATCTCCATCCTCGAGGTGGGCGAGAACGTGGTGGACGTCATCAGCACCAACGGTGACACCCACCTGGGCGGCGACGACGTCGACGACAAGATCATCGACTACCTCATCGCCGAGTTCAAGAAGGACACCGGCATCGACGCGAGCTCCGACAAGATGGTGCTCCAGCGCCTGAAGGACGCGGCGGAGAAGGCCAAGATCGAGCTCTCCAACAAGCTCGAGACCACGGTCAACCTGCCCTTCCTCACGGCGGACGCCTCCGGCCCGAAGCACCTCAACATCCGCATCACGCGCGCCAAGCTCGAGCAGATGATCGAGGACCTCATCCAGCGCACGCTGACGCCCGTCAAGAAGGCGCTGGCGGACGCCAACAAGACCGCCTCGGACATTCAAGAGGTCGTGCTCGTCGGTGGCTCCACCCGTATCCCGCTCGTGCAGGAGACCGTGAAGAAGTTCTTCGGCAAGGAGCCCAACAAGGGCGTGAACCCGGACGAGGTCGTGGCGCTCGGCGCGGCGGTCCAGGCCGGCGTGCTCTCGGGCGACGTGAAGGAGATGGTGCTCCTCGACGTGACCCCGCTCAGCCTCGGCGTCGAGACCCTCGGCGGCGTGATGACGGTCATGATCCCGCGCAACACCACCATCCCGACCCGCAAGGAGGAGACCTACTCCACCGCGGACGACAACCAGACACAGGTGGAGATCCACGTGCTCCAGGGCGAGCGCGCGGAGGCCAAGCAGAACCGCACGCTGGGCCGCTTCAAGCTGTCGGACATCATGCCGGCGCCGCGGGGCATGCCCAAGATCAAGGTCACGTTCGACATCGACGCGAACGGCATCTTGAGCGTCTCGGCCAAGGACGAGGCCACCGGCAAGGACACGGCCATCACCATCACGGCCAACTCCGGGCTGAGTGACAACGACATCGAGCGCATGGTCCAAGAGGCCGCCGCGAACGAGGTCGAGGACAAGAAGCGCCGTGACGCGGTGGAGAACCGCAACAAGGCGGACCAGCTCTGCTACGGCGTGGAGAAGGCCCTGGTGGACCTCAAGGACAAGGTCCCGGCGGACAAGCTCGCGGACATCGAGGGCAAGGTGGCCAGCCTGCGCAGCGCCATCGAGGCCTCCGACAACGACCGCATCACGGCGGGCATCACGGCCCTCGAGGCCGCCATGAGCGACATCGCGCAGACGGCCTACGGCCCGAGCGGCGCACCTCCCGGTGCCGGTGGTGCCACGGCCGGTGCCGCGGCGGGCGCGGACGACGACGTCATCGACGCCGAGTTCGAAGAGACCGAGTGACAGAGGCTCGCCTCATGGGCGAGTGATGAGTGAGACGAGAGCGGCGGGTCCCGAGAGGGGTCCGCCGCTTCTCGTTGGGGCTCCAACAGCAAGAGCTCGAAAAGGTGACCCCCTAGACGGGGTTTGTTGCTCGGGTGTAGCGTGGCTCACCATTTACAAGGGGGATCCCATGCGCCTGGTCAATCTGTTCGCTTACTCAGCCTTCGCTTGCCTCGCTCTCGTCGCCGGTTGCGGCGGCTCCATGATCCACGGCGGTACCACGGTGGACGCCGAACACCCGCTCACCAGCCAGACGGCGAGCTACACGCTCGGCAGCTGCGTCGACGAGAACGGCGCCCCGCTCGAGGTGTCCGACACCGCGCGCGCCGTCACGTATCACATCCTGCCGGGTGAGCGCGGGCTCGAGCTCCTGCAGCGCAACCCGGGCGAGGACGGCTTCCTCATCGATAACGCCTGGGACGAGGCCGATGGCCGGCACTACTTCTGGTGGGGCCTCGGCGTGGGCATGGAGTACGTGGTCCCCGCCGCCGGCAACGCGCAGCGCCGCGAGTACGTGCGCCCCGGCGGCCGCACCGAGGAGTCGGACGGCACGCGCCGCCCTGTGGTGACCACGCCTCCCGCGGCGACGTGCACGCTCGTGCCGGCCGCGTGAGCACGCTGGTCTGACGCGTGCGTCGAGAGATTGGCGGGTCCCGGATGGGGTCCGCCGTTTTTTGCTGCGGCCCACCGACAGGGCGTGTGAACCGTCTGGGACACGCCTCTGGGAATCGGAACATCCAGATCGTGCAGGAGTCCCGCGCCCGTGCAGCGCTTCCTCGTCTTGCTCTTTGGCCTCCTTGCGGCCCACGCGGGCTGCAGCACGCACACGCTGTCGCCGCCGCAGCCGGGGCCCACGGGGCCGACCACCGAGCCGCCCACCACACGCGTGGTCCCGCGCACGCTCACGCTGACCGGCTTCACCGAGACGCTCGCCAACGGCTACGTGGTGGGTGTGCTGGTGCGCAATGACGACCAGCACGACCGCGTGGTGCTGACCTCTGCCTCCGCGTTCCAAGAGGTGCGCTTCGTCTACGCCACGGGGGAGATGTTCGACCGCGTCTCGCCGCGCGACCGCTCGGTGTCCGACGCCTCGTGTGCGCTGACGGAGGGCGTGCTGCTGCACCCCGGTGAAGCGCTGCGGCTGGCCGAGACCTTCGTGGAAGCGGACGCGAAGGAGGTGATCGCCACGTACGAGCTGGTGGTGAGCGAGGCCGGCGCAGCGCAGCCCGTCACCACGCGCCACGTCCACCTTCGGGCCGAGCTCGGCGAGCCGGCTGATCTACCCGCGAGCGCGTCGCCTCCCCAGCTCGCGGTGACGGGTCAGCACGTGTTCCTGAGCGCCGACGCGCAGCTGCTCGTGGGCGTGCGGGTGCGCAATGACGGCGCCGCACCGGTCCTCATCCCCGCGTTCGGCTTGCTTCACGCCGCGGCCAGCGTGGGGGAAGGCGAGTTCTTCCCGCTCGTGGGGCGGTCGTCCCCTGGAGCCTGCCCGCTGTGCTCGAGCGGACCCGGCCCGGCGTTGTGCGATGGAGCAGAGGGTGTGCTGATCGCACCCGGAGAGGTCATCACGCTGGTGGCCGGTCAAGAAGAGAGCGACTCCGAGAGCGCGCCCGCTGTCGCTGGCGCCCAGGCGTTGGTGTCGTACCTCTTCGACGGCCACAGCTTGATCTGCGACGTCCCAGCAGTCCGCTCGGCCGGCGAGTTCAGCGCCACCCTACAGTCCCTGCGCTGATCACGGATAGCGTCCACGGGCCACGGGCCGCTCGAAGAACCATCGGGATTCGCCGTGAAATACGCTGGCCTGGCGGATAATCCGTGTCGGGTTATGGCTGCGTGCTGGCTGGTGTCTGGGAAATCCGACGCGTTTCGCTGGCACGCGTTCTGCTATGGCCGCCCGCGAGGAACGTTCATCCATGCCATCCACTTGCTTCGTCGCGCCCTCGAGGCGCTCCGTCACGTCTTCCCTCGCGGCACTGCTCTGCTTGATGAGCGGCGCTCCCGCCCTAGCCCAACCCGCGGGCGCTGCGCCCCCTGCCGAACAAGCGGACGTGGTGCCGGCGCCCGCTGAGGAGACGCCCGACTCAGACCCCACGCTGCAAGTCGAGGCTGCAGCGGCCGAGCCCGAGCCGGCCGCGGAAGAGCCACCTCCCTTCACCTTGACGGGTGCGCAGGGCTCTGGGGTCACGCTGACGGTCGGCGACTCGTTCTCGCTCAACATCCGCAGCCGCATCCAGCTGCGTTATCAGGTGGCCATCCCCAATCAGGACGACATGGGGAACCGCGAGCTCGATCAGATCGTCAACATCGGCACCGCGCGTCTCTGGCTGTCGGGGCACATCCGCGTGCCCGAGTTCACCTACATGATCCAGCTGGCCGTGGCGGGGCGGGACTACCGTGACGGGGCCATCTCGCCCATCTTCGACGCGTACCTCGACTACCGAGCGCACCGCGACTTCAGCCTGCGCGCGGGTCAGTTCTTCGTTCCGTTCGACCGCCTGCGCACCGTGCGCGAGTCCGGCCTGCAGATGACCGACCGCCCGCGCCCCGTGGCGGAGCTCACGCTCGATCGCGACGTGGGCCTGATGATGTACTCGGACCACTTCCTGGGGGACGAGTCCCCGGTGGCCTACCGTGTGGGCATCTTCGGCGGTGGCGGCACCAACCTCAGCCTCGGTCGAGAGCCCGGCGCCCTGCTGGTGGCGCGCGTGGAGTACCGGCCGCTCGGCAGCATCGACGACGACAAGGAAGGCGACCTCGAGCGTCGCGCGAACCCCGGCCTCGCGCTGGGGGCGGCCTTCGCGGCCAACATCAACACCAACCGCGCGCGCAGCACCACCGGCACCACCTTCACGGGCGGCACCACGGACTACCTGCAGACGGCGCTCGACCTCGTGTTCAAGTGGCGCGGCTTCGCGCTACAGGCCGAGTACGTCTATCGCACCGCCACCAACGACCAGATCCTCTCGGTGGACGCCGACGGTAACCCGGTCACCGAGTACACGCGCTCGGGCCAAGGCTGGATCCTGCAAGGCTCCTACGTGTTCGACCCGCCCTTCGAGCTGGTGGGCCGCGTGTCTCGCATGTATGCGCTCACCGGCACCGCGCCGGCGTTCATCACCGAGGTGGACACGCGCGGCCTCGAGATCGGCGCGGGCGCGAACTACTACTTCAACGACCACAAGCTGAAGCTGCAGGCCGACTGGATCGCGCGCATGCCCCCCGGCGCGGAGTTCAACCGGGCCGACCACGTGGTGCACCTGCAGCTGGACATCACGCTCTGATCAGGGCGACAACCGCGGGCATGTTGGTCTCGATGTC
>CAZEAA010000017.1:29478-31958 GCA_964510015.1 uncultured Sandaracinaceae bacterium
CTGGACATCACGCTCTGATCAGGGCGACAACCGCGGGCATGTTGGTCTCGATGTCCACGTGCCCGAACTGCGGTGCGCCCGTCTCGGGGACGCAGCCGGCGCGCCACGCCATCTGTCTCTATTGCAATGTGAGCCTGACGCTCACGGCGCCCGCTTCCGCGTCCACGCCTGCCACCTTCTCGGCGCAGGCCGTTCCGAAGGAGGACATGGAGCGGGTGAAGCAGCTGGTCTTCGACGACAAGCGTGACGAGGCCATCGCGCTCTACGCGCAGCTGGCCTCGGTGTCGCGCGAGGACGCGGCGCGCGCGGTGGAGAACCTGCTGCTCTCGAGCCACCTCGAGATCGTACGCCACCTGCCGATCGGTCTCCTCGGGGTGTTCTTCCACCTCGTGTGGATCTCGGCGGCGTCGGCGCTCTGCGCGTGGGGCGTGGCCAACGTGGGCTCGTCCTTGGGCTACGCCGTGCCCTTGGTCCTCGGCGCCGTGCTCGCGCTCTATCGGGTCTACATGCTGCTGCGCCACCTGCGCGCCACGTACGTTCACCAGTTCGGCGCGCTCGGCCGTGGCCGCGTGCTGCGGCGTGCGGTGGTGCGGCATCGCCAGGAGCGCGACGACTACTTCGTCATGGTCCTGTTCGAGGTCACCCCCGACGACGGGAGCGCCACGTTCATGGACCAGGAGACGCTGTTCATCGGCTCCCCGACCTTCGCGAAGCTCGAGCCCGGCAACGTGGTGCGTGTGCGCTTCGACCGCGCGCGCGAGCACGTGTACCCGAGCTCGCCAGTCACGGTCGTCTCCTGAGCGACGGATGCGCCGCCCGCCCTCTTGAAAGGGGGACCAGGGGCCGCCTATCGTTTCGCCATGAAACTCCCTCAGTCCTTCCTGGATCTCCACGCGGCTGGCCGTTTCGACTACTGGGGTGGCAAGCCGTACCACGACATGGATGACGCCGAGCGTGCGCGCCTCGTGAAGGAGCGGCGCAACGAGGTGCTGTGGCTGCGCGGCATCGAGTGGGACGTCGAGCCGGACGCCGTGGCCCAGGTGGACTTGGCGCGGCCCGGCCTATTCGGATTCGCGGGCAACGGCGGCGGTGACCAGTACGCGTGGTACCCGGCCTGGCAGGGCGACGCTCTCGAGCCCCCAGTCATCCTGGTGGCGCACGACGAGTACGTCTCGACAGTGTTCGCGCCGAGCTTCGCGCTCACGCTGTACCGACTGTGGCTCGAGCACGCGGCCAACTGGGATGACGAGTACGATGGGAGCGACCGGACGAGCGCGTTGCGCGCGTGGGCCGGGATCATCGCGCCTGTCCTCGATGACGAGACGCGCCGCACCCTCGAAGCGCTGACGGTGGGCCTCGCCCCGGCAGAGCTGCGCGCCGCGCGCGACGCGTTCGTGGCTTCGTTGCCGACGACCGAGCTGCACACTGCGCTCCTGCCGACGCGCTACAACCCCACCTACGTGAAGGGTGCGGACGCCGAGCGCGCGTACGCCAAGTCGATCGCGTTCTTCGAAGCGCTGGTCGCGGAGGGCCACGAGGGCTTCCGCCGCCACATCGAAGAGGCCCGCGCGAACCGTGACATCGCGCTCGGTGCCGCCACCGAGGCGAAGCCTGCGCCTGCAGCGAAGACGCAGCCCGCCGAGAAGGCGGCCAAGAAGCCGGCGCCGAAGAAGGCGGCAAAGGCGAAGCCCGCGAAGAAGGCGGCGAAGAAGGCCGCGAAGAAGGCAGCGCCGAAGAAGGCTGCGGCGAAGAAGGCCGCGAAGAAGGCAGCGCCGAAGAAGGCTGCGCCGAAGAAGGCCGCGAAGAAGGCCGCGGCGAAGAAGGCTGCGGCGAAGAAGGCTGCGGCGAAGAAGGCCGCGAAGAAGGCGAAGCCGGCGAAGAAGGCCGCGCCAAATAAGGCGTCGCGCAAAGCCGCGCGCTGATCGACCCCGAGAGCCAGCGACTCGAACATCCCCCGTTCGCGATCACCAAGTCCCCCCAGGGGAGGACTTGTCCACGAGCCCAAGTGAAGGACTCCTTGCCCCGGCTTTCAAGCCTTTCCAGCCGGGGTGGCCAAAACACCATGAGACAAGGCGTTTCCTCGATACCCCGAGTCCGCCGAGACCTGGTGTTCCGCCGGCGTGCCCCGTGCCTCGATGATTTCGCCCAGCACCGAGCCGGACGAGATTCGATGGCTGAGCGCTGACATCGGGGAATGCTGGAATCGCTTGAATTCAAGCACAATTGGCACCCCGGACTGAAGTCCGGGGCAGCATCACTCGCCCGGCTTCAATGCGGAAGTCCAGCCCCTGACGGGCCCGGACTGCTTGGCCGAAACGCTGGGGAAACTGGGCCAGACACCCATACCCCGCCAGTCTCGAACCTATGCACGACTGGCCTGAACCAAGACAGTCCGCGCCCGCGAGGGGGCGGACTTCCGCGAGCATCCATGCCAGTATTGCTGCCCCGTACTTCAGTGCGGGGTGCCCAATTCACCTTGC
>CAZEAA010000018.1:0-31136 GCA_964510015.1 uncultured Sandaracinaceae bacterium
ATCATGACTTCGTGGATCATGGTCAGCTCGAGGTGGGTGTTCGGGTCATCGATGGGCATCCGCGCGGCCTCGACTTGCAGCAGGATCAGGAGGACCACGAAGCACAGCGCTTTGACGACGAGGGCGAACGGACCGAGGTCGGACCAGGACAGCAGACCCGCGAAGGTCGAGTCTCCGGTGGCGAGCGCCAAGGTCCCTAGGACGAGGAGCAGCGCCGGTTCGAGCAGCGCGGCGTAGGTGGCCTCGCGTGCGGCGCCCATGCCCTCGAAGGCGCTTCCAGTGTCCAACGCGGCAATCATCAGGAACACGCGGCCGAGCCCCAGCACGTAGGCGAAGGCGATGAAGTCGAGGGGGAAGGCGAGCGGGCTCAAGGGGCCGAGCAGCGGGGTCAGCATGCCGGCGACGAGGCTCGTGGCGAGGGCCACGACCGGACCGAGCCGGAACATCTCGGTAGTCACGTTGCTGTAGACCGGCTCTTTGCGGAGCAGGCGGCGCATGTCGGCGTAGGGCTGGAGGAGCCCGGGGCCACGGCGCCCGGCCCAGAACGACTTGACCCGGTTGATGAGGCCGAGCATCACGACCGGTAGGACGAGCAGCGCCAGCAACTGCGCCGCCACCAGAGCGAGCTGGGTCGGATTCACAGCGAACCTCCTGCGAGCAGGAACGCGACCATCACGACGAGGGTCACGAAGCCGATGGCAAACGAGATGGGCGTGTCCTCGGGCAGCCGCTCGGCGGCGTGCGTCACCGTGTCCGTCGCGGTGCTGAGGACGTGGAACATCCGGTGCTCGACGCTGTCGACGCAGTGGCTGCTGATGTGCCCACGCTCCGGAAAGGGGCCGTGCGGGAGCGTGAAGCGGCGCAGGAACACCAGGATGCCCTCGAACGTGTTGCCGAACTGCGACGCGAAGGAGGAGCCGGTGTACTGCATGCGCGGGGTGGCGGCCGTGTAGCCGCAGCCCCAGGTGACGTGCTCGGTGTGGCGACGCGTGAGGGCCCGTCGCAGCAAGGCCACGAGGACCAGGGTGATGAGCAGGACGGCGAAGACCCAGGCCAGCGGGGTGAAGGACACGGCTGGCCCGCCGAGCAGCCCGGCGGTGGCGGGCAGGCCATGCGCGCGAAGCATGTCGGCGACGGGGGCCCGGGTGAGGGTGATGGCGCCGAGCGGGAGGGCGGAGACGGCGAGCACGCCCGCGAGGTGGACGGCCATGGTGATGCGCATGGGCCGAACGGCTTCGCCGTGCGCCTCGCACCTCGGATCGCGAGGCACGCCGAGGAAAGCGAGGCCAAAGGCACGGGTGACGGAGAGCGCGGACACGGCCCCGACGAAGGCGAGCAAGGCGACGACGAGGATGAGCACGCCGCGGTCCTGGGCGGTCGGGGCGAGGTCGCTCAGCAGGCCGCTGTAAATGATGAACTCGCTGATGAAGCCGTTCAGCGGTGGGAGGGCGGAGATGGCGAGGCTACCGACCAGGAAGAACAGAGTGGTCTGGGGCATCGCGCGGCGCAGGCCGCCGAGGCGCTCGAGGTCGATGGTGTGCGTCGCGCGATAGACCGCGCCGGCCGCATAGAACAGCAGGCACTTGAAGAGCGCATGGTTCAGGACGTGGAGGATGGCGCCGGTGAAGCCGATGACGACGAGGGCCGGCTGATGCCAGGTGAGTCCGAGATAGCCCAGCCCGATGCCGATGCCGATGATGCCGACATTCTCGGTGGAGGAGTAGCCGAGCATGCGCTTGATGTCGCGCTGGGAGACCGTGTAGAGCACTCCCATCACCGCGGAGGCGATGGAGAACGTGATCACGTACCAGCCCATCCACGCGGGGGGCTCACCGATCATGGCCGTGAACTTGATCATGCCGAAGATGCCGGCCTTGTGGATGACGCCGGACATCAAGGCGGAGACGTGCGCGGGCGCAGCAGAGTGGGCGCGCGGCAGCCACGTGTGGAAAGGGAAGAAGGCCGATTTGAAACCGAACGAGGTCATCAGCACGACGAAGGTGATGTCGCGGAGGAAGGTGTCCTCCTGCAGGAAAGCGCCCACCGCCGAGAGGTCGTTGCTCTGCATGTGGTTGCCGCCGACGATGAAGGCAGCGACCAGCAGCAAGAAGCCGATGTGGGTCGAGACGAGATAGTTGAAGCCGGCGAAGCGGATTTTCTGGTTTCCGTGATCCCAGATGACCAACAGCCAAGCTGCCAGGGCGGCCAACTCCCAGCCGAGGAGGAAAGCGTACGAGTTCTCGACTGTGTAAATGATGATGAACGCCAAGGAGGTCAGGTTCAGCAGGGCGAAGTGCGCGCCAACGTGCCGCTTGGACTTCATGTACGGCTCGAGGTAACCGAGCGCGTAGATCGAGCCGAGCAGGGTCATCGGCAGCGAGAAGCAGAGGAAGAAGGCGTCGAGCGCCTCGACCTGCAGGCGCACGTCGCCGAGCGGCGGCGGCCACGGGAGCAGCGCCTCCAGCGGCGCAGCGCCGAAGAGCACCGGCACGGCCGCGGTCAGGACCAGCGTCGAGGCGAGCGCCTGCGAGGCGATGGACAGCCACGCCCGTAGGGGGTTCCCGCGCGCGACGAGCGCGAGAAAGCCTCCTACCAGCAGGGCGATGGTTGCAATGAACAGCAGCATGGCGGTTCTCCAGGACACCTGGCTCTCATGACAGCCAGGTCGAGTTCGGCTCCCCCCGCGAGGCGGCGTCGCGGGGTTCTGCAAAGGTCATCAGTGCCGGGGTGAGTGCAGCGCGAAGTGCGGGTCGAAGGTGCTCACGTCGCCGCCTCGGAGGCCACCTCCGCGCGCCGGCGCGTGGCCTGCGGGTGCTCCGAGTTGGTGCGCATGCGGTCGAGGCCCACGAACGTGAGCTTGGCGGTGGGCCACTCGTCGGCCAGCAGCTGCACCTTCTCCTGGAAGGTGTGGTCCACCAGCGTGGCCGCCTCGAAGTTCATGACCACCTCTTGCACCTCGGCCGGTACCGACGTGAGCAGCCGCCGCACCGGGAGGAAGTTCATGAAGGTGGCCGAGCCCTTCACCTGCACGAAGAGGGTGTCGTTCTCGATGTGGTGCGCGATGGGGCTGCGGAACAGCTCCTTCAGCGCCGCGCCACGGAAGAGGTGCAATGCCACCTTGAGCACGAGGCCCGCGGCCACTCCCATCAGGAGGTCTGAGACCAGCGTCACCACCATGGTGGTCACGAAGAGCAACAGCTGGTCCGGCCCGATCTCGTACGCGTGCTTGAACTCGCCCGGCGAGGCGAGGCGCGCGCCGGTGTAGACCAGCATGGCGGCCAGCGCGGCGAGCGGGATGAGACCGAGCAGCATCGGGGCGAACGCCACGAAGACCAACAGGAAGAGGCCGTGGAAGAAGTTGGCCTGACGGCCGGTGGCGCCCGAGTCCACGTTGGCGCGGCTGCGGACGATCTCGGAGATCATGGGGAGACCACCGATGGAGGCCACGAGCGTGTTGGCCACGCCCACCGAGAAGAGATCACGGTTGAGGTCGGACACCCGCTTGGCGGGATCCATGGAGTCCACCGCGATGACGGACAGGAGCGACTCCACGCTGCCCACGATGGCGAACATGGCGATGTACTTGAGGGACACGCCGCTCGTGACGGCGGAGAAGTCGGGAAAGGTGACCGCGTCGAAGAGGTGGGCCGGGAGGTTCACCAGGAAGCGCGGACCCAGCTCGAAGCGACCGCCCGCGAACGTGTAGGTGTGCGCGTGCGGCAGGTCGATGATGAGGCCCATCGGCACCGCGAACGCCAGCACCCAGACGGGCGCGGGGATCGCCTTGAGGCGCTGCGGGAACTGCTGCCAGGCCACCAGGATCAAGAGCGACACCACGCCGATGAGCGCCACCTCGGGGTTCGAGTAGAGGACGTCGCGCGGGATGTGCACCAGCAGCTCGAGCGGCGAGCCGGTGTCGGTCACCCCGAGCAGCGTGGGGGTCTGCTTTGCGATGATGATGACGCCGATGGCGGCGAGCATGCCGTGCACCACACAAGCCGGCATGCTGGCCGCGATGACGCCCGCGCGCAGGAGCGCGAAGGCGATCTGGATGGCGCCGGCCACCACGCCCACGGCGAGCATGCGGCGGTAGCCCACCATGGGGTCTCCGGCGCCCAGCTCGGTGACCGCGCCCGCCACGATGACGATCAAGCCGGCCGCGGGACCCTTGATCGTCAGTGGGGCGCTGCCGAGCAAGCTGGCGATGATGCCCCCCGCCATCGCGGTGAGAACGCCCGCCACGGGGGGGGCTCCGCTGGCCAGCGCGATGCCCAAGCTGAGCGGCAGCGCGATGAGGAAGACCAAGAAGCCCGAAATGGCGTTCTTGCGAAGGTCAGCGGCGTTCATAGGAGTGTCGAATCACAAGCAAGTCTCGGGCCAGCCTGAACCGTGGCTCAACGCACAGGAGGGCGCCAGGAAGCATGGTTAGTGGGTCACTCTGACCCACTCCGTTTTGCCCCGAGTCACGTTGACCCGGCGCGTCTCGGCGTGGCAAGCGTGGACCGTGCGCCTGGCGCTGAAACTCACGCTCGTGCTGACGGCCTGGACGTTGATCGTGCTGTCCGGCTACGGCTACTACCGCATGACGCACGCGCTGGCGTGGGTGGAGAGCGACCTGCGCCGCGACGAGCTGCTGGTGGGCAGCGTGCTGCGACCGGCCGTGGAGCAAGCTCACGCGCGCGGAGGTCTCACGGCGGCGCAAGAGGTGGTGGACGCGGCCAACCGCAGCGAGCGGCTGGTGCGCATTCAGATCGTGGAGCGCGAGCGCAGGAGCCCGGCGTCGAGCGACCTCAGCGACTACAGCTACCTCCCGAGCCACGACGCGCCCGAGAGCCTGGTGAGCTACCTGCCGCTCACGCTGCGCGGGGCGCCGCCGATGGCGCTTCAGCTGACGGTCAGCTTGGACGAGGAGCGCGTGCTGGCCAGCAAGACCCTCGAGGACCTGGCGGTGGTGCTGCTGCTGATCGGGGTGTGCTCGTTCGGGCTCGCCACGTGGGTGGGCTGGCGCATCGTGGGCCAGCCCGTGGGCGCGCTCGTCACGCTCGCCCGCCAAGTGGGCGCGGGGCAGGAGCCGGGCCGCGTGGCGCTCCGGGGCCGTGACGAGCTGGTGGACCTCGCCAGCGAGATGAACCGCATGGTGGACCTGCTGAGCGCCAGCCGAAAGCGTGAGGTGGAGGAGTCCGCGCGCGCTGGGCAGCTGCAGGAGCACCTGCGCAACGCCGACCGCCTGGCCACGATGGGCATGCTGATGGCGCGCGTGGCGCACGACGTGGGGACGCCGCTCAACGTGATCGGCAGTCGCCTGGACCGCGTGCTGGCGGGGCGCGCGACGGGGGACGCCGCGCTGCGCGACGTGCGCATCGCCAACGAGCAGACCGAGCGCATCACGGGCGCCATCCGGTCGCTGCTGGACTTCGCGCACCGCGCCGAGGTGGCCCACAGCGACATCGCTCCGGAAGAGCTCCTGCGCCGCACGCACGAGCTGCTGGTCACCGTGGCCCGCGCGCGCTCGGTGAAGCTGGTCACCGACCTCAGTCACGCGCCGCGGCTGAAGCTGCGCACCGATCCGCAGCTGGCCCTCCAGGCGCTGACCAACATCTGCGTCAACGCGATTCACGCCTCGAAGAGTGGCGGCGAGGTGATCTTGCGCGTGGACCCGGCACCGGGCGCAGAGCCTCCCCCGTCGGCGATGGCGGCGGCCGGTCCCTTCCTGCGCTACTCGGTCGAGGACCACGGCCCCGGCCTGCCCGAGGGCAAGCAGCACCTGATCTTCGAGCTGTTCTTCACCACGAAGCCCGTGGGTGAAGGCACGGGTCTAGGTCTGCCCATCGCGCGCAGCATCTCCCAGGACCTGGGCGGCTGGCTCGAGGCGCACCCGGTGACCCCTCACGGGACCCGCTTCGATCTGTACCTGCCGGTCAACGGCAACGCCTGAGGGGCACCTGGGGGCTTCGGCCGCGGTGGCCGGAAGGATTCCGTTCCGGCTGCCCTTGCGTTGCGTCAGCGCGCCCCCCCGTGCTACTCCGCACGCCCAATCTCGAGGCCCGTCCGCCGCTGCGGACGCCGCGCGCTCGAGCCTAGAACGACGCGACGAAACCCATGTTCGAGACTCTCACCAAGGGCTTCCGGGCCGCCCGAAATCGCCTCGCTGGCGTCACCGAGCTGACCGAAGAGAACATCGAGCCCGCCCTGCGCGACGTGCGCCTGTCGCTGCTCGAGGCCGACGTCGAGTTCAACGTCACCAAGCGCTTCCTGGCGCGCGTGAAGGCGGAGGCCATCGGCCAAGTCCAGCAGGTGGAGGTCAAGAAGGGCCAGCAGAAGCTGCGCGTGGGCGCCGCCGAGCGCTTCGTGAAGATCTGCCAGGACGAGCTCGAGGCCATGATGGCGTTCGAGGGCGAGGCCGTGGTCTTCGCCCCGAAGCCCGCGCCCACCGGCATCATGATGGTGGGTCTGCAGGGCGCCGGTAAGACCACCAGCGCCGCCAAGCTGGCGCGCCTTCTCGAGGCCGAGTTCGGTCGCAAGGTGCTGCTGGTGGCCGCCGACGTGGCGCGCCCCGGCGCCATCGAGCAGCTCAAGGTGTTGGGCGAGCGCATCGACGTGCCGGTGTTCGCCATCCCGGGCGGCATCCCCCTCGAGATCTGCAAGGAGGGCTGGAAGCACGCGAAGAAGATCAAGCGTGACACGGTCATCTTCGACACCGCGGGTCGCTTGGCCATCGACGAAGCCCTCATGAAGGAGCTGCGCGACATCAAGGCCGCCGTCGAGCCGCAGAACATCTTCATGGTGGTGGACGCCATGATCGGTCAGGACTCGGTCAAGACCGCCAAGTCCTTCCACGACCAACTCTCGCTGAGCGGCGTGCTGCTCACCAAGCTGGACGGCGACGCGCGCGGCGGTGCGGCCCTCTCCATCAAGGAGGCCACCGGCGCCAGCGTGCGCTTCGTGGGTATGGGCGAAGAGCTCGACCGCCTCGAGGTGTTCCGTCCCGACGGCATGGCCAGCCGCATCCTCGGCATGGGCGACGTCGTCGGCCTGATGAAGGACTTCGAGAACGTCGTCGACCAGGACAAGGCCGAAGCCGACGCGCGTCGCATGCTCGAGGGGCGCTTCACCTTCGACGACTTCCTCCAGCAGATCGAGATGATCCAGAGCATGGGTCCGCTGCAGGAGATCTTCGAGAAGATGCCCTTCTTCGCGGACTCGATGCCGGAGGGCTTCCAGGTCGACGAGAAGGAGCTCGCGCGCACCAAGGCCATGGTCAACTCCATGACCCGCGACGAGCGCCGCGACCCGCTGCTGTTCCAGAAGCACCCCGGACGCCTGGTGCGCGTGGCCAAGGGCTCGGGCCGCGAAGCCAAGGACGTGGCCGAGCTGATCCAGCGCTTCTCCTTCATGCAGAACATGATGGGCAGCATCGGCCAGCAGGCCGGCATGCTCGGGAAGATCCCCGGCATGAAGCAGCTCGCGCAGGCCAACCAGCTGCGCAACGCGGTGCGGACCGGGGGCCTCGAGGGCAACCCCATGATGGCCAACCTGGCGCAGCAGCTGCTGGAAGCGGCCGTGGCCGAAGGTGGCCTGCCCCCCGGCATGAGCGGCCTGCCCGGCATGGATGGCCTCGCCCAGATGATGGGTGGCATGGGCGGGATGCCTGGGATGGGTGGCATGCCCGGCATGCCCCCCGGCTTCACGCTGCCCGGCATGGGTCGCAACCAGAATCCGCGCAAGCAGGTCGACAAGAGCAAGAAGAAGGCCGAGCGGAAGCAGCAGAAGAAGGCACGCCAGAAGTCTCGGAAGTAGGGCGACATGCGGAACTCATCGCGCGTTCATGGGCTGGGGTTGTTGCTGGGGTTGCTGGGGTTGCTTTCGTCGGCCTGCGTGGAGCGCTCGGAAGAGCTGAGCGCCGCGCAGCGCGAGCGCGTCCGCACGCTGGTGGGACGAGAGCCCACCCGGCCGAGCCACCCGCTGGACATCGCCTTCGGGGATCACGTGCAGCTGGTGGGCTACGACGTCAGCGACGAAGAGTGGACCCGCGGCACCGAGCTGCTCATCACCTGGCACTGGAAGGTGACCGGCCCGGTGGGTGACGACTATCGCCTCTTCACGCACGTCGAGGCGCGCGGCATGGACACCCTCAACCACGACGGCGACGGCGCCATTCGGAGCCTCTATCCGCCTTCGCGCTGGCAGGCGGGCGAGTACATCCGCGACGAGCAGCGCATCCATCTGCCCGAGGGCTGGTCCGCCGACGACGCCGTCTTCTACCTGGGCTTCTGGCGCGGCAACGAGCGCCTGCCCGTGGTGCGCGGCCCGCACGACGGCGACAACCGCGCGCGGCCGGTGACCATGAACGTGGTGGGCGGCACGCCCACGCCGAGCGGCCCGCCGCCCATGCCCGAGCTGGTCGCGGCCCGCGCGCTGCAGCCCATCACCATCGACGGGGACCTACACGATCCCGGCTGGATGGCGGCCCCGTGGTCGTCGCCCTTCGTGCAGACCATGAACGGGCGGCCCGGCAACTTCGAGGCCCGCGCGCGCGTGGTCTACGACGACACGAGCCTCTACGTGGCGTTCCAGGTGAGCGACACGGACCTGCAGAGCCCGCACCGCAACGCGGACGACCACCTGTGGGAGCAAGACTGCGTGGAGGTGTTCGTCGACCCGGACGGCGACGGGCGCAACTACTTCGAGATCCAGCTCAGCCCGCGCGGCGTGGTGTTCGACACGCGCTACGACAGCCGCCGTCAGCCGCAGCCCTTCGGGCACGTGGACTGGCAGAGCACCGCGCAGACCGGCGTGCTCCTGCGCGGGACGCTGGACGACGACGAGGTGGACGAGGGCTACCACGCCGAGCTGCGCATCCCGTTCACCGCGTTCGCGGCCGGCACCCCACCCGCCACCGCGCCGGTGCCGGGTGCCACGTGGCGCATGAACTTCTACGTGATGAACAAGTCCGCCCGAGGGCAGGACGCCGCGGGCTGGTCCCCCGTGCTGGTGCCGGACTTCCACGCCACCGACCGCTTCGGTCGCGTGACCTTCCGCGAGTCGGCCCGCATGCAGCGCGCGAACCCCGAGCGCCCGTCGGTGGAGGCCACCGAGCAGGCCATCGAGGCGCGTGGGCAGGGCCTGCGCGAGACCGCCGAGCGCGTGGAGGCCGCCGACCGGCCCGCGCCCAACGAGCGTCGCCCCGCGCCCGCAGAGCACTGACCCGTCAGGGCGCCCGACGGCGCAGCACCACGTAGTGGTAGTCGGGCGCGTAGGTCACCGTGGCGTTCACGCGGAACTCGTCGCGCACGAACGGCATGCGAGCGACGTGCAGCTCCACGGGATAGGCCGCGAAGCTCGCGATGCGCCCGTCCTCGACGCGGGGTGGCGTGGACGAGTGCAGCACGATGGCGTCCACGCCGCGCATGCGCAGGAGGCTCTCCGGGATGCGCTTGCTCAGGTGGCCGCCCGGGAGGCGCGCGATCTCGAGGTCGGTGATGCCGCCGAGGTCCACCACGTCGAAGTCCCCCGCGTACGCGAGGTAACCGATGTCCACCAGCGCCACGCGCTCGGCTCCCTGTAGAGCCGCAAGCACCTGGGCCGCGCCGCGACCGCGCGCCTCGGGCTGCCGCAGCAGCTCGGGCAGCGCGGCCGCGCCGGTGGCGAGCGGCAGCAGCAAGACCGCCGACGTGGCGAGCCAGCGCAAGCGGGGGAGCGCCGCGAGCGCGAGGCCCACACACGCCGCCAGCAAGGGCAGCATGGGGACGAGCAAGCGCGAGGCCGGCATCCAGTCGCCGCCCGCCAGGGCCACGCTCGAGAGGCCAACCGCGAGGACCCGCAGGAGCGCCGCCCGATCGGGGTGCGGCGCGCGGGCCTCGCCCGCTGGGTCCGGTGCGCTGGTCTCGCCCGCCGGGTCGTCGCGTAGGTCCCGCGCGCGGCCCTGCGCGGCGCGCACGAACGCGAGGATGACCAGCACGGAGAGCGCCCCGGACGCCAGCAAGCCCTGCCCCACGTACAGGACCCCGTTCAGCGGGTCGCTCGGCTTGGCCAGCGCCGCGAGCGGATCCGGGTGACCGAAGGCGACCACGCGCCAGACGATGACCAGTCCGGTGCCCAACGCGAGCGCCACGAGGGGCAACACGGCGAGGCCGCGGCCACCGCGCCCCCGTGGCCGAGCGCGCAGCCCCTCCCAACCCGCCATCGCCGCGAGCGGCACCAGCTCGGGACGCAGCCACGGCACGCTCGCGAAGGCCACGCAGGTCAGCGCGTGGCGCGCGCTCGCCCAGCCCCTCTGTCCCCGCTCCTGGGCCAGGGGCAGCGGCCGCCCTGCCCCTTCGCGGCGACGCGGAGCGAGCAGCCCGCGCGTGCACAGCGCGACCACGAGCAGCGTGAGTCCGGTCTCGAGCCCCGCGCCCGCCCACACCAGCGCGGGCAGCTGCACGCCGAGGAAGAGCGCCGCGAGCCATCGCGCCACCCCGCGCAGGCCCGCGAGCGTCAGCGCGCCACCCGAGAGCGCGAACAGCGACCCCGCCACGCGAGCCACCTCCGGCAGCGCACCGACCGGCGCCAGCAGCGCGAGCAGCGCGCCCCACAAGGGCGACGTGACGCCGTCCGTGGGGGCGCTCCCCTGGAACGACCAGCCGTCTCCGCGCGCCACCCGCTCGGCCACGCGGAACACCACGAACGCGTCGTCGACCACGTAGCCGCCCACCAGCGCGAAGCCGCCCGCCGTCAGCGCCAGCCACAGCGGGATCGACCACGCGTCCGCAGCGCTTCGCTCAGTTCCAGCCGTCGCGTCCGCGCTCATCAGCGCGCAGGGTACACGGCTCGCATGCGGCCGTGCTCAGACCGCGAGCACCGGCACGCCGTGGTCGTTCCGCGTGGTCAGGATCTCGAACGCCGCCCGGTCTGCGGTGTGCAGCCGGACGGGCGCTGCGCCGCGACGCTCGAGGGTCACGGTGCAGCGCGCCACCTTGGAGTTGAGGCACGTCTTCCGTCCGCCGGGCGGGTTGTCGTACGGCAGGCCCACGAAGTCGCTCGCGTCCGCTTCGATGACCCCGTGCAGGCGCGCGCCGTCTGCGCGTGTGTCGAACGTCCAGCGGAAGAAGTCGTAGTGCGCCTTGGCACGAATGGCCGTGCGGATCGCGTTCCAGCGGTACTCGCGGCCCTCGTGGCGCAGCACCATGGGGCTCAGCCACGGGGTCTTGATCGGACCGAGGTGCACCCGCGCGGTCGAGACCTCGAGGAACGAGCCCGGCGCCTCGTCGAAGCCGGCCACCTGGCCCCAGGCGTACTCGTCGGTGTGCTTCACGCCCCAGTTGTGGTTCTGGCTGCCCACCCAGTCGTCCACCGCGATGCGCTCGCCATCGACCACCAGCGACCCACTGAAGCGCGCGAGCGGCGCGCCCACCAGCGCCTTCGCCTTCGGGAACGAGGCATCGTAGAGACCCTCGGGCAGCAGGAAGAGCGGCTCCTCGGCGGACGTGTAGCGAAGGTCCCACGCGAGCGAGTGGTCGAGGACCTCGGCGCTGCCCCGCAGCGATGACCCATCGAGGACGGCATCCCCGATGCGCGCGTTGAGCTCCCACGCGTTGAACAAGCAGCGCGAGTACGGCACCACCACCTTCACCGGCGTGATGCGCCGACGCTCCCCGTCGAAGTAGATCGCCCACAGCTCACCCACGGCGTCGCGCGGGCGGCCCTTGGGCGAGAACAGCGTGTAGCGGATCCAGAACGCGAGCTTGCGCGACGGGTGATTGCCGCGCTGGAAGTAGCTCTCGTAGTGCCCTTCGTTGCCGCCTTCGTAGCGGAATCCGTTGTGATTCGAGCGGATCATGTGCCCTCGTGGATGGGTTTCGGCGGCGCTCGGCGCAGATTCTCTTGAAAACATGACCGAACGGCCGCAACACTAGGGCATGCAGCTGGAAACCGCAATCCCACCCGCGCAGGTCGAGACCTCCCGCAAGAAGCCCGTGGGCTTCCGCTTCGCGCCGGACGACGCGGCCTTGTTGCGGGCCGTGGCGGAGGCCGTCGCCCCCGCAGGCCGCAGCGTGCGAGCCGTGGACGAGAGCACCGTGCGCGACGTGGAGCGCGCCCTCGCAGCCTTCGGGGAAGACGCCGCGGTGGGCTACGTGGGCATGCTGCGCGCGCTCGACCTCGCAGCAGTGCCCATCACGGGGACGCGCCTGCGCGACCTCGACGTCCGGTCGCGGCTGCGGGCCCTCGAGGCCATCGGCGGCTCGGCGGCCACCCACGCGATGGTCCGCATCGCGACGGCCCCCATCAAGATCGCGCAGGTGATGCACGCCGAGTTTCCGGCGGCGCTGGGCGGGCGCGTGGGGCTCGAGGTGCTCACCACGCAGGTGGAGCGGCACAGCTGGCACGAGCGCGTGATGGACGCCGGCACGCTGGACGACGGCGAGACCCTCGAGGTGGACGTGGTGGTGATCGGCACGGGCGCCGGTGGTGCCCCCATGGCCCACGCGCTGGCCGGCCACGGGCACGCCGTGCTGATGCTGGAGGCCGGCGGCTTCCTGGACCGCCGCGACTTCGGCGGCCGGCCCCTCGAGCGCGCCCTGCGCTTCCAGCACTCGAGCCTCGCGGTGGGCAACACGGTGGTCGTGGTCCCCACGGGCACCAGCGTCGGAGGGACCACCACCATCAACAGCGGCACGTGCTTCCGAACGCCCGCCGACGTGATGCGTCGCTGGCGCTTCGAGGACGGCATCGACGGCGTCGACCCGGCCACGATGGCGCCCTTCTTCGAGCGCGTGGAGGCCATGCTGCAGGTGGGCCCCAACGACAGAAAGCACCTCGGGGCCATCGCCGACATCGTGGCGCGCGGCGCGGACGCCCTCGGGTGGTCGCACGAGGCGCTGAATCGGAACGCGCCCGGCTGCGACGGGCAAGGCGTGTGTTGCTTCGGCTGCCCCACGGACGCGAAGCGCTCCACGAACGTGAGCTACGTGCCGGCGGCGCTCGAACGTGGCGCGATGCTGGCGCACCACGCGCGCGTGGAGGAGGTGCTGCTGGCCGGCGGCCGCGCCGTGGGTGTGGTCGCGCGCGCCACCCACGGGAAGCAGGGCCGCATCCGGGTGCTCGCCAAGAGCGTGGTGCTGTCGGGAGGCGCGCTGCAGACGCCCGCGCTGCTGCTGAAGCTGGGGCTCGCGAACTCGAGCGGCCTCGTGGGTCACGGGCTCACCGTGCACCCTGCGGGCTCGGTGCACGCCTTCTTCGACCAAGCGGTGCGCGGCTGGGAGGGCGTGCCGCAGGGCTATGGCGTGGACCAATTCGCCGCCGAGGGGATCCGCTTCGAGGGCGCCTCGCTGCCCATCGACATCGCCGCGCCCACGCTCCCGGCCATCGGCCCGCGCTGGACGGACTTCGTGGACCGCTACGACCACGTGGCCACCTTCGGCTACATGATCGCCGACTCGTCGCGGGGGCGCGTGGTGCTCGGGCCGAACGGCAAGCCGCAGATGCTCTACGTGGTCAACGACTACGACCGGCGCCGGATGCTGCGCGCGCAGGCGCTCCTCTCGCGGCTGTTCCTCGCAGCCGGGGCGAGCGAGGTCCTGACCAGCATCCAAGGCGTGGACACGCTGCGCTCCGTGCGTGACGTGGAGGCCCTCGAGGCGCGCTCCGAGTCGATCGGCGCGCACCGCATCGACACGTCGGCGTATCACCCGCTCGGTACCTGCCGCATGGGCAGCGACCCGCGGCGCTCGGTCGTGTCCCCCACCAACGAAGCGCACGACGTGCCGGGGCTGTTCATCGTGGACGGCTCCACGGTGAACGGCCCGCTGGGGGTCAACCCGCAGGTGACCATCATGGCCATGAGCGAGCGAGCGGCGGGCTTCGTCGCGCGTCGCGTGGAGGGCGCTCCCGTCGCGCCCCCGCGCCGCGAGCCCCTGCCCGAGGTGGAGTTCACGGAGACCATGAGCGGTACCTGCACGTTCACTGGCGAGGTCGCGCCGCGCGACGCCGCCTTCACGGTGCGCTGCTGGGCACCCGACAAGCAGCGCCTGTTCGCGCGCCTCGCGGACGCCGAGGGCAGCTGCCTGACCCTCACTGGAACGGCCTCCATCGAAGGGCTCGCCACGGGCCGCGTCTGCACGGGGACGCTCCGCATGTTCCCGAAGAAGCGGGTAGGCACGCTGGTCTACGACCTCGACTTCACGGGAGACGACGGGGTGCGCTACCACCTGCACGGCGAGAAGAGCGTCTCTGCGAAGACGGTGCTGTCGGGCATGACCACGCTGCGCACCGAGGTGGCGCTCGCCGACTCGGGCGTGCCCGTGGCGACCGGCACGCTGCGCTTCTGGCTGAAGGACTTCTTCCCCTGGCTCGCCACGTTCCGCTTCCGCTGAGCGCGCGTGACGGGCCACGGTGCGCCGAGCGCTCCGTCACGGGGAGTGCTCGTCTCGGTGGTTTCGCGCGCCAGCGAGGATCTCCGTGAGCGTGTGCAGGCCCGTGGTGATCTTCGCGAGGAAGCTCGGGCCATGAGGCACGAAGTGGAAGCGCGGGTGCTGCTGCCAGAGGGCGCGCAGCGCGCCGTCGAGCGCCACGGCGGCCGCCTCCGACTCGATGCGGGCCGGGTTGCCGCTGGCGATCGAGTGGCCACCGACCGCGGCGGTCTCGAAGAAGATCACGTGGTGGTAGCGCGCGAGCTCGTCCTCGAGGGTGCTGCCGAGCGCCTCGAAGAAGCCGGCTGGCCCGCCCGGCCAGTAGGCGGCGCCGTCCGCGGTGCCGCGGTCGCAGAGCAGGATCTGACCGGGAAAGCGCGCCGCCTGCACCTCCTCCAGGTGACGCTGCACGTGGTAGATGGCGGTCTGTGTGGCGCGCACGGCCTCGGGCTCCACCACGCGCGGAAAGCCTCCGGTGAAGAGCATGGTGGCGGTCTCGGGGACGAGCGCCACGCGGTCCGAGAACTCGCGGCGCAGGAGGTCGGCCGCCGTGGTCTTGCCGCCTCCCGGCCCTCCGGTGAGGACGATGCGGAGGGTGTTCTCGGAGGGGGAGGCAGGCATGGCGGGGCGGAAGGTAGCGCATTGGCGCCCCTCTGGCGCCACTCCTCAGTCGTTCCCTCGGCGAGCCTGCAACAGCGCCAGCAGCTCCACCACTTGGCGGCGCGTCGCCATGATCTCGGCCCGCATGCGCAAGATGACCTCCGCGCCAGGCCAATTGACGTCCAGCTCGTGGATCAGCGTTCCCACCACGCGGGCCACTTCGGCCTGTTCGTCGGTGTAGTGCTGAGCGTCGCGGTCGAGATGACCATCGTCGCACAGCTGCTCGAAAAGCTGCTCGTCGTGGTGCAAGAGCTCGAGGAGATCGTGGAGAGGTATGGTGCGGGTCACAGTCGAATCTCCTCGCGCACGGGTTCGCTGTAGAGCGCCGACGCAGCGGCAACCGCGGTGGCGAAGGCGTCGTCGGCCTGATCGGGGAGGCGCACGCTCAGCTCCACCAGGAGGTCCCCGCGCTCTTCCTTGCGGGCCACGCCCTTTCCCCGCAGGCGCAGCTTGCTCCCGCTCTGGGAGCGCGGAGGGATCTTGAGCTGCACGGTGCCGTCCAGCGTGGGAATGGGGATGCTCGCGCCGCTGTACGCCTCGGCAACCGTGACGGGCAGTGTGAGGAAGAGATCCAGCCCCTCGCGGCGAAAGTGAGGGTGAGGCTGGACGCTCGTCTCGATGATCAGATTTCCGGGGGGGCCGCCGTTGCGGCCGGGGCCTCCCTTCCCTCGCACGGTGAGGATGCTGCCATCTTCTGCGCCGGGCGGGATGCGCACCGTGATGGTGCGCTGGCCGTGCTCGACGCCCGCCCCCGCGCAGGCATGACAGGCGGCCCTGACCGAGCCTTCACCGTCGCACGTCGGGCAGGTGGTCACGAACGACATCGGCCCCTGCACCACCGCGCGTCGCCCGCGGCCACCGCAGTCGCTGCACGGAGTGGGGGTCGTCCCAGGCTGGTCACCCGTGCCGGAACACACGGCGCAAGGGGCCTCGCTGGGCACGTCCACCTTGAACTCGGCGCCCCGCAGCGCGTCCACGAACGGCAGCTCCACCCGCGCGCCGATGTCGCGGCCGGCCCGCGGCGCAGCGGCCCGCGGGCTCTTGCGTCCAAGCAGCTCGTCGATGTCGAAGTCGAAGTCCCCCCCGCCGACCCCACCACGCCGCGCGGCGCCCTCTTGCACGTCAGGCCGGGCGCGCTGTTGCTCGCTCCACTTCCGATACGCCCGCGCCTGTTCGGGGTCGAAGCCCCCGCGTAGCCCCTCGACACCGAACTCGTCGTACAGCTTCCGCTTGTCGGGGTCGGAGAGCACGTCGTGGGCGCCCGCGATCTGCTTGAAGTTCTCCTCGGCCTCGGCGCTTCCGGGATTCAAGTCGGGATGCCACTTTCGCGCGAGCTTGCGATAGGCCTTCTTGATCTCTTCCGGCGTGGCCGTTGGGGTGAGCCCCAGACGTGCATAGAGATCGTCTGCGTTCGCCATGAGACACATGGTATCCCGCTCCCATGATCGAAATCGAGTTCCTCGGCGCGGCGCAGGGCGTCACGGGTTCCATGCACCTCGTGCGCACTCCTCACGGGAACGTGCTGCTGGACTGCGGTCTCTTCCAGGGCCGGCGCAAGGAGTCGGTGGAGCGCAACCGCAACCTGCGCGTGGACCCGGCCGAGGTGCACGTGGCGGTGCTCTCGCATGCGCACATCGACCACTCGGGCTCGCTGCCGGTGCTCTTCAAGCTGGGCTACCGCGGCGCCATCTACACCACCGAGGCCACGCGCGACCTGAGTGAAGCCATGCTGGCCGACGCCGCCGCCATCCAGATGCACGACGCCGAGTGGATCAACGCCAAGGTGGCGCGCGGCGTGACCAACATGGAGCCGGTGGAGGCGCTCTACGACCAGAGCCACGTGGACGGCGTGATGGCGCAGATGGTGGGCATCCCCTACCACCAGAAGCAGCCTCTCCTGCCCGGCGTCACCGTCACGTTCTACGACGCGGGGCACGTGCTGGGCAGCGCGCTGGTGGTGCTCGACATCGACGACGAAGGCGACATGAAGCGCGTCCTGTTCTCGGGAGACCTGGGCCGCCACGCCATGCCCATCCTGCGCGACCCGGAGCACCCGCACGGGGCCAACGTGCTCATCCTCGAGGGCACGTACGGCGATCGCCTGCACCCCCCGCGGGCGCAGATGGAGGACGACCTCGCCGAGATCGTCGCGGGCGCCGTGAGGCGTGGCGGCAAGGTGGTGATCCCGTCGTTCGCCCTCGAGCGCGCGCAGGAGGTCCTCTACACCCTGCGGCGGCTGCACGACGCGGGGCGCCTGCCCGAGATCCCCGTGTACCTCGACTCGCCGCTGGCGCTGAAGGTCACCGACGTGTTCCGCAAGCACGTGGGCATCTACGACGAAGAGACCCGCGACATGCTGGCGAACCACCAGTCGCCGTTCAACTTCCCCGGTCTGCGGTACGTGGAGTCGGTGCGCGAGTCCATGGAGGTCGACGCGCAGCCGGGCCCCTGCGTCATCATCGCGGCCAGCGGCATGTGCGAGTTCGGGCGCGTGGTGCACCACCTCAAGGCCATCGTGGAGGACCCCGCCAGCGAGGTGGTGATCGTCGGCTTCATGGCGCAGCACACGCTCGGCCGCCGGCTGGTGGAGCGGCGGCCCAAGGTGCGCATCCACGGCGTGGACTGGACGCGCTCGTGCCGCGTGAGCGTGCTCGAGGGGTTCAGCGCCCACGCTGATCAGCAGGACCTGGTGAACTTCGCGGAAGAGACACGAAAGCGCGGCGCGCTGCGCCACGTGGTGCTGGTGCATGGCGAGGTGCCACAGCTGCGGGCGCTCGAGCAGCAGCTCACGGAGCGTCACTTCCCGAGCGTGAGCGTGCCGGCCGAGGGGGACATCCTCAGCTTCTGACCATCGCGGGCCGCCACCGCGCCCGCCAAGCGGCTGGCGGCCCGGCCCCCGAGCAGGCATGGTTGCGCTCATGAGCGAGCGCCCTTCGAGCTTCATGAGGCCTCTGTTCGAGGGCGTCATCCACGACGACCTGCTCGTGCCCTTTCCGGACGTCGCGCCCCACCAGCGGGAAGCCCTGGCGCACCTCGAGACGCGCGTGCGCGAGGTGGGTCGCACGCTCGACCGGAAGGCGATCGACGCACCAGACGGCATCTCGGAGGAGGTGCGTGGAAGCCTCGCGAACGCCGGTGCGTTCGGGGTGACGCTCCCCAAAGAGCACGGCGGAGCGGGTCTCTCGCTGCGGGCGTCCGTGGGCTACTTCGAGACGGTCGGGGGGATCGACCTCAGCATCGCGGCAGCGCTCATCGCCCACGGCGGACTGGCAGGCCGCGCCATCGTGCGCAGCGGGTCGTCGGAGCAACGCGCGCAGTGGCTGCCACGCATGGCGCGGGGCGAGGCCATCGCCGCGTTCGCGCTGGCCGAGCCGCTGATGGGCAGCGACGCCGCGTCCACGGGGACGCGTGTCTTCGAGCGCGACGGCGCGCTCGTGATGGACGGCACCAAGCACTACGTAACCAACGGACGGTACGCCGACGTGTTCGTGGTCTTCGCGCGTCGCGAGGACGAGCGCCCCGGCGAGCTGAGCGCTTACCTCGTGCCCAAGGGCGAGGGCACGACGCCCGGCCCGGTGCGCGGCTTCCTCGGGCTGCGGGGCATGGGCCTCGGTGCCATCCCATTCGAGAGCGTACCGCTCGGTCCCGACTCGGCCCTCGGCGCCCCCGGCGAGGGCTTCCGCTTGGCGATGGAGACGCAGGACGCGGCGCGCGTGGAGCTCGCGGCTGCCTGCGTGGGCGCTGCGCGCGGGGCGCTGAACCAGGTCATCGAGCGCGTTTCGTCTCGTCGCGCCTTCGGCCGTCCCATCAAGGACTTCGGCATGGTGCAGGCGCGCCTCGCGCACATGTCCTGCGCCCTCTACACCGCCAGCTGCGCCACCACGCTGACGGCGGGCTGGATGGACGCGGTCGGCGATGGGGGCGAGCTGCCCGACTGCGGCATCGAGGCCGCCATCTGCAAGGTGCTGGCCGCCGAGATGTACCAGCAGGTGGCCATCTCCGCGCTCGATCTGGCGGGCGGCATGGGCACCCTCACGGACTACCCCTTCGAGCGCCACCTGCGCGACGCGCGCGCCATCATGGTCTACGGCGGGAGCCACGACGTGCTGCGCAGCTTCATCGCGCTGGCTGGCCTCGAGCGCACCGACGAGCGCGTGCATGCCCAGCCGTCGTCGCTGCGCGAGCGCATGAAGAGCCTCGGCGTGGTCCGTGAGCTGCGTGCCCAGCGCGCGCGCCGCGGCTTCGCCCGTGAACGCTTCGGCAGCGTGCATCCCGCGCTGGCCCGTGAAGGCGTCATCTTCGAAGAGCTGGTGGCGCGCTTCGGCAGCGAGACCGAGCGCATCGCTCGCAAGCACGGTGAGGCCTTGGGTCGCCGTCAGTTCGTGCAGCAGCGCCTGGCGGACGTGGCCATCGACCTCTTCGGCTTGGCCGCCGTGCTGGCCGCCACCTCACAGGCCGTGCTGCACCGCGGGCCGGAGCGCAGCCGGCATCAGCTGGACCTCGCCACCGCCTGCGTGGAGCTGGCGCGCGTGCGCGTGGGTCCCGCGCTCGACCACATGGACCGCGACGCGGACGAGCTGCTCAAGCAGATCGCGGCGACGGTGTGCGAAGAGGCCGCGCTGCGCTCCTCATGAACGCGCCGCGTCCGTCACCGCAAACGTCCTGCTCCTCGGCCGAGCGAGGCGTGCGTCTCCTCAGCGCGCTGCGGATCGCCACGCTGCTGTCGGCGTCGCTGGGCCTCGCGGGCTGCTACGAGCTCGGCAATCCGGTCACGCGCCAGACCCCAGAGACCCCCTTCCCCGCCGAGCCGCCGCACCAGACCCTGACGCGCGTCACGTACGCCCACGCCAGCGAGGCGGTGGCCTGGCGTCGTCCTCCCGCCCACGCGCTCGATCGCGGCCTGCCGAACGCGCGCTACATCGCCCGCGTGGACGTGGAGCACCCGCCCGGACCCGCGGGCGGTCGCGTGCACCTCTTGACCACCATCGTCTACCAGGACGGCACCACGCGCACCCTCGACTGGTTCGCCCCCTCGGACGCCACCCTGTGGTCCGCCGACATCGCCCTGCCCCATGCTCCGGCGCGCGCGCTCACGCGCGTAATGCATTGAGCGGCCGGCGGACGCCGGCGGTCTAGGGTCCCGACTCGAAGAACACCACCCAGTCGGCGTCGTCTGGGTCGAAGACTCCCACCGTGCGGGGGTAGACCATCGCGTGGGCACCATGCACCTCACCGTGGCCCTCGATGGCGGTCGAGAGGCTGGTCGACCATGCGGTATCCAGGGCTTCGCGGAGCCGGTCGGCGTTCGGTCCTACTTCGGAGCTGACGACGATCTCGTCGCCGCTCGGCGCAGGACCGGTGCCACAACCCGGGACAAGCGTCTCCGCGGGGAGCCATGTCCCCGGAAACGTGATGTCCCCCCTGCCCGCCCACACGATGCCCCCTCCGAACAAGGTGACACCGGTGGTAGCGCTGACCACGGACACGCCCCCGAAGTCGATGGGAGAGAGGTAGAAGACATGGAACGCCGCACCCGCGTCGACGACCGCGGCGGGGATGGCGCCGAATGACGTGTCGGCCTGAGCCTGCTCCCGCGCCGGGTCTTCATCGATGGCTCCGAGGGGGCCGCACGAAATCGAGACCCCGAGCGGCTGACGAGTCTCGTAGCTGAGCCGCATGACGCTGATGCAGCGCTCGCCGGGCACGAGTTGCTCGGTGAGGTGCTCCACGGCGACGCGGCAAGTCTCCGCCGAGGGGCCAACGTCCGGCGGGCCCGCGTCCGCGGGACCGCCGTCCGAGCAGCCCGCGGCCCAGACCACCACAGCGACCGCAATACGCCAATGCAGATTCCTCATACAGCTCCTTCGCCCTCAGCGTAGCGAAGGGGGAGGGGTCAGGCCATCTCGCGGATGATGATCTGGATGTTCCCGCTGTCGCAGCGGTAGTCCTCGACCGTGCTCAGGAACAGCTGCGCCACGTCCGGGTCGAACTGCGACCCCGTGCAGCGGTTGATCTCGCTGGTGGCCACTTCGTGCGGGAGCGCCTTGCGGTAGGCACGGTCGCTGGTCATCGCGTCATACGTGTCCGCCACGCTGATGATGCGCGCGATGAGCGGGATGTCCTGCGCCTTGAGGCCCAGCGGATACCCGAGGCCGTCCCAGCGCTCGTGGTGCAAGTGCACGCCCGGGATGAGCGGGTGTAAGAACGAGATCGGCTCGAGGATGTCCCGCCCGTGCGCCGGGTGCATCTTGAAGACCTCGTACTCTTCCTGCGACAGCTTGCCCGGCTTGTTGAGGTTCATCACGCAGCCGATCTTGCCGATGTCGTGCATCAGCGCAGCCTGGCGGACGATCTCCACCTGCTCGTGGGGCAGCCCGAGCTTCAGCGCCAGCACCTGGGCATAGGCCGCCACGCGCTCGCTGTGACCCGCCGTGTAGCGGTCCATCTTGTCGATGGCGCTGGCCAGGCCGCGGATGGTCTGCCGGAAGGTGGCCTGCAGGTCCTCGTAGAGGTGCGCGTTCTCGATGGCCGCCGACGCGCGGTTGGTGATGATCTGCTGGAGCTTGCGGAGGCCCTCGTCGTAGCGCTTGCCGGCCGTGTAGCTGGCGCAGCACACCATGCCGGAGAGCTTCCCGCGGATGCGCAGCGGCGTGACGATGAGCGACACCGGGTCCCCCACCTCGGGCACGTCGGCGTAGAACTGGAGCGCGGACACCCCCTGCTCGCGCAGCGGGCGGTCGTCCTTGAAGCGCTCGCGCAGGGCCTCCACGTCGAAGCTGCCGGTGGACGCCAGACGCCGGAAGCGCGGGTTGCGCTCCTCGGCGCGCACGAAGAACGAGCCCTCGCCGTTGTCGAGGATCACCGTGACCACGTCGGCTTCGATCTCGTGGAGCGCGGCGTCCATGACCGTGCGCAGCACCTGGTCGAGCGAGAGGCTGTTCGCGATGGCCTCGCTCACCTTGTAGAGCGAGAGCGCCTCCTTGAGGCGGATGTTCTCGGCGGCCAGCTTCTGCTTCTCGAGCCCGCGGCGGATGGTGTGCACCACCTCCTCCACCTTGAAGGGCTTGAGGATGTAGTCGTAAGCCCCGCGCTTCATCGCGTCGATGGCGGTCTCGACGGTGCCGAAGCCCGTCATGATGACCGTGACCACGTTGGGCATGTGCTTGGCGATGGACTCGAGCAGCTCGAGCCCGCCCATGTTGGGCATCTTCAGGTCGCTCAGCACCAGGTCGTAGTGCGTGCGCGACAGCTCCACCAGCGCGGCCGCCCCGTCTTCGGCGGTGCGTACCCAGAAGCCCTCCATCGACAGGAAGTCGGCCAGGATCTCGCGGATGACCTTCTCGTCGTCGACGACGAGCAGGCGCGGCGCATCGTTGCTGGGCGAGGGGCTGGACGTCATGTGCTGCTGCTGGCCATCGCGAAGCTGGTTTCGTGAGACCGCCGGGAGCACGACGCCGTGACGTGGGGGAACATCGCGTTCTTGATAGTTCTCCCCGGCGGTCCATGTCAACACGCGCGGTAGGGGTGACCTCCGAATCGACCCGTTGCCGCCCGAGGCGCCCATGATACCTTGTGGCCTCGTGTTGCACCGACGCATGGGTACCGCAGTCTTGGTCTACGGACTGCTGGCCGCGTCCGCCGCCATCTGGGCCTTGCTGGCAGGGCGAAACCCGCTGTGGCTGCCCACCCGCGACGCCTGGCTTGGGGAGTGGGTCCCGAGCGTGGCGGCGCGCACGGTGCTGAGCTTGATGCTGGGCGTGACCGTGGCTCTCTTGGCCGTCCGTGGAACGCGCGTCTTGGTGCAGCGCACCGCGTGGGCGAAGCGCCTACACGTGGAGCTGCGCGCCATGGTGGGCCCCCTCACCGGCGCCGCCATCGCCTTCTTCGCGCTGACCTCGGGCGTGGTGGAAGAGCTCTTCTTCCGCGGGGCCATGCAGCCGGCCTTCGGCGTGGTGCTCACGTCCCTGCTCTTCGGCGCCGTGCACGTGGGCCCCACCCGCGCCTTCTTGCCGTGGACCCTGTGGGCCGCCGTGATGGGGGCCGTCTTCGGCGCGCTGTACGCCATGACCGGCTCGCTCCTGGGCCCCGTCGCAGCCCACGTGCTCATCAACTACGAGAACATGCACTACCTCGTGGCCTACGATCCGCACCCCGTGGCCCGCGAGCGGCGCATCACGCCGGAGGCGCCGACGCTGGTGGGCGCGCCCGTCCGGACAGGTGGCCGGCCCACGCCCAGCCGCGAGCGCTAGCCCTCGAGCGCCGCTGTTGACGGCCGCGCCCGCTCTCTCGTACCCTGAGGGGGACCCCCTGTTGGGGTGGCAGGCAACGCGCGCGCTTCATGGACTCGGACATCAAGACACGGGTGACCCCGCTCGAGGATCTCAAGCTTCCTGTGAAGGACGGCCAGGATTGCCTCGTGATCATCTACTCTTCCGATGCCCGGCAGTTCGGCAAGCGCTACCTCCTCACCGCCGAGACGGTGAGCATCGGGCGCGGCAGCGAGAACGAAGTGGTGCTCGAGAACGACGCCGTCTCGCGCAAGCACGCGGTCATCGAGAAGCGCTCGCGCGCCTATTACGTGCAGGACCTCGAGTCCACCAACGGCACGTACGTGAACGACGCCCTGGTGCGGGACTACCAGCTGCGGCGCGGTGACCAGATCAAGATCGGTGACACGATCATGAAGTTCCTCTCGGGCTCCGACATGGAGGCCCAGTACCACGAGACCATCTACAAGATGACCATCGTGGACGGGCTCACCGGGGTGAACAACAAGCGCTTCTTCCTGGACGCCATGGACCGCGAGATCCCGCGCGCACGCCGGCACCAGCGGCCGCTGTCGCTCGTCATGATGGACTTGGACCACTTCAAGGGCATCAACGACACCTTCGGGCACTTGGCCGGGGACTTCGTCCTGAAGGAGTTCGCGCAGCTCGTGAAGGCGCGCCTGCGCCCCGACGACATCCTGGCGCGCTACGGTGGCGAAGAGTTCGCCGTCATCCTGCCGGAGACGGACCGCGAGGGCGCCCACAAGATCGCCGACGAGCTGCGCCTGCTGGTGGCCGCCCACCGCTTCGAGTTCGAGCGCGAGCCCGTGCGCGTCACGCTGAGCTGCGGCGTAGCCCAGCTGGCCGAAGGCTGGGACGTGCTGCACTTCGTGAAGGCCGCCGACGACCGGCTCTACTTCGCGAAGAACTCGGGCCGCGACCGCGTCGCGAGCTGAGTTCGCCCGGCAGGTCGTGTCGTGTTGGCAAGGGTGAAGACCCCCGCTAGGATCGTCATCGATGACTGGTCTCGCTCGCAGGTTGCTCGAGGACGCACTGACGCTGTCGGAGGACGAGCGCCTCGACCTCGCTGATCAGTTGATGTCGAGCCTTCCCGCGGACCCCGAGTGGACGGCGGAGTTGGAGCGTCGCGCACGACGTGCGCTCGCGACTCCGGGTGGCGGGGAGGCCTGGGATGTGGTCGAGCGACGGCTCGCAGCACGCGTCGCGCATCGATGACGAAGTCAGTCCGCATCGACGCGGAGGCGGAGGAGGAGATCGCTGACGCCATCGACCACTACGAGCGCGAGCGGGAGGAACTCGGCGCGGAGTTCTGGGACGAACTGCGAACAGCGATCCGGACGCTCGAAGCGCCAGGGCCAGAATGCGGACCTGTCATCGGTCTGCCGCGCGAACTCGGCGTACGGCGCAAGCTCTTGGGGCGCTTCCCCTACGCCGTCGTATTCGTCGAGACCGATACTTTCGTACGGGTGATCTCAGTAATGCATGGCCACCGACGACCTGCCTACTGGAGGCGGCGCATCGGATGACCACTGACGTCCGTCCGGTCTAGAAATCCCGCCTGGCGCGCAAGCAGTCGCCCAGCGGGTACTTCTCCCGCAGGGGCGCCATGCTCGGCTCGAGCAACAGGTCTTCGTCGCGCACCACGCCCGCGTGGTAGCTGCGCTTCACCGCCGCGAACCACGCGTCCAAGTCCGCTTGGGGCGGGACCAGCGGCTCTTCGCGGAGCGGGTCGAGCGGCGGGAACGGGCCCCCCGCTTCGATGGCCATGCGGATGGCGTGCACGTCCGGGCGCTGGTCGTCGTCCGCGGCTTCTTCCAGCTGCGAGAGCATGCGCACCCAGCGCGACGGCGAGCCCGTGCGGCGCGCGAGCGGCGCCACCACCTGCGCCACCCAGAGCGGGGTGGTCTCGCGCTTCTCCCACGCCGAAGCCGGCGCGCGGGCAGCGAGACGCGACGACGCTTCGTAGGCCTCGGCGCGCTTGTCGATCAGCACCGCAATCTTGAGCGCCTCCCAGTCACACCACGGCAGCGAGGGCACGCAGCGCGCCGCGGCGAGGTAGGCGCGCATGGACTCCTCGGGCATGCCGGCCCGCTTGCGCGCGTGCGCCACGCTCGCGTAGGCGGTGGCCACGTCGGGCTCCACGCTCACGTGCCGCTCCCCCTTGCGCAGGTAGACGTCGAGCGTGAACTCGGCGCCGAAGTCGCCGCTCTCCCACTCGTTCACGCAGTTCTGGCACCACCCGTCCATGGTGCGGTGGATCATCCGCTCCTCCCCGGTGTCGGGGTAGTAGTCCACGATGGGCCAGGTGTCGGACACGGGGCCCGCGCTGCGGTCGAAGGCCAGCAAGCTGCCCTCGGCCGTCTGACAGAACGGGAGCAGCAGCTCGGGGTCCAGGAAGTCCTTTTTCACGGCCTTCGAGTAGTCGCGCACGGCCGCGCCGATGGTGCCGGGCTCGAGACCCACGGGCAGCATCTTGCCGACGGGCAGCTCACCCCCGTTGAAGCGCGTGAGGATCAGCCGAAGGTCCGAGGGCAGCGGCCCGCCCAGGGTCTGCTCGAGGGCGCGCAGGTCGGCGTTGGAGGCCGGCGCGTTGAGCGACAGCTCCGCGCGATTGGCACCCACCCACTTCAGAAACTGACGAACGCCTCGATGCACGAGCACTCCTGGTTGCTCGGCATGTCTACCGCGCTTCGTCAGCGACGTAAACGATGGATTCCGTGCCGGTCGGACGGGGCGCCGGCCCTTCTGGTCATGGTGGGCACCTGCGGCTAGCATGCAGGGTGGTGTCCCCCGTGAAGGTCAGCCGTGCTCTCTCTCGCTCCCCGTGGGCGAGCCGTCTGTTTCTGGGCGGACTGCTGGGCGCGGCGCTGTCCCTGCCCGCCCGCACCACTCTCGCGCAACCCGTGGAGGGGGAGCAGGCCGCGGCGTTGCGCGCGCTCCGCGAGGCCGAGCGCACCCTGTTTCGCCCCGTGGGCGTGAGCGGGGCCAGCAGCGACCAGCCGCGCGTCTTGGACCGCATCCCGAGCGCCCTGACGTCCGACGCGCCGCCCGCTCGGCAGGAGACGGCGCGCGGCGAGACCGACCTGTCTTGGCTGAGCGGCATCGCCATGCCCGACCTGCCGATCCGCTGGGACGAGCGCGTGGTCCGCTTCCTCGAGTACTTCCGCTCGGACCCCCGCGGTCGCCAGCTGATGTCGGGGTGGATCCAGCGCTCCACGCGCTACGGCGCCATGATCGACCGCGAGCTGGCGGCAGCCGAGCTGCCCCGTGATCTGCGCTGCGTGGCCATGGCCGAGAGCGGCTTCGACCCGACCGTGCGCAGTCACGCGGGCGCGGCGGGCATGTGGCAGTTCGTGCCCATCACCGGCGACGAATATGGGCTGACCCGCACGCGCTGGGTGGACCAGCGCAACGACCCGATCCGCTCCACGCGGGCCGCCGCAGCCTACCTGCGCGACCTGCATCAGCGGCTGGGCGGCTGGGAGCTCGCGCTCGCGGCCTACAACGTGGGCTACGGCGCCACGGTGCGGTCCATCCGCAAGTACAACACCAACGACTTCTGGGCGCTGGCGCGGCTCGAGTCCGGCCTGCCCTTCGAGACCACCGTCTATGTCTCCAAGATCCTGGCGTGCGCCGTGGTCATGCGGAACCCCGAGCGCTTCGGCTTCGCAGACCTCACGCATGACACGCCCATCGAGATCGAAGAGGTGATGGTGTCGGGAGGGGTGCAGCTGGTGACCGTGGCGCGCGCCGCCGGGATGCCGCCGCGCGAGCTGAGCGCGCTGAACCCGGAGCTGCTGCGCGGACGCACGCCGCCCGGCGGCGAGTATGCCGTGCGCATCCCGCGCGAGCGCCTCGAGACCTTCTCGCGCGCGTGGACCCGCGTGCGGCCGCGCGACCGGACCTACGGCACCCACGTGGTGCGCTTCGGCGAGTCGCTGGCCGACGTGGCCTGGGCCTTCCGCACCACGGTGGAGATGCTGCGCGAGCTGAACGACCTCACCGAAGAGAGCGTGGTCAGCGCCGGCATGGCGCTGGTGGTGCCCTCGGGGACGCCCCGCCAGCGGGCCGCCGCCGACCGTCGCGAGGTCGTCTCGGTGGCCTCCAGCGTGGTGGAGATGCCCGGCCGACGGCGCGTGTTCTACCCCGTGCAGGGTGGCGAGTCGCTGGCGGACGTGGCCCGCTTCTTCGACGTCGGCGTCGACGACGTGCGCGCCTGGAACGAGCTCGACCCGCAGGCGCGGCTGGTCTCGGACATGGTGCTGCAGCTGTTCGTGGACCCGCGCCGAGACATCTCCGAGGTGGTGGTGATGTCCCCCGACGACGTGCGCGTGCTGGTGGTGGGCACCGAGGAGTTCTTCGACTTCCACGAGGCCGAGAACGACCGCGTGCGCATCCGCTACGTGGTGCAGCCGCGTGACACCCTGCGCAGCCTGGCCGACCGCTTCGGGTCACGCGTGGGCGATCTCGCGCGCATCAACCGCTTCTCGCGGCGCACCGCCATCGTCCCGGGCCAGGAGCTGGTGATCTACGCGGACCCGATCCGCTTGTCCGCTGACGGTGCGGCCGCGCGTCGCGAGCTCGCCGCCACGGCCGCGCGGGCCGCACGCGAGGCAGGCGACGACGCCGAAGGCACGGAAGACACCGAAGACAGGGCCGAGGTCGACCTCGCGGCAGACGACGCAGCCGACGAAGAGGAGCGTCGCGAAGACGACGAGCTGGATCGCGACGCGCGCGAGCGCCTCGACGTGGACGAGCTGGACGGCGCCGAGGCCCGAGACGGCACCCGAGACCGCACCCGAGACCGCACCGAGGACGCGCCCGTCGCCTCGCGGGAGGAGCCCTGAGATGCTGAGCATCGGCGAGGCGCTCGCAGGGGTGATGGGCGCGGTTCTGCCCCTCGGCAGCGAAGAGGTGGCGCTGACCGCCGCGCTCGGGCGCGTGCTCGGCGAAGACGTGCTGGGGCGCATGGACAGCCCGCCGTTCACCAACAGCGCGATGGACGGCTACGCGGTGCGGGCGGGCGATCTTACGGAAGCGCTTAAGGAAGCGCCGGTGGTCCTGCCCGTGGTGGGGGAGTCCAGCGCGGGCGGCCGGGAGCGGCCCACCTGCCCGAGCGGGGTCGCGGTGCGCATCTTCACGGGGGCGCCGCTGCCCGCGGGCGCAGATGCCGTGGTGCTCCAGGAGGACGTCACCCGCGACGGAGACTCGGCCCGCTTCACCGAGGCGGCCAAGGTGGGGCAGAACATCCGGCAGCAGGGCGAAGACGCTCGCGTCGGCGACGAGCTGCTGCGCCGCGGCGCGCGCGTGACCCCGGGAGAGGTCGGCCTGCTCGCCAGCCAGGGCATCGCGCGGGTGTCCGTGACGCGAAGGCCCCGCGTGGCGGTCCTGTCGAGCGGGGACGAGCTGCGCCGCCTCGAGGACCCCGACCGCCCGGGCAGCATCATCAATTCCAACGCCTACATGCTGGAGGCCATGCTGCGCGACGCAGGCGCCATCCCGCACGTGCTGCCCATCGCGCCCGACGACCTCTCGGCGCTCACGGCCGCGCTCACGGACGGCCTCGCCGAGAACGATCTGGTGATCACCAGCGGCGGGGTCTCGGTGGGCGACCACGATCTCATGCGCCCGGCTTTCGCGGCCGCCGGCATCGAGATGGCGTTCTGGAAGGTCGCCATCAAGCCGGGCAAGCCGTTCGCCTTCGGGCGGCGGGCCGACGGCAAGGCCGTGCTCGGCTTGCCGGGCAACCCGGTGAGCGCGTTCGTCACGTTCGAGCTGCTGGTGCGGCCGCTGCTGCGCGCGCTGTCGGGGGACGCAGCTCCCTACCGCAGCCTCGTGCGGGCCACGCTCGCATCCACCGTGAAGCAGACGCGCGGGCGCGACGAGCTGCTGCGCGGGCGCTTGGTGCCGGACGCGAGCTGCGCCTCGGGGTTCGCGTTCGTCCCCGTGCCCCGCCGCGGGTCGGGGGCCCTCCCCGCGCTCGCCGGAGTGGACGTGCTAGCCCACCTTCCGGCTGGCGAGGGCGAGGTGCTCGCCGGGACCAGCGTGGACTGCCTGCCGCTGTTCGATGGCGCCACGCGCGCCACGTCGCCGTTCCCGACCGCGGACTGAACCCAAGCTCGCGGCGCGCGCCACGGTTCAACCGGGGAAGATCCAGCGCATCCGCGCGTTCACCGGATCAGAGGTCTCGCACTCCGCTATAGTCCCCTCCTGCCCAACGTCGTGGGAACTTTCTTCTCTCGGCACGGTCCACCCTGAATGACCACCCTTCCCACGCCTCTCGCCCACGCGGTCGCCTCCGTTCGGCGTCGTGTGCGCACCCGCCGGGCCATCGAGGCCGGGACGCTGTTCGGCATCGTGGGGCTCGCCGCGGCGGCCGTGGTGGTGGCCAGCGTGAAGACCCGCGCCCTCCCCGTGGACACGGGCATCACCGCATTGTTGGTCTGCGCGGCGCTGCCTTTTCTGGGGGCCTTGATGGGCGCCCTGCGGCGCGTGCCCGCGCTGCACGCGGCCCAGCTGCTGGACCGGGCCCACGCGCTGGACAGCCGGGTGGCCAGCGCGCTCGAGTTCACCAGCCTGCCGGACGCCGAGCGCAGCGCGTTCATGGACGCCGCCATCGCCGACGCGGCGCAGCGCGGTGCCGGCCTCGACCCGGCGCGCGCCATGCCCCTTCGCGTGCCACAAGACTGGCCCATGGGCCTCGCGCTGCTCACGGTGGTGCTGGTGGTGGCGCAGCTGGAGGTGCTTGGCCGCGCGCCCGCGCCGCCCATCAGCGAGCTGAACGCCATGCTGGTGCACCCGGACGATCTCGACGCGTTCGAGAGCGCGCTCCGCCCCATGCTGGAGAACCCCGAGACGGACGAGGCCACCCGCGAGGCCGCGCGTGAGTTCAACGACATCCTGGAACGCCTGGCGGACCGCGAGCTGGACCGCACCGAGGCGCTCCGCGAGCTGCGCGAGCTGGAGACCCGCCTGGCCGAGTCGCGCCCCATGGAAGCCGAGGCGCTGAACGACGCGCTGCGCGAGATGGGGAACGAGCTGCCGCGCCAGGGCCTGACCGAAGCCGCCTCCGAGGCCATGCGCAACGCCGAAGCCGAGGCCGCCGCCGAAGCCATGCAGCAGCTGGCGGAGCGCGTTCGCACGGAAGACGTCTCCCGCGCGGAGCTCGAGCAGCTGCGCGAGGCCATGGAGCGCGCGGCGCAGGACAACAGCCAGCGCGACCGCGAAGAGCTGGACCGCCGCGTGGAAGAGCAGCGTGAAGAGATGGAGAGCCTGCTCCAGCGTCAGCGCGAGGAGCAGGGCCTGGACGAAGAAGAGGAGAGCCTCTTGCGCCGCCGTCAGCGCGAGCTCGAGACCCTGCAGCGCGATCAGGCCGCCATGGAGGAGCGCCGCCGCCAGCTGGACCGGCTGCGCCGCGAGATGGACCAGGCCGCGCAGGATCTGAACCGCAACGCGCGTGACGAAGCGGCGCAGCGCATGGAACAGATGGCCGAAGACCTGAACCGCATGGCGCGCGAGCAGATGAGCGAAGAGCAGCGGCAGGAGATGCAGCGCCAGTATCGTTTCCGCGGCACCGGCTTCTACGCCGGCGTGGCGGCGGGGCTGGTGAAACCGACCGGCAATCTCGAAAATCTGGGCTACAACAGCGGTGCGAACGTCAATCTGCCGATCGGGTACCACAAGCAGAATCAGGTGCTCGGCGTGCGTTTGGACTTGGGCTACGCACAGTTTCGTGGTGAGGACTTCCGTGGCAACCTCCCCGATGGCGCGACGCTCCAGCTGAGCAACAACAACGTGAAGG
>CAZEAA010000019.1:0-31064 GCA_964510015.1 uncultured Sandaracinaceae bacterium
CGTAAGCCCGCTCGTAGGCCTCCCGCGTAGCGCCATGCAGGCTCGAGGTGGGCACCGCGTTGTGCTGATACAGGTGGACCGCCACGCCCAACGGACGCGCGAGCGCAGCGAACGCGTCGAGCTCTTCGCGCGAGTCGTTCTCACCCGCCAACAACAGATACGCGAGCGCCACCTTCTTGCGGCGCTTGCGCGAGAGCTTGGGCAGCTCCGCGCCGAGCGTGGCGAAGAGCGCGTCGAGCGCCGGCGCCTTGGGTACCAGCCGCGCGCGCGTCGCAGGCAAGCCCGCATGGACCGACACGGTGGCGCCGTTGTGCGGTGCGTTCAGGAACTGCACCAAGCGCGGCAGCGGCCCGCCCGAGGTGGTGAAGCTGGCGGGGGTGCCGCGCTCCCGGCACCACGTGAGGAAGGGCAGCACCGCATCCGGCGCGTGCAGCGGCTCGCCCACGCCGGACGCCGTGACGCGCGTGAGCGGCAGGCCCAGCGCCTCCACCGACAGCACCTGCGCTTGGAGCTCGGCGAGCGTGAGCGCGCGCGACAAGCCCTCGGCGCCGGACGCACAGAAGGGGCACGCCACTGCGCAGCCCACCTGCGTGGACACGCACAGCGTGTCGCCGCGGTAGAGCACGGCCTCCACACGGCTCTGGTCGGCGAGGGTCACGATGAAGCGCCGGTTGAAGTCCGAGCGGCCCACCTCGTCGAGCGTGACGAGACTCGGCAGCGCCGCGTCTCGCGCGGTCGCATCCGGCAACGCGGCGTGTGACGAGCGCGCTGGCTCCACCAACGCCGCAGCGTCGTGGGCCGTGCTGACGCTGCTCACGCCGCGTGCTCCGCGGCCCCACGCTCGGCGCGGCCGCTCTGCTCGAGCGCCAAGTGTCCGTCAGCGCGCAGGTCGAGGCCGTCGCTCGGCAGCTCCCCCAAGTGACGCCGCGCCACGTCGAGCAGCGCCTCCACCGTGAGCGCACGCAGCGCCTCGCGCTGGAACGCGAAGTCGTCGGGCACGGCGCGCCCGATGTAGCGCGCGATCTCTTTCAGCCGGCCGATCGGCCGCTCGTACGCGTCGCCGATGCGCGTGGCGCACTCCTCGAGGTAGGCCACCACGTCTTCGCCGCTCGGTGCGAACGGCTCTTCCCCCGCTTCGAGGCTCGCGGCCTGCCCGAAGATCCACGGGTTGCGCAGCGCGGGCCGGCCCACCATCACGCCATCGCAGCCGGTCTCGCGACGCATGCGCGCGAAGTCGCTCGCGTACCAGATGTCGCCGTTGCCGATCACCGGGATGCGGAGCGCAGAACGCAGCTCGGCCACGATGCGCCAGTCGGCCACGCCCGTGTAGAAGTCGGCGCGCCGGCGCGGGTGCACGGCGATGAAGTCCACGCCGCTGTCCTCCACGACGCGCGCGATGGTGACCGCGTGCTGCGACGCGTCGCAGTCCGCGTCGAAGCCCGCGCGGATCTTGGCGGACAGCACGCCCGGCACGGCCGCGCGCATCGCCCGCAGCACGTTGCCCAGCAGAACGGGGTCCTTCAGCATCGCCGCGCCCACGCCCTTGCGGACCACGCGCGGCATGGGGCAGCCCAGGTTGATGTCCACCACGTCGGCGCCCGCGCGCGCGGTGATGCCCGCGGCCTCGGCCATCAGGTCCGCGTCGTTGCCCATGACCTGCACGGACAGCGGGATGCCCGGCACCTTCACGATGGCTTGCTTCAAGAGGTTCGGATGAACCGCGCCGCCGTGGATGCGCACGAACTCGGTGCACAGCATGCCCACGCCGCCGCGCTCGGCCACCATGGCGCGGAACGGCGGATGACCGGCGCCCTCCATGGGAGCCAGCAGGGTGGGATGCGCCCAGCCGAAGCGCGCGAGGCGGCCGGCGGTCGCTGCCCCGGAGGCAACACTCGTGCTCACGTCTCGCGCTCCAGGTAGCCCATGTACATGCGGTGCAGCTCGTCCACCAGCTCGGAGGGGTCACGCCACACGCTGTCGTCGAGCGCGGTCCGAAACGCATAGGCGTCCATCACGGCGAACGCGGAGTGCGTCGCGAAGCGAATGGCTCGCTCCGGGTCGGCGTGACGAATGGCTTCGCGATGCTGCGGCACGATCAGGCGTAGCACGACCTCGATCATGGCGTCGCGTCGCTGCACGGTGTCCGCCCACTCGCGCGGGTTCTGGGCCGCCGCGCCCACGAAAGCCGCGATGAGCCGGCGCCGCTCCGTGTAGTGCCGCACCAGCTCCTGCAGCAGGCCGCGCACCATCAGGCTCAAGGGCACGTCGCGCCAGCGCTCGGGGTCGGCGATGGTCTCGAGCATCTGCTGCACCACCACCAGCCGGCGCTCTTGCAGCGCGCGCAGCAGGGCGTCCTTGTCGGGGAAGCGCGAGTAGAAGCCCCCGATGGACGATCCGGCGTGCCGCACGATGTCGGCGATGGACACGTCCTGCGGCGGGTTCTGCAGGAACAGCTCTTCCGCGGCGTCCAGCAGGCGGGTCAGCGTGGCCTGGCTGCGCGCCTGCTTGGGCGTGGTGACCGATTTGAGGTTGCGTTCCATGGGGCAAGTGGCTAGAAATGGAAATCCGAATCTGATTCTCTTTAGCACCGGGCCGCGCCGCCGCCATGCGAGAGACAGAGCCTACACGGAGAACGCCCATGATGAGAGTGCTCGACCTCAAGGCCCCCTCCCCGCTCTTCACCGGGCGACCGATCGCGCCGCCGGCCGCGCGCCTGGCGCCGAGCCCGCCCGCGGACCCACTCATCGGCCACCAGCGCTTCGCGCGTGACCCGCTCACCTCGTTTCTCCAGATCCGCGAGAGCCACGGCGACGTGGTGCGGCTGCAGTTCGGCACGCTCACCGCGCACTTGGTGTCGGACCCTGCCCTGGTGCAGGTGGTGCTGCAAGACCGCGCCCGCATCTACGGCAAGCAGACACGCGGCATGCGTCAGCTGCGCACCTTCCTGGGCGACGGCCTGCTCACCAGCGAAGGCGACTTCTGGCTGCGTCAGCGGCGCATCGCGCAGCCGGCGTTCCACAAGAAGCGCATCGACGCGCTGACCCCCGCCATGACGTCGGCGGCCGAGCGCGCGCGCAGAGGCTTCGTGCCCGGCCGCATGTTCGACATGCACGAGGCCATGATGCGCCTGACCCTCGAGGTGGTGGCCACCACGCTGCTGGGCAGCGGCATCGCCGAGCGCGAAGCGGCGATCGTGGGCGCCGCCGTGGACTTCATCACAGCCGAGACCAACCGCCGCCTGCGCAACCCCATCCAGCTCCCGCTGTCGGTGCCCACGCGGCACAACCGCGCGTTCTTGCGCCACCGCGGCAACCTCGACGCCATCGTGTTCCGCATCATCGAGGAGCGCCGGCGCAGCGCTGACGTGGGCGACGACCTGCTGAGCCTCTTGCTGCACGCCACCGACCCCGAGACGGGCGAGCGCATGAGCGACCAGCAGCTGCGCGACGAGGTCATGACCATGTTCCTCGCGGGCCACGAGACCACCGCCAACGCGCTGAGCTGGGCGTGGGTGCAGCTGTCGCGGCATCCCGACGTGGCGCAGAAGCTCGAAGCCGAGCTCGCCACCGTGCTGGGGGATCGCTCCCCTACCCTCGAGGACATCCCCGCGCTGGTCTACACGCGCCAGGTGCTCGACGAGGTCATGCGGCTCTACCCGCCGGCGTGGACGATCGCCCGCTCGCCCACCGAGGATGACGAGCTCGGCGGCTACTTCATCCCGAAGGGCAGCCTGGTGTTCGTGAGCCCGTGGGTGGTGCAGCGTCACCCGGCGCTGTTCCCGAACCCGGAGGGCTTCGACCCGGACCGCTTCGCCCCGGGGCAGAAGCTCGCGCACCGCTTCGCCTACTTCCCGTTCGGCGGTGGCCCGCGGCTCTGCATCGGGCGCACCTTCGCGCTGATGGAGGGTGTCCTCTTGCTGGCCACGCTCGCGCAGCACCACCGCTTCGACCTCGTGCCGGGGCACACGGCCGTGCCCGAGTCGGCCGTCACGCTGCGGCCCAAGGGAGGCGTGCAGATGGTGGCTGTCCCGCGCTGAATTCGCGCAACCGTCCCCAAACGAGGCATGGATTTTCCAGTGTGGACGTGTGACCCTGCGCTCCAAGTGGGTGGGGGCACCCACAGGAGGAATCGTTCACATGTCTCGCTATTTCCGCGTCTTCAGCTTCATGGGCCAGGTTCTGGGCATGATTAAGCAGAACAAGACCCTGCTGTCGCCGCTGGCGCTGAACATGATCCTGGCCATCCCGGCCATGATCGTCTTCACCATCATCTATCACTTCACCCAGGACTCCGCGCTCGGGTACGTCGTGGCGGCCGTGGGTCTCACCGGCCTCTACTTCATCGACTACTTCTGCAACGGCCTGACGGTCTCGCTAATCTACGACCAGGTCACCACCGGCAAGGCCGAGTTCCAGCCGGCGCTGTCGCGCACCTTCGCCGCGTCGCCCGGCATCCTCATCTTCGCCGCCATCTCGGCGGCCTTCGAGCTCATGGCCACGTACGCCAACGAGCGCGACGACATCATCGGCAGCATCCTGGCGGGCATCGTGCGCGCCGTGTGGACCGCCGCCACCTACGTGGTGATGCCGGCCATGGTCATCGAGAACACGGGCTTCTTCAACGCCTTCAAGCGCAGCAAGGACCTCGCCGCCAACGACCCCACGCAGGTGGGCTCGGGCATCATCGGCATGGGCCTCGCCACGTACATCCTGGGCGTCGTCTGCTGGGGCCTCGGCGTGGGCTCGTTCAACGTGCTCGGCAACTTCAGCCCGCTGCTCGGCATGTTCGCCATGATGTTCTTCGTGAACATCTACTGGGCGCTCGGCGGCTACCTGAAGATCACGTACTTCACCTGCTTCTACCTGTGGGCCCGTGAGTGCGAGCGCCAGGGCTCGGCCGATCCGCGCCTCGCGCCCGCGCCGCTGGCGGCCGCGATGGCCAGCTGAGCCACCGCGCTCCCCCGTTGCCGAGAGGCCTCCACACGGGGGCCTCTTTGCTTTCCGTCCCATCAGCATGCTCGAGCTGGCGCGGGCGAGCGGCCTCGGCGACGCAGCATGCCGTGAGGGCGACAAAAGGTTGCGCTGGGACGGGTTCGTCACCACTCTCCAGGGCAATGAAGCATGCGATCCCCCACGATCTGACCATCGAACGCGCGCGCCTCGTCACGGACAAGGCCTGGGAGGCTTACTCCCAGCGATTCGCCGAGTACTCGCCCAAGGCCACGTGGACCACGCCCACCGAGGCGGACGTCCAGTTCACCGTGAAGGGCATCACGCTGCGCGGTTCGCTCGGCCTGACGTCCAAGGCCATCGAGATGGACCTGGACGTGCCGTTCCTGTTCCGTCCGTTCCGCACCACGGCGCTCAACCTCGTGGAGCGCGAGGTGAAGGAGTGGCTGGCGAAGGAGAAGGCGGGCGAGTTCTAGCCCTCGCAGCACGGCCAGCGCGGATGCTGGCCTGTGGGGCTCAGCGCGGCGAGCCCCGCCCCGGGTCGCTGCACGGCAAGCGCTAGCGCTCGCCGTCGGCTCAGCGGTTGAGCTCGTACAGCAGGCGCAGGCCGTCGAGCGTGAGGTACTCGTCCACCTCGTCGATGGTCTCGCTCTCGGGCTCGATCAGCCGGGCCAGGCCGCCCGTGCCAATGACCGTGCACTCGCTGCCCATCTCGGCCCACAGGCGCTTCACGAGGCCGTCCACCAGCGCCACGTAGCCGAACACGATGCCGGACTGCATGGAGTGGATGGTGTTGCGGCCCACCGCCTTGGGCGGACGCACGATCTCGGCGCGCGGCAGCTTGGCCGCCCGGTCGAAGAGCGCGTGCGCGCTGATCTGCATGCCCGGCGCGATGGCCCCGCCCAGGTACTCGCCCTTGGCGCTGACGCAGTCGAAGGTGGTGGCCGTGCCGAAGTCCACCACGATGACCTGCCCACGCACGCGCTCGAACGCGGCGACGGCGTTCACGATGCGGTCGGCGCCGACCTCACGCGGGTTCTCGTACAGGATGGGCATGCCGGTCTTGATGCCGGGGCCCACCACCAGGATCTCGTGATCGAAGGCGCGGTCCACGGCCTCGATCAGCGTGTCGTTCAGGTTGGGCACGACCGACGCGAGGATGCTGGCGCGCACGCTCGAGCGCGGCACCTCGGCCACCTGCAAGAGGTTCAGCAAGAGGACGTGATACTCGTCCATCGTGCGACCCTTGGCGGTCTCGATGCGAAAGTCGTGCACCAGTGTGGTGTCTTCGTAGAGACCCAACACCGTGTGCGTGTTGCCCACGTCTACGGCCAGCAGCATGCCGCAGCCTTAGCGCGTGGTCAGAGACATGGCCAGCCCCACGAGCTCGCCGAAGGTGACGGCGTGCCGCTGGGGGGTGCCCACGAAGCTGGCGATGGGGCCGGAGGCGACCGGCACGGGGGCCTGCATGACCACCGGACCCGAGGCCGGGGTGGGCGCGAGCTCGGCGGCCACGGGGGCCACGGCGATGGGGGCAGCAGCCACGGGCTCGTCCAGCTGCATGACGGGCGCCGGGCGGGCGACCGCCGTGACCAGGGCGTCTTCGACGGGCTCGGCCGCGGCCGAACCGACTGGAGCGACCGAGGCGACCGGAGCGACTTCGACCAAATCGTCGAGGTCTTCGTCCACCTGCAGCGTGGTGCGGGACACGGGCGCCGAGGCCGGGACGGCGACGGCCGACACGGGCGCGGTCACCGTGGGCACGGGCGCGGCGGCCAAGATGGGCTCGTCCAGCGTGAGCAGCGACGACGACGCCGCAGCCGGCGGGGGAATGGTGGCCGGCTCGTCGAAGGCGAGGTCGTCGTCCACCGCGACGCTGGCTGCGGGCGCCGAGCTGCTGGTGTCGACGGGGGCGTCCACCAGGCGCAGGCCGGGCTCGAGCCGGCGGCTCTGCACGCGCGCCAAGAGAGCTTCGAGCTTCGCGACCTGCGCGGAGCTCACGAGGCCTCCGCCAAGATGAGCTGGTCGACGATGGTGCCCAGCTCCGCGCCGTCGTTCGCCCAGAGCCACACGGACTCGGCGATGGCGGGGTTGCACACCAGGAACTTGCCGCCGACGGGCACGCACGCGACCTCCAGCTTGGACAGGGAGGAGATCACCCCGCCCAGCAGCGCCGCGATGCCGAGGCTGTCTTCGTCGAGGGCGGGCACGCCGTCCATGACGGCCACGAGGGCCTGGCCCCAGCGCTCGAAGCCGAGGCGGCCCCAGCCCAGCGTGCCGAGCCAGCCGGCCGTGTGGGCGAGCACCTGCTCGGGAGAGTCGTCGAAGACCGTGCCGCCGAGCGACGCGACCACCTGGGCGCCGATCTGCTTGCCGAGCTCGCGGAGCACGGTGAGGTCACCCGTCTCGACCGCCGCCGAAACCAAGCTGGCCACGACGGTGTCGGAGAGCACGATGACGCGCGCGCCCCCGCGGGTGCTGACGGCACCGCGCGCGAGGTCGAACTCGTAGAAACCTTTGGGATCGAAGCCAATGTTGGACACAGAATCCTCCGAGCACGATGTAGAACCTCTTGTGCGATCGTGTCAAATGTTTGCCATGCAGCGCGTGCCGGCCCGGATGTCCTCGATGGTCGCGATGGTGGGGATCGCGGCGCTCCTCGGCGTGGGCTGCGGGGGCACCGAGGCCGCGCCGGATGCAGGGCCGGTGGATCCGCTCGGGCTGCACGACTGGGCCGACGCCGTGGTGCGCAGCTCGGGATCCCGCTGGGTGGGGGAACGCCTGCCCGAGCACGATCCCGAAGCGCGGCCTCCCGCTGCCCTGCGAGCGGAGTCCGAACGCGCCGGGCTGAGTGTCCACGCGCCCGACGAGGTCTCGGACACCACGGTGGCGAACGCGCTGCGCGGCATCGAGGCCATGCACGATCTCATGACCAACGAGGGCTGGCCTGCGCCGCTCGCCGATGCGGGCCTCGGGGGCACGCCGGGCACCGACCTCTACTTCGTGGACGACGTGGCGTCCGCCCGGGCCGGCTTCGACGAGCGGGCGCTGCACACCTACCTCGACCGCGCGAGCACGTTCGCGCGGCTCTCCACGAGCACGTCGCCGAGCGATGTGGCGGCCTGCGCGGGCGTGGCCTACGCGGAGGCCGTGCTGTTCTCGGCCGACCCGGCCGAGGCCGAGAGCTGGCGGCGCGCGACGGCGGCGTACCTCAGCGAGCGCCTGACCGGGCGCTGGGGCTGCGAAGACGAAGCGCTCGCCATTCAACACGAGGCCAACGAGGCGTTCGTCGCCTACGCGGACGAGCCCCCCCGAGCCGGAGGCGCGCTGTTGCTGGCCGCCATGGCCGAGCGTCACGAAGAGGTGCCCGGCGAGTTCGTCGCGTCGCTCTGGGATCTGGCCAGCCAGCGCACCTGGGAGGGCGAGGGGTATCGTGGCTCCCCCGACCTCTGGGAGGCGCTCGAGACGGTCCTGCGCGCGGGCCAGGATCCCCTCGCGACCGCCCTCGAGACGCTGGCCCTCGACCGCTACCTGGCCGGGCCGCGCGCCTCCGCCAGCGCTCCTGCGTGGGCGCAACGGCTGGGAGGAGACGCCTTGCCCAGCGCCACGCTGACCATGTCCACGGCGGCGCTGCGCACGCACCCTCCGGGGACGGGCGAGCTCGAGCCGCCCATGGAGATCGAGCCGACCGGGACGTACTACGCGCTCATCGACGTGCGCAGCGCGCCGCCGAACTCGCGCTTGCGCGTGTTCCTGCGCGGTGAGTTCGGGGTGGTCTGGTCGCTCGCCGCCGCGCGCCTCGGCCCGAGCGGCGAAGAGCTCGGTCGCATGAGCGCGCCACCACGCCGCGGCACCCCGCGCAGCTACCTGCCGGTGGAGTTCGGCGCGGACACGGCCACCGTCCTGATCGCGGTCACCAACCTCGGCCGCGAGCCGCGCGATGCGACGCACTTCCCGGTCCCCAACGTGGACGGCCTGCGCAGCGAAGCCCACGGCACACGCCTGGTGTTCGAGCTGGTCACCGACGAGTGACGGCCGCGACAGGACGCGAGCCGCGATCGGGCGATTTGGCGACGCCCTTTCAGCGGGCCTGCTCGAAGACCTGGTAGAAGTACTCGCCTTCGCCGGTGCGCGCGGTCACCTCGAGCGTGTAGGCCCCCGCTCGCTCCGTGCAGAAGCGCAGGTCCGGGAACGCGTTGTGGGTGGTGTCGCGCGCCAGCGGCGTTCCGCCGAGGCTCAGGCTCGCGTCGATGTCGTGCACGCCATCCCCACCCACCGTGAGGATCGAGAGGCAGCGGTCCGCCGGCAGCTGGATGCTGTGACGCGCGGTGGCCCCCGCGGCGCGCAGGCGGCCGTTCTCGGGCATGAAGTCGGCGCTGGGCTGGTAGCCATCCACGTTGAGCAGCGAGGTGACCTCGGCCAGGCGCACGTAGATGAGGCCGTTCAAGCCGAAGGGCCCGCGGGTGCCGCGCGGCCAGCGATAGGCCACGTAGCGGAAGGCGCCGCCACCGTTGGCCATGCGCACCTGGATGCGGCTCTCGCCGGAGCGCTCCGGGCAGACACGCACCACGGGGCGCGCATCGGCCTCCACGTCGCGGTCGATGGCCTGACCCGCCGCGTTGAGCACCGCGAGGTCGAGGTCGCGCACGCCCGTGTCACCCACCGCCATGATCGCGTAGCACTTGCCGCCCTCGAGGCTGATGCCGAAGTCCTGCGTCTGCCCCTGCGTCAGCTGGCCGGCAGCGGGCTCGCCGTAGTGCTCGTAGCCGCGCGACACCATGTTGGCGTCCAGCACGCGATAGTTGTCGTCCAGGCTCAGCGCGGCGGTGGAGGTACCCACCACCGTGGCGGGCTGCGTGCCCACGGGAGCCACCGCGACGCCGCTGCTGGCGTCCGGCCGCGCCCAGGCCGCCACGAACACCGGGCCAGCCCCATCGAAGAGACGGGCGCGCAGCGTGTAGGCGCCGGGCACGGGCGGGCAGAACTCCACGAAGCCATCGCGCGCGTTCGCTTGGTCCACCACCAGGTCGTTGCCGTTGCCGTCCACGATGAACACGTCGGTGTCACCCGTGCCCGGACCGCCGAAGGTACCGAAGGCGTAGCAGTAGCCGGCCTGGAGGTTCAGCGGGAAGTTGCGGTCCTCACGGGCACCGAGACGCACGCCCTGCGGCTGCGAGACCACCGTGTAGCGCTGCGGGCGGAGCCGCGTGTCCACTGCCGCCACGCGGGCCTGCGTGGCGCTGTCGATCGGCGCGGCCTGCACCGTGGCGGCGGCGCCGTCCCCGTAGATGCCGGCGATGTTGGCCTGCTGGTTCCCGCGCTTTGCGTAGACGGCGTAGTAGTACTCACCGCTGCCGCGCACCATCTGCAGGCGCACCACGTGGCGGCCACGGCTCGCCGCGCAGATCTCCACCCACGGGTGGGCATCCGGCTGGACGTTGTGAGCGACGGCGGCGCCGCGCGGGTCGATCACGACCATGTTCAGGTCGGTGCCGGGCGGGCTGACCGCCACGGCCACGAAGCACTGCCCCGCGTCGGCGTCGAGCGCGTAGGCCACGAGGCCGTTCTGCGGCATGTTGGCGTTGTGCACGGCCGGGCCGGTCCGCACGTACTGGTTGGACACCAGGTGCCCCTCGATGCGCTCGAGGGCATCGCGCGGGGGGATGTCGTTCTGGGGCGTGGCGGCCCCCGTCGCTCCGGTCTGCCCCGCGGTGTAGCCGGCGGGACGCACGACCACGCGAGCGGGCTCACGGCGGAAGAGGAAACAGCCCGGGAGCACCAAGGCGGAGAAGAGCGACAAGAGGAGTGCGTGACGAAGCATCGATGACCTCGGCGGAGCCTACACCAGGAAGGCGTGTCGTAGCGCAATACGGCGGGACAGCGGCCGATAAGCGGCGGTGAGACGCACGATGCACACCCTTCATTCACCTCGCCGTGGGTTCCCTCTCCCCGTGCTCCTGATGGCCGGATGGCTCATGGCAGGGCTCTCTCCCGCTCGGGCAGCGGCCGAAAGCCACAGCATTTCCGAAGTGTCAGTCGCTGCCCCGCCCACGGCGTGCGAGGCCGGCATGGATGGGCCGGAGTGCGCGCCGGACCAGCGTCTGGGCCTCGACGCCGCCGCCCCCGCGCGGCGCTTCGCATCGTACTCGGACCTCGTGTCCATGGTGCGCGGGCGGGTCAGCTTGGGCCTCGTGGCGGCGCCCTTCCCCACGGGGCCGCTCCGTCGCCTGCGGCTCGAGGCCGAGGTGGTCACGTGGTTGCGTGCGCCACGGGGCCTCGGCGTGACGGCACGAGTGGGGGTCGACCTGCTCGGCACGGGTCTCGACGCGCTCTTCCTGAGCGGAACGGTGACCTACGTGGGGCGCGTGCAGCCTGGCGGGCAGCTGCTGGTGGGCGCCGAGCTGGGGTACGGCAGACACTTCGCGTCGCTGTTCCTGGGCGCGTCGGCCGGCATGAGCGTGGGGGTGTGGTCGCGCGACGGCGAGCACCCGCTGTCCCCCAGCGTGCGGCTGTTGCTGGGGCACGCCTTCTTCTGACGCCCTCGGATGGTTCAGTTCGCGGGCCGCTCGTAGGTGTTCATCAAGCGCACCAAGGCCTCGAAGAACAGCGCGTCGGTGCCGTCGAGCGTGCGGCGCAGCCAGAAGCCCACGGCCGTCTTCACCACGTTGCCGTCGTACCCGCCATCGAGCTCCGTGCCCTCGTAGGCCTCGAAGTCGGCGCGCCGCTGGCTGCAGTAGCGCTCGTTCATGAAGAAGTACCAGGGCTCCACGTAGTCGACGGTGCCGCCGCGGGCGATGGCGGCCGAGTAGTCGTCCAGCTCCGCCTGCGCGCACGCGCGGTCGTTCGCGAGCTTCTCGTGGGTGGCGTGCATGATCCGCGCGAGGGGCCGCACGTACTGGTCGTAGTGCGCCTGCGTGGCCGCGCGGAAGGCCGGGTCGCTCGCGGCGGGGATCGCGTGGTCGGCCAGGAAGCGCACGAACTCGGGGTTGTAGTGCCCGAAGTCGCGCCGCGAGGTGAAGTCGAGGCCCTGACCGTGCGGCCCGCTCAGGAAGGGCGTGAGCCTCGACGTGGCGACGATCTGCTCGAAGCTCGTGAGCGAGAAGAGGTGGCACGAGAAGATGCGCGCGCCCCCTTCGGGGAAGTAGTCGTACAGCTCCTCGCAGGTGTTGGCCGTCCGGTCGAGGGCGCCCCACACGTCACGCGCGAGCGAGACGGCCTCGCGGTTCAGGGGGGCTGAGCTCTCGCCGGTGGCTTGCGTGGTGACGGTGGCCGAAGCCGGGGCTCCCGCCGACGCACCACCGCACCCTGCGAGGAAGACGCAACAGCCCAGCGCAGCAACGCGATGGCGCGCGCGGCTCACGGGGCCCCTGCGGCGCCGCTGAGGTCCTCGGTGCCACCGTCTGGCTCGTCGAGCGCGTCGAGGTCATCGAGGCCTTCGGCGCCGTCCGCGCCCTCGAGGTCATCCAGGCTCTCGCCCTCGAGGTCGTCCAGGCTCTCGCCCTCGAGGTCGTCGAGATCGAGCGGCTCGTCCCCGTCGAGGTCGTCCAGGCTCTCGCCACCCGGGTCGTCCACGCCTTCACCGGCGGGGTCGCCACCCGTCGGCTCGCCCGGCGCGTGCAAGTTCTCGCGCTCGTAGCCCATGCGCTCCGGGAGCCACATGGTCAGCGGCTCCACGTACGTGGTGAGCCCCACGGCCACGAGCAACAAGACGATGAAGGGGACCACGGCGCGGTACAGGGCGGTGACCGGCTTGTTGAAGCGGAAGCTCGAGATGAAGAGGTTGAGCCCCACCGGCGGCGTCATGTAGCCAATCTCGAGGTTCAGCAGGAACACGATCCCGAGGTGCACCGGGTCCACGCCGAAGCGCGTGGCGATGGGCACGATGAGCGGGACCACCACCACGATGGCGCTGAAGATGTCCATCAGCATGCCCACGATGAGCAGGAACACGTTCAGCAGCAGCAGGAACGCCACCTTGCTGTCGATGAACTGGCTCATCCAGTCGAGGATCATGAAGGGCACGCGCGCCTGGATCAGGAACGCCGTGAAGCCCACCGCCGTGGCGAGGATGATCAGGATGGCGCCCACCAGCGTCATCGACTCGCGGATGATGCGCGGCAGGTCGCCTCGGAAGGAGACGTCCTTGTAGACCCACACCTCGATCACCAACACGTAGAGCGCCGTGAAGGCCGCCGCCTCGTGGATGCGCAGGGTCCCCGTGCCGAGACCGCCCAGCAGCGCCACCGGCAGGAGCACCTCCCACTTGGTATCCCAGAGCGCCTTCATCGCCTCCTTCGCCACGAAGGGCGTGCGCGGCATCTTGCTGGCCACCCCGGTGTAGACGGCGTAAGCGCCGATCGCGATGAGCGAGACCACGCCGGGGATGAGGCCCCCCGCGAACAGGTGCTCGATCTGCACGCCGGCCACCACGCCGTAGATGATGATGGGGAGGCTGGGCGGGAAGAGCAGGCCGAGCGAGCCGCCCGTGGTGACGAGCCCCAGCGAGAAGCGCTCCGGGTACTTGTCCGCGATCATGGCGGGCAGGAGCAGGCCGCCGATGGCCACGATGGTGATGCCGCTGCCGCCGGTGAACGTGGTGAAGAACGCCGACGCCATCAGGCAGACGATGGCGAGGCCGCCGGGCATCCAGCCGAGCCACGCGCGCGACATGTTCACCAGGCGACGCGGGGTGCCCGACTCGGCCATGAGATAGCCGGCGAACGTGAAGAGCGGGATGGTGACGAGCAGCGGGGAGTTCGCGAACTTCTCGCTGAAGACGTCGTTGGTGGCGCCGGTGATGGGCGTGTCCGGCATCTCCGAGAAGAGCAGCATGGCGGCCGCCCCGAAGATGGCGAAGAGCGGCGCGCCGAGGAGCGCGAGGCCGACCAAGAAGAGGACGATCCAGAGATCCATCTCAGGCCTCCCCTTCCGTGGTGGCGGGTGCGCTGACGCCGCTGGCCGTGGTCGCCGCCGCAACGGAGTGCGGGTCGGGCTGGCCCCCCTTCGGGATGCTCAGGAACGAGACCACCCCGCCGAAGAAGAAGCGGATGGCCATGAACATGAACATGGTCGGGACGATCAGGTCGAGGGCCGCCTCGGGGGTGGCCACCGGCACGTTCAGCGACGCGAGCGCGCTGCGCACTCCGCAGAAGATGTCGGGGCGCACGAGGTCCCCGATCAGCGCGCTGGCGGGGGCGTCGCAGATGTGGGCGCGGCCGGCGTCCACGAACACCTCGTACTCGAGGGGCACCTCCTGCGCGTTGTTCAGGATGGTGCGCATGACCACGCGCCCGTAGTAGACGCAGATGACGCCGACGGTGACGCCCACGATGCCGCGCATGGCGGCCCGCACCTTGGGCGTGGAGAGCCGCGGCAGGATGTCGATGGCGATGTGCTTCTCGTCGTGCGTGGCCAAGGACGCGCCCAAGAAGGCCAGCCAGAGGGTGCCCTTCATGAGGAAGGGGTCCACCCAGTGGATGGACGGAAGCAAGCTGCTGGCCCAGACCATCCCCATGTCGGAGCAGTTGCGGAGCACGGCCTGAACGCTGGCGACGACGACCATCGCGAGAAGTACAAAGGCAATCAGAGCGGCCTCGCCGCGCGCCAGCCCTTGATCGATACGGCGCAGTAGGGTCACGGAGTCCTCCGGGGGATGTTACGGGCGAGTAAGGTGGCGCAGGGGCGGGAGGGTACCAAGTCGCGGCGCCGCGCGAAACATCCGCGCAACGCCCGGCTGCCACGGACGACGGGACTAATGTGTGAAGCCCAGCCGGTCGGGGAGTGAGCTCGCGGGGGCCCCGGCGCGGAGCAGCGCGACCGCCTCCGCGAACACGCCGTCCCCAGCGCGCGCCGCGAGCTGCTCCACCGCGAGCCGCGCGCGCACGTACGCCGCGCCTGCCGTGGGTCCGTCGTTGCCGAGGCCGAGGTCCTGATCGATGGCGCGCACGTCCGCGCTGCCGAGCGCGCCGAGACCTGCGGCGGGCGCCTCGAAGGGCTCCCGGGCAAAGCGCTGCGCGAGGCCCTCGTGCAGCCAGCGGGGCGCGAGCGGACTCAGGTACCCCAGCTGGGCGTGCAGCGACTCGTGGCGGGCGCTGCGCAGGAGCGTGTCATCGAGCGTGTCGCCCACCAGGACCACGTGCAGCACCCCATCGTAGAACGCCTGCGACCAGCTGGTGCCGCAGGTGCTCACCCGAAAGTCGTCGAGGGTCGCGTGCGCCCACACCACCAGGTGCGGTCGGGACGGGCCGCGCAAGAGCGAAGCCGCTTCGTCGAGGTCGGCGCGCACGGCCCGCGCCAGCTGCACGGCGGTGTCCTCCGGCAATGATGGCGGGGTCCACACCACCACTCCGTCGATCGCGGTGTGACGGAGCGCCGCGCGCGCGCGCTGCACCGCCTCGGCGCGCTCTCGGAGCGCCGCGCCGAGCGGCTCCGCCGCTGTGTCTTCCGTCGCGATGGGCAAGGCATCGAGGGCGGCGAGCGTAGCGTCCGCATCGCCTGCACTCAGCGCCGAGCGGGCCAGCGCCAGCAGCAGCGCCGGGTCGCGCGCGCCCTTGGCGAACGCCTCCTCCAGCAGGGCGCGCCGGTTCCCGCGTTCGGGGACGACCAGCGCCTCGACCCAGGGAACGACGGGATCGTGGGGCAACCACACGCGCGCCCTCGCCAGGAGCGCGAGCACGGCGGCGTTCGATCCGCTGGGCGCCGCCGCGTCGTTCGCCACCAGCGCGGCGAGGATGGCATCGGCGCGGAGCGTCGGGTCGCTCGCGAGCTGTGCGCGACGTGCATGCAGGCTCGCCAGAGCGACCTCCGACGTGGGGTCGAGCAGCAGGGCCTCGAGCGCCTGTTGGACGGCTGCGGGCACGTCCGAGCGCGTGACGAACCTCCGCGCACGCGCCTCGAACGAGTCGACCCGCGCTTGGAGCGGGGCTCCCATGTCGACCGCCGAGCGCTCGAGATCGAGGCGCTCGCAGAGCGTGGGGGCGGGCTCGACGGGCGCGGGCTCGGGGGTGTTCGGCGGCGCGACCTGCTGCTGGGGTGTGGGCGCTGCCGGAGGTTCGGCAGGAGGGTCTCCACACCCCGCGCACGTCAGCGCGACGAGGAGCGCGAAAGCATGAGCGGACACGACGACACGAGTCGGCACCGGCGGAGACTAGCCTGCGCGCCGGACACGGGCGAACGCATACAACGTACACGTACCGCGCCCCTCGCCCATGGGCTATGGTCCAATCCCGATCGGACCCCCCACGGAGAGAGACATGCTGAGTTTCGAGCTTACCGAAGAGCAAAAGGCGCTTGTCGACGAGACCCGCCGCTTCACCAAAGAGAAGATCATCCCGATCGCGGCGGAGTGCGATCGGAAGCACACGTTCCCCAACGACGTCTTCAAGGAAGCCTGGGAGATGGGCCTCGTGGCCCCCGGCATCCCCACCGAGTACGGCGGCAACGGCGTCGGCGAGGTGGAGCACGTCCTCATCACCGAGGAGCTCGCCTACGGCTGCACCGGCATCCAGACCAGCTTCACGGCCAACACGCTCGCGGCCACGCCCATCCTGGTGGCCGGCAACGAGGCCCAGAAGAAGAAGTACCTGGGCATGCTCACGTCGGAGCCCATCTTCGCGGCCTACGCCATCACCGAGCCGGCCGCTGGCTCCGACGCCGCGGGTATCCAGTCGCGCGCGGTCAAGGACGGCAACGACTACATCGTGACGGGCAGCAAGTGCTTCATCACGAACGGCGCGTGGGCGACCTGGTACACCGCGTTCGCCACCATCGATCCGGCCCTCGGCCACAAGGGCATCATCGCCTTCATCGTGGACCGTGACACGCCGGGCGTGAGCGTGGGCAAGACCGAGGACAAGCTCGGCCAGCGCGCCAGCAACACCGCCGTCATCAACTTCGACGAGGTGCGCATCCCGGCCGCCAACATCCTCGCGGAGCCGGGTCATGGCTTCAAGGTCGCCATGCAGACCTTCGACCGCACGCGCCCGGACATCGCCGCGGGTGCCTGCGGCCTGATGCGCCGCGCCCTCGACGAGAGCATCGCCTACGCGCTCGAGCGCAAGACCTTCGGCGTGCCCATCGCGCAGCACCAGATGGTGCAGGCCATGATCGCGGAGATGGGCATCGCCTACGAGGCCACCCACCTGCTCATGCTCAAGGCCGCGTGGATGATCGACCAGGGCGGCCGCAACTCGCTCACCGCCAGCTACGCCAAGGCGTTCGGCGCGGACCAGGCCATGCGCGTGGCCACCGACGCCGTGCAGGTCTTCGGCGGCAACGGCTACATCACGGAGTACCCCGTGGAGAAGCTGATGCGCGACGCGAAGATCCTGCAGATCTACGAGGGCACCTCGCAGATCCAGCGCATGGTCATCGCGAAGAACCTCTTCGCCGGAGTGCGCTGATACCCCGCGCGGGGTCGGCTGCGCGAAGCCGGGCCCGAGTGCTGCTGGCGCTCGGGCTCGCTTGCGCGTGCGGGGTGGCGTGGTTCGCGGGGAGCCACGTCGCCACGGCCCAAGCCGGCCTCGTGTTCCCGGGCGGCCCCCTCACCCACGACACACTGCTGGGGCGGCTGCGCAGTGACCCCATCACGCAGGTCCGGCCCGTGGGGACCACGTCGGTGGTGCTCAAGGTGCGCAGCGGCGAGGCCGCGCTCGGCGCCTATCGCCCCGCCGCCACCACGCACCCGCGCGGACACCTGCACGAGATCGCGGCCTACCGCATCGCGGAGCTGCTGGGGCTCGACAACGTGCCGCCCACGGTGAGCCGCACGGTGGCGACGAGCGAGCTGCAGCGCACGCTCGACCCGGCGTACGAGGACCGCTGGCAGGGCTTGCGTGAGCGCCTGATCGTGGACTCCGTGGGCAGCACGCGCGGCGCCATGACCTACTGGATCCCGTCCATGCGCGAGCTGGGGCTCGACCAGCCCGACGCGCTGCGCGAGTGGTCCGCCAAGCTCCGCCAGGGCTCGCGCATGGAGAGCAGCGACTTCCCGCCCAGCCTGCTGCGCGACCTGTCCAACTGCGTGCTGTTCGACTACCTGATCGGCAACACCGACCGCTTCAGCGGCGCCAACCTCCAGGGCCTCCCCGACCGCTCGCGGCTCTTCATCCGCGATCACAACCTGGCGTTCTTCTCCGAGCTGAACCCCGCGCGCCGCGAGCGGCTGCGCGTGTCCCTCGAGCGCTCGCAGCGCTTCAGCCGGGGTGTCGTGAGGCAGCTCACGGGGATGACGCGCGCGTCGCTCGAGGGGGCGCTGGCGCGGGATCCGCTGCACAGCCAGGCCGCGCCGCTGTTGGTGGCCTCGCAGGTGGACGCCTTGTTTGCGCGGCGGAGCACGCTGTTGTCGTACGTGGGGGCGTTGATTGATCAGCACGGCGAGGATGCCGTGCTGGTGTTCGAGTAGGCGGGGGTCGGCGGGAGTCGAGGGCTGCGGTACAGCGTCAACGATAGGACCACGGTCGTCTACGTAGTCGTGGTCGTTGTCGCGATCGCGCGGCGAGCACTCGGCGCGTTCCTGCTATGCTCACACCAATGCACGGCTGGGAAGCAGTGATGGCGGCCCTTGGCGGGCTACTCTTGGGTCTCGGGCTGGGCGTCGGCTCCACGCGTCGCCGGGATCAGCGGGAGGCCGACGAGCTCTTGCGACGGGTGTGCGAGCTGGAGCAGATGGCCATTCCTTGGCTGCGGGCGCGGGCCGAGGCGCTGGGAGCGCCGCCGCACTCGCTCGACCGCGATGCGTCGGACGACGCGCTGGCCACGACGCGTGGGCTGATCGAGACCATCCAGCGCCTCGAGCGCGAGGATCTGCTGCCCTACAACGACACGATGGAGCTCGAGGCGATGGCGCTGACCCGCGACCAAGCGCCCAAGAGAGGGCTCCCCAGATGATCAGGAATGAGGCATCCTCCGCCCATGCTGGATGATGCGACCCTCGCGGAATACCTCGACAGGCTCGGCTGGGAGCGCGTGCCTCATGGAGCGGGGACGCTCCGCGCGGTGCGCGACACGGCGCAGGGCGACGTGGCGGTGTACGTGCGCCTCTCGCAGAACTGGCTGATCGCGAGCGTGGTCCCCTTTCTGGTCACGGGCGGCGACAACCCGTACGACCTGGCGCGCTGGCTGCTGCGCATGAACCGCGACATGGCCATGACCAAGTTCGCGTACGACGACGACGGCGACGTGGTGCTCACCGTGGAAGTGCCGACCGAGTCGCTCGACTACGAAGAGGTGGCCGCCGCACTCACCGGCTTGGTCGACGCCGCCGTCCTCCATCGTGCCACTTTGCGCGGCGCGTCCGATGGCGCTACGACCACTTCGTCCTGAGGGGCAAGCAGCGCTGTCGCTGCACGCCCGGCTCCGGTCGCACACCCACCGATGCAGATCGAGGCCGACGCCGTCATTCCGTTCCCGCGTGAGTCCGTCTTCCGGACGTACCGCGACGACCTGCCGGCGCTGATCGAGTTCTTGCCGCACGTGCGCCGCATCGAGGCCATGGGGCGCAAGGACATCGCGGCGGGCGTGGAGACGCGACACACCTGGCACGGCGGCGGGGACATCCCCATCCCCGTGCAGCGCGGCCTCGGCGACAACACCTTTCGCTGGGACGAGCGCGCGCTGTGGTCCGAGCAGGACTGGTCGTGCGCCTGGTCCATCGAGACGCGCGCCTTCCGCGAGGCCATCCACTGCGCGGGTCGGCACACCTTCGTGGCGCTCGGGCAGCGCACGCGGCTCGAGATCACGGGCTCCATGAACATCGACCTCGGGGCCATCAAGGCGTTCCCTTCGTTCCTCGCAGACGGCCTCGCCAAGACGGTGGAGCAGTTCGTCACGCGGCAGATCACCGCGAACCTGCTGAGCGTGAGCGACGCCCTCACGCGCTACCTCGACGCGCACACCCAGGCCTGAGCAGCGTCTCGGCCGGCCACGCGGGGTCTGCCCGACCGCGCCGATGTGGCGTAGACTGCCCGCCGTGGAAGCTCTCTTGCGCCATCTCCTCGGTGAAGACCCCCGTGACGTCGAGGTCCCCGACGTCACCGCATGGTGGGATCGGCACGACGCCATCCGCGCCCGCTTCGACCGGCCGTTCGAAGCGGCGGTCGTGGGCGGGTTCCACGCAGACCGCTTGGCCTACGCGTTCGCGTCAGGCTACGTGGCCGCGCTCGAGCACCTCCTGCCCGAGCTGGGCGGCGCCCCGGCGGCGCTGTGCGTGACCGAGCGGGGAGGCAACCGGCCGCGTGACATCGAGACCACGCTCACGACCGAGGGCGACGCCTTCCGGCTGAGCGGCGAGAAGACCTTCGTGACGCTGGGCGCCGCCGCCGAGCAGCTGGTGGTCATCGCGCGCGACGCGTCGCAGCCGGGCATCGCGCTGGTGGCCGTGCGCATCCCGCGCAACCGCGTGGGCGTGTCGCTCGAGACCCGCGAGGTCACGCCGTTCGTCCCCGAGATCCCGCACAGCAAGGCCACGTTCGCGAGCGTGCGCGTGACGGCCGAAGAGCGGCTGCCCGGCGATGGCTACGTGAACGTGGTGAAGCCGTTCCGCACGGTGGAGGACGTCCACGTGCACGCGGGCATCCTCGGCCTGCTGGTGCGCTACGGCCGGCTCGCGATGTGGCCGCACGGCGTGGTGGAGCGGCTGGTCAGCACCATCGTCACGCTGAGTGGGGTCGCGGCGCTCCCGCCGCTCGCCGCGACCACGCACATCGCCCTCGCGGGAGTGCTCGAGACCACCGGGCGCTTCCTCGACGGCGAGCTGCCGGGCCTGGCGCAGCAGCTGCCCGAGACGGCCCGCGAGCGCCTCTTTCGTGACGCCGCCATCTTCGGCGTGGCCGCGCAAGCGCGAGCCCAGCGGCGCGTCACCGCTTGGGCGACGCTGGCGCCGACGTAGCCGGCGGCGCGGCTCCGATCGCGGGCAGGTGCTGCTGCCACCAGGCCTCGCGCTTCGGCACGGTCCAGCCCTCTTCGAGCCCCGTGGCTGCGAGCATCGCCGAGAGGGACGCCGCGCTCGCGGGACGATCGGCCGGCGCCTTGGCGAGCAGCTGCATCACGATGGTCTCGAGCGCGGCGGGCACCGTCACGCCCCCGCGCCGCGACGGCAGCTCGGGCTTGTCGTGCGCGTGCGCGGCGATCATCTGCAGCGACGGGCCGAGGGGGAACACCAGCTTGCCCGTGAGCAGCCAGTAGGCGACGCAGCCGAGGCCATAGAGGTCCGCGCGACCGTCGGCCTCCGCCACCTTGCCGAGCGCGATCTCGGGCGGCAGGAACGCGGGCGTCCCCGTGTGGGCGCCCTCACGCGTGAGCGACTGGTGCTCGAGCCCCGGCGGGTCGCCCTTCACGAGGCCGAAGTCCAGCACCTTCACGAAGTCGAGATCGAGCCCGTAGCGGCACACGAAGATGTTGGCAGGCTTCACGTCGCGGTGGACCAGACCCACGCGATGCGCCTCTTCGAGCGAGTGACAGATCTGGCGCAGGATGAACACCACGCGGCTGGCGGGCTGCGGGCCGTGCTCCTGCACCAGCGAGTGCAGGTCGATGCCGTGCAGGCGCTCCATCGCGTAGAAGAAGGTCCCATCGTCAGCGCGCCCGAAGTCGTAGACCGCGATGGTGTGCGGCGAGCAGAGCGTGGAGGTGGCGCTCACCTCGCGCTGGAAGCGCTGCAGCATGGTCTCGGCGCTCTGCCGGTCGTCTTCGAGCCACTCGGGCCGCACCAGCTTCACGGCCGCCGGACGAGCCAGCATGCGATGCTCGGCTTCCCAGACCTCGGCCATGCCGCCGCGCCCCAGCAGCACGCGCAGCTTGTACGAGCCCAGTCGGCGCGCCTCGTCGGCCTGCTCTTCGAGCCGGTAGATCAGCTTGGCCACCGCGTAGGCCAGGCCCGCGCTCACGATGGTGGGGAAGAAGCGCCAGAACTGCAGCACGGCGCTCGGCATCGGCAGGCGCTCGTCGGCGAAGACCATCAGCCAGAGCCCGAGCGGGTCCATCACGGCAGCGCAGAACGCGCCGACCAGCGTGGCGCGCGGCGGCAGCGGAACCAGCGCCGCATAGACCATCAACCAGATCGCGATGGGCGACACCCCCAGCAGCGACGGCTCGTCCGACCACGGACGTCCGTTGACCAGGCACGCCACGAAGAGGGCGGTCAGCACCTCGTACGCGATGGCGGCCACCACCATGCCCTGCGTGCGACGCATGCGGCTGCGCACGAGCTCGGCGAACGAGAGCGAGAAGACCAGGAAGCAAGGCGCCAACCACAGCCGCAGCGGGCTCGCCTGAACTTGCCAGGAGGTGAAGCGCTCGTCGATGGCGAGGTGCGCGAGGCTGTAGCTGACGGCCAAGAAGATGACGGTCAGCGCGGCGCTGATCCACGCCGCCTGGGCGAGACGTCGGCCGAGACGGTCACCCACGCGCAGGGCCCCGATGGAGCGTGAGACGAAGGCTGAGGGTGCGGGCGATTCCGCCATTCCTCAGCGTACCAGGCAGCCCCCGAAAGACGGAACAACTGACACCGCGGGGTGACGACGCGCCCTTCGCCACGCTTGTTGGGTCTCCCTGATTGAGGTAGTGTCAGCGCGTGCTCGTACACCGCCCGGAGGACCGCTCGTGACGCGCCAACGCGACACCGCGCCCGACCATGATGATGACAACATCGTGCGGCGGGACCCGCGCAACGTCATCACGATGGTGGACGAGTCGGGCCCGCTGCGCGCCGATCGCTGGCGGCCTCCCGTGCCCGGCACGGTGGTCGGCTCGTACGAGGTTCGCAGCAGCCTCGGGCGCGGCTCGATGGGCGTCGTGATGAAGGCGCGCGATCGGCACCTCGACCGGTTGGTGGCCATCAAGTTCATCCACCCGAGCCTGGCCAACCGCACGGGCGTGCTGAAGCGCTTCGAAGCCGAGGCGCGCGTGATGGCGAAGATCCGCCATGAGCACGTGACCGCCGTGCACGCGTTCGGAGAGCACGAGGGCGCGCCCTACTTCGTGATGGAGTACGTGGAGGGCCACGACCTCGAGGAGCTGCTCCGGCGGCGGCGCGGGTCCCCGCTCGTGCTGGACGAAGCGCTCGCCATCCTGGACGCCATCTGCCGCGGCGTGCAGGCCGTGCACTCGGCCGGCGCGGTGCACGGCGACCTCAAGCCCGCGAACGTCTTGCTGGGCGACGCCAACCGCGTGGTGGTGAGCGACTTCGGCGCGGCGCGCACCATCCGCGATCAGCACGCCTCGAGCGAGGCCGTGCACGGGACCCCGGCCTACCTCGCGCCGGAGTATGGGCTGAACCACACGGGCAACGTCGACCACCCGCAGCGCGCGGACCTCTACAGCCTCGGCGTCATGGCCTTCGAGCTGCTGACCGGCCGGCTGCCGTTCGCCACGGAGGACGTGCTCGAGATGCTGCACTTGCACGCGAACGAGCCGCCGCCGCGAGCGAGCGACGTGAACCCGAGCTTGCCTGCGGTGTTCGACGCCGTGCTGCGCAAGGCGCTGGCGAAGGATCCCTTGGCGCGGCAAGCGAGCGTGCAGCGCTTCCGCCACGAGCTGAACGTGGCGCGCCTCAACATGACCGCCGACGGCGAGAACCGCCGCTTCGTGGTGGCGGACGACGAACCCGTGTTCCGCTTGTTGGGCCAGACCATCCTGCAGGCGGGCTTCCCCGGCTCGCGCATCGTGTGCGCGGAGGACGGCCTCACCGCGTTCGACGCCATCGTGGCGGAGGAGACCGCGGTCGCGCTGATCGACCTCGACATGCCTGGCCTCGACGGCCTCGCGCTGGTGGGCAAGCTGCGTGAAGACCCACGTGGTCAGCGGGTGCCGGTCATCGTGATCACGGGCGCGGGCGGCGAGGACGACTGGCGCGCGCTGACCGAGCGCGGCGCGTCGGCCTTCTTGGTGAAGCCCGTGGACCCGGACGCCGTGCTCTCGCTGGTGCGCCGCCTGCTGCACGGCGACGGCGCGTAGGCCCACGCGCCGCGCACCGAGCAGGGCCCGTCAGAACCCCCGGCAGTCCGCCGGCAGCAGCTCCGCTTGGAAGGGATACGGGCGTGCCTGCTTCACGTAGAGCTGACGCGTCCCGTCGAGGAACTTCAGTTCCACCTCCATGGCGAAGTACTGATTCTCGTTCTGCGGGTCGACCAGCATCTGGAAGTGGTCGTGGATGGCACGCACGGCGACGGCCACCGCGCAGGTCTCGTCCTCGGAGGTCAGCGGCGTGTCGGGCGAGAACGTGCTGTACGAGCGGAACACCCGGCGCGGCGTGCGCGACCAGCGGTAGTCGAACTGCTCCGACGTGATGCCCGGCGCCGGGTTGGCCACGCTCGCCTCACCGCGCTGGAAGTTCATGGTGTAGATGTCGGAGCGCGTGGGGTCGTGCAGGCTGCGCGAGACCACGATGCCCGAAGCCTCTTCGGAGACGAAGGCCGCGTGCACGAGAACGCCCATGGCCACCATGGTGGGCTCGATGCGGAAGAAGGCGCGCTCGTCATGGGCGCGGTCGGTCCAGAGGCTGGCCCACACGGTGCGCAGCGCGGATGCCAGCGTGCCGGCCTCCGAGAGCTGCGCGGCCTCCGACACGTAGAGCCCCGCGCCGTTGAAGCCCGGGAGGTCCTCCGTGTTGCTGCTGCTGCGCAGGCGCACGCGGCGGTCCGAGCCCCAGCGCGACTGGATGGCCTGCTCGAGGGACGTGAGCAGCGCGGCATCGACGGGGTGCTCGGTGATGGCCTCGCGCACCGACGCCAAGGCGGCGCGCCGGAAGAGCGCGTCACTCTCGAAGCGGGCGTCGTTCATGGCTGTGGTCAGCAGCGCCTGCGCGCCGCTCGCCTGGAAGTGGTCCACGTAGTGCGCCATCGGAATGGCGAAGGCGCGGTCGGGGACCAGCGCGACCTGCCCGCACCCCACCGGGAAGGTGACGCGATAGAGCTCGGCGAACTGCGCGGCCTTGCCGCCGATCGACGGGATGTCGCTGTAGTCGCGGTCCGCAAGGTCCTGGATGCCGCGCACGGTGATGTCCCGCGCGGGCGACTGCGGCGGCCCCGGCGGCATGATGGACTCCCAGTGCGCCTGCGCCTCGGCGAGCTCGGCCACGCGCACCGTGAACCCACTCTCCGTGACCTCGAGGCGCACCAGCTCGCCGAAGAGCGGCTCGAACTCGGAGCGGTTGCGCGCCCCCACCACCGCGAGGTTCGGGGTCCCGCGGTTCTGGCTGAGCACGTTCACGTGCGCGAGCGGCGTCTGCAGCGCCTCGGTCACGAGCCCGCCCACGAAGCCGATGTCGTTGGGCACGCTGTCGGTGACCAGCACCACGCGCGGCCCGAGCACGGCCGTGGCCAGCTCGTTGTTGGGCACGAAGGTGAGCGTGCCGTACGCCACGCCGGGGTTCAGCGGCTGCTCCGTAACGCCCACGAAGGGCGCGTTGCGACCGATGATGGGCAGCTGCCCCTCCACCGTGCGCAGCCGGTCCACGGCGGTCTGGCTCTGCGGGCGGAAGACGTAGCGCGTGGGGTCGTCGCTCAGCGCGGCGCCCGTGAAGAAGGTGGTGACCATCTGGGACGCGCTCGCGCGGTCACCGCTGACCATCTCGATGGTGTGCAGGTCGGGCCCCACGTGGTGCACCAGCGTGCCCATCATGAAGCGCCGCTGCGCGTCGGTGCACTGCAGCTCTTCGGCCGGCTGGGTCTCGCCGCAGTAGTACTCGGCCACCGAGAAGGCCGTCCAGCGCGCGCGATGCTCGGCGTTCATGGCCGCGTCGCAGCGGTCGAACACGGGGCCGCCCGCGAAGAGCTGGTCCACGAAGTCGAAGTGCAGCGGGAAGTCGTCGCTGCTCATGAGGTAGCCGAGCGGCCCACCCACCACGTCCACGTCGAGCAAGAACTTCACCGCCTGCTGGTCGAGCAGCGTGCCGCCCCGCGCCAAGGCCGCGTAGTCCCCGGGCGTGAACAGGTGCCGCACGTAGGTGCCCACGTCACGCGACGCGAGGACTGGCGCGGTGTTGGCCGCCGCCGGCGTGTTGGCCGTCACGAAGCGCCACGTGCCCGCTGGGGTCTCCGCCCGCGCGAGCGCGTTGCCCACCGGCCAGCGCATGAAGTCGATCCGGTCGACCAGCGTTCCGTCGAGCGCGAAGAGGCTGACGACGCCCTCGAAGAGCGGCAGGGCGAGCCCCGCCACGTCCGTCGCCGTCACCGTCACCGTCGCGCGCTCCCCCGCGGCCAGCGAGCCCATGAGCGCCACGCCCACGCCTTCGGTGGGCCCCGGCCAGGGCTGGTTGGGACCGTGCGGGGCGATGCGCACCTGATAACCCGTGAGCGGCAGCGCAGCGCCACTGGTGTTGCGCACCTCGATGAAGGCCGCCGGCGACAGGGCGAGCTCGGAGAGGGTGAGCGGCGTGGTCGTCGTCGGCGCCGGCCACGTGTAGTCCGCGAAGACGTCATCGGGCGGCACGGGCGGCGGCTCGGGCGGACCGCAGCGGGCCCCGTTCGGGCGCATGGGGCTGGCCCACGTGCAGCGCACCCACTCGTCACCGGCGCCGTAGCGCCCATAGGCTTCGTTGGGCTGGAGCTCCGTCCAGGTGACCTCGTCCACCCCGCGACGCCCACCCGCGCCGTGATAGACGAGCGAGAGCGTCTCGCCCCCGGCGCTGAGCTTGAAGTCCAGGTGCAGCTCGCCCTGCTCGGTCTCGTCGTCCGCGAAGAGCACCACCAGGCCGCCGGGCGGGATGATGCGGCTCGGCAGTCGGCCACGGTCGCCCGAGTCGTTCAGCGAGAAGTCGCTCAGGTCGATCGGCTCGTCCCCCATGTTCACGAGCTCCACGAAGTCTTCGGCCTCGCCCTGCTCGTCCAAGTAGGCGCCGTCGTTGCTGGCCATCACCTCGCTGAGGCGCAGCGTGGACGGACCGGGGTTGTGGAACCCGCCGCAGCCGACGGCCGAGAGGACCACGGTGAGCGCACCGAGGCTCGAGCGGTTGAGCCCGCGAGAGAGCCTGGGGGAGTGCACGAGAGGGGGCGACGCGAGGCGAGGCATGCGGTGTCCATCAAGCAAGCGGAAGACTTGCCGCCAGGATATCACCCCGAGCCGGGCGCTGCCCTTGGGTCCCGAGCTACTTGCCAACCGGGAACGGGACACCCGTCAGGCGCTCGGACACCTCCCACAGGCGGCGCGCGTCGGCTTCGTTGCGGGCCCGGCGGGTGGCGCTGGCCGTGGTGGGGTACCCGCGCAAGCCGCCGAGCGAGCGCGGGCCGTAGTAGCCGCCCTGCTCCACGTCGGGGGACACGGCCGCGTAGATCGAGGGGAGCGCGCCCATCGCCGCGGACTGAGCGACCACCGGGTTCAGCGCGCTGCTCATCAAGTCGTGGGCCTGCAGGTTGGTGGCCGCGTAGCCCGGGTGCGCGCCGAGCGACAGCACCCCGCTGCCCGCGCGCTCGAGCCGCCGGCCCAGCTCGAAGCTGAACAGCAGGTTGGCGAGCTTGCTCTGCCCGTAGGCCAGCCAGTTGATGAAGAGCCCCCTCTCGAAGCCGAGGTCGTCGAAGCGCATCTTTCCGAGCCGATGCATGATGCTGGACACGGTGACCACGCGCGCGCCCGGTGTCTTGGCCAACAACGGGAAGAGCCCAGCGGTCAGCGCGAAGTGACCGAAGTGGTTGGTCCCGAGCTGCATCTCGAAGCCGTCCTTGGTCTTGCTGCGCGGGGGCACCATCACGCCGGCGTTGTTCACCAGCACGTCGAGGCGCGGGTACTTGGCCACCACGCGCGCCGCGCACGCGGCGACCGACGCGAGGTCCGAGAGGTCGAGGGCCTCGAAGTACAGCGCCCCCGTGCCACCCGCGCTGCGGATCTCGCCCATGGCAGCCTCGGCCTTCTCGCGCCCACGACAGGCCAGGATCACGTCCGCGCCGTGCGCCGACAGCGCCTTGGCCGTCTCGAGCCCGAGCCCGCTGTTGGCGCCGGTGATGAGCACGAGGCGACCGGTCTGGTCGCCGATCTGGTCTGTCGTGAAGTCCATCGCCGAGGGATACCACACGGGCACCCCCGCGCATCACGCGCTCAGGCGATGGCCGAGCTCAGGCGATGGCCGAGCTCAGGCGATGGCGACAATGTCGTAGTGCCGCATGGTCCCCTGCCGGGCGATGGCCACCTCGTCTCCCACGAAGCGCCCGACGAGCGCACGCCCCACCGGTGACGACGGGCTGACCACCCACACGTGGGGCTCCTCGGGCCCCAGCACCAGCTCGGTCCCGCCCGCCACGTCCAGCAGGAAGAACACGCGCGGCTCGCCGCCCTCGAGCTCGGTGCACACCAGCGCGCCGAGGCCCACGGCGTCGTCCTCCGTGTAGCTGCGCGGCGACAGCAACCGCACGCGATGCAGGTCCTCGGCCAGCTCTTCGGTGCGCTTGGCCTGGCCGCGCGCGAGGTACGACGTCTCGAGGCCGCGGGTGTCCTTGTCGTTCTCGGCGCGCGCCTCGGCGTGCGTCGCGTCCACGCGGCTCTGCTCGGCGCGCGCGGCCGCACGCTCGATGAGCGCTTCCATCTCACGGCGCAGCGCAGCGATGACCCGCTGCTTGTCGGGGAGTGCCGTCATCACGAGGCCCGCGGGCTAGAGGATCTTCTCGATGCCCGCGAGGTCGCGCGTCATGTTCTTGTGGTGCGCCTCGAGCGTGCCGCCGCCGATCTCGAGCAGCTTGGCGTCCCGCCACAGGCGCTCCACGTGGTACTCGCCCATGTAGCCGTAGCCGCCGAGCACTTGCATGGCGCGGTCCGCCACGTTCTTGGCCATGGTGGCGCAGTAGAGCTTCACTCCGTCCGAGTCCAAGCGGTGCCCCGGCGCGGTCAGGTTCATGTGCGCCGCCGTGTTGTAGACGTAGGTGCGGCCCGCCATGAACTCGGCGTAGCTCTCGGCGATGTGCCGCTGGATCTGCCCAAACTGGTCGAGCGTCTTGCCGAAGCTCACGCGCTCGCGGGCGTAGCGGTTCATGATCTCGATGCTGCGCCGCGCGATGCCGAGGCTCATGGCCGCGAGCGTCAGGCGCTCGAGCTCGAGGTTGCGCATCATGCAGAGGCTGGCGTGGCCCTCTTGGCCGACCAGGTTCTCGGCCGGCACCACCACGTCTTCGAACACGAGCTCGGCCGTGGACGACGCGCGCATGCCGCACTTGTCTTCGAGCTTCTGGCCGAGCGAGAAGCCCTTCATGCCCTTCTCCACGATGAACATGGAGACCTGACTGCGCTCCGCGCCCTTGATGCGCGCGTAGACCAGGAACGTGTCGCCCAGCTCGGTCTTCGAGATGGCGCCGTTGGTGATCCACATCTTGGCGCCGTTCAGCACGAAGGTGTCCCCCTCGCGGCGCGCCTCGGTGCGCAGGCCCATCACGTCGGTGCCCGCGCCGGGCTCGCTCATGCACATGCCGCCGATGCGCTCGCCCGTGCAGGCGGCCGGGAGATAGCGCGCGCGCTGCGCCTCGTTGCCGTTCACGTAGAGGTTGTTGGCGAACAGCATGGAGTGCGCGAGGTACGACAGCGTGAAGGCCGGGTCGGCCGCGGCCAGCTCCTCGTGCGCGATGACGGCCGCGGTGGCGTCGAGGCCCGCGCCGCCCACCTCTTCACCGAGCGTGACGCCCAGCAGACCGAGCTCTCCCAGCTGACGGAAGAGGGGCAGGTTGAAGGTCTCCGTGCGGTCGTGCTCGAGGGCCTGGGGCTCCACGTGGCGCTCCACGAAGGAGCGCACCATCTCGCGCAGCTGTTGATGCTCGGGGGAGGGATTGAAGATGTCGTTCATGGTCGGCGAAGTTCGAGGGTGAGCGAGCAGGGCGCGGGGTCAGTTCCAGACGGCGGAGGTCGATGGACCACGCGAGTGACCTTCCGCCGCCGCGAAGTGCGAGAGCAGCATGGCGTTGAGCGCGTCCGCGCACTGGAACGTGACACCGTGGCCCGCGACGTCGAGGCGCACCAGCTCGGCGCCCGGGATGAGGCGCGCCAGCTCGTCGTTGCGCGAGGAGTCCACCAGGCGGTCCTTGCCGGGCCGCACCACCAGCGTGGGCACGCGCAGCCGGGGCAGGCGGTCGCGCGTGTCGTGGCGCATCACGGCGGTGATCTGCCCGAGCATGGTGCGCTGGGGCGCGGGGGTCCCGAAGCGCACGGCCAGCTGCTCGCGCATCTTCGTGGCGTCCATGCTGGCCACGAATTCGGGGGGATAGAGCAGGGCCTGGAGCGCGGCCAAGCGACCGCCCCCGCCCACCAGCGTGCGCGCGAAGTTCACGGCGCCGTCGGCGGGGGGCACCCACCCCTTGGGGCCACCGGCCTGGGTGGCGATCAGCGTGAGGCTCATGAAGCGCGTGGGGTGCAGCAGCGCCAGCTCTTGCGCGACCATGCCGCCCATGGACACGCCCACCAGGTGAGCGCGGTCCCAGCCGAGGTCGTCCATCACGCGCGCGGCGTCGCGGGCCATGTCCTTCATGGTCCAGAGGGGCTTGTCGGAGTCCTCGCTGCCGCCGAGACCGCGGTGGTCGAAGGTGGCCACGCGGTGCGCCTCCCGGAGCGCGGTGACCTGCGGGCCCCACACCTCGCCGCGCATGCCGAGGCCCATGATCAGGAGGACGTTGGAGCCCGAGTCTCCGTGTACGTCGTAGGCGATGCGGGGGCGAGTGGCGGTGCGGCGCATGGTGGCCGGCAGCATAGACGATCCGCGAGGCAGCCGGGAGGCGACCTCGCGGATTCACCGCTCGCTCAGTGCGCGGCGAGGAAGCGCCAGCCCGCGCGGCACTCGGCGTCGGGGTCCGGGCACACGAAGCGCACGTGCAGGTGGTCCTGGTGGTGCGCGAAGTGCCGGATGATGCCGAAGGCGTGGCCACGACCGCGCGGGTACTGGAACCACTCGCGCAGCTGCGCCGGGGTGGCGCCCTGCGAGCGCGCGTACTCGTAGAGGGGCTGCTGCAGGCTGTAGTCGATGAAGATGGCCTCCACGCGACGGCCGATGAGCCAGGCGTGCAGCAGCGCCCACTGACGACGCACGTCGAGCAGCCCCGGCGTGGTGTTGGCGAAGCCGCACTCGTTGCCGCCGCAGCGCCGCCGGAAGAACGCGATGTCCACGTCGCGCCCGCTCTGGTGGCTGCGGTGGTCGCGCATGGCGCCCCCGTCGTG
>CAZEAA010000020.1:0-30668 GCA_964510015.1 uncultured Sandaracinaceae bacterium
CGAAGCGGACATCGACCGGACGCTGGGAGCGTTTCGCGCGGTGTTGGCGGGGGTGTAGGTACCCGCATCGGGCCGCCTACACCATGCATTTCACTTGGGCGGATGATCCGCGAGTGCGGCGCGCAAGCGGGCAAGCACGGGAGGTTCGACGCAGAGCAGGCGAGACCACGGCGTCAGTGTGGTGATGTCGACGCGGACGAAATCACCGTAGTGGAACTTCGTGTCGTTCGACAACGCGCTCCCGAGGACGCTGCGGTCTCCCACCTTCACACTGAAGCACAGCCCGCCACGAGAGATGCTGGTTCCCGTGGCCAGGACGACGGGAGGCGCGTCGGCGAACACGTACAGCACGATGGCGGCCCTTGCCGGGAACGTCGTACCACACCAGCATCCCGTCCCGCAGGTCCCCCCGTTGCATGCCTATTCCGCTTCAAGGGGAGCGGCGAGCCTTGCCAGCAAGCCGTCATGCGCTTGTTGCAGTTCAGCCACGGACACGCGTTCTTCAGGCGGAAGAATGCTGGTGGACAGCGACTGCGGTGCCCACGCTGCCATGTGCCGAGCACCCGCCATGGCACATTCGAGCGCCTTGCCGGCCATGAAGCGGCGCGCAGCGTCGGACTCGAGCCACAATGCTCCGAGCACGGCGGCGTAGAAGGACTGGTGGTCCACCACCCACACCGCGAGCTTGGGGTGGAGACCGGGATAGCCCACGAGCTGGCGAAGGGCGGCCTGACGCTCTTCGGGGGGCCGTGCCAACAGCTCTTCGGCCCCGCGCGCGCCATGCTGCATGCGCGCGGCGTTGATCATGCCCGCTTCCACGGCTTGGTTGACGGCGAAGGCCCGCCGCAGGTCTCTGCGCACGTCCGGCAACGCGCCGGCCATCACCAGCTCCAGCAAGAGCACTTGCGGGAGGTGCGGAGCAGGCAGCTGGGCGGCGAGCTGGGTTACCTCTGCGGCACGCTCGAAGGCTTGCGTCGACACCGCAACCCAGGCGGACTCCATGTCGTAGTTGTCGTCCACGAGGGACATGGGGTGGAGGATGTCCAGCACCACCGCTCGGAGACGGGCCTCTGTGGGATCCGCTGCCGCCGCTTCCGCGGTCGCGGCGGGCGGCACCGGCCAAGCCCACTCTGCAATCTGCGCGTGCATGGTCATGAGTATGTGGCTCGGAGATGGGTGGGGTCAACAGCGCGACCGCAACGGCGACTCCGAACCCAGCGCAGCCGGCGCGGCACCCTCACGCAAGGGGAAAATGACCAGCTGCGGCGCGAAGCGCGCGATGGCGTCCACGTCCAGGTGGACTTGCTCGTAGTTGGCCACCAGCACGCCGCGCGAAGTCTCGTCGTAGAGGGCGTTGCGCTGCCGAGCGCTGCCAGGCACCCCTTGAGCCTCGCCGAGCTCCGCCGGCACGAAGCGCGCCCACTCGGCAGACCACTGCGCCTTGAGACTGGCGGGGGCGATCACCAGGATCCGCTCGGCCACGCCCGTCACGAGCAACGTATGCGCGATGGCGGCCGCCTGCACGGTCTTGCCGAGGCCCATGTCGTCGGCGAGCAGCAGTCGCCCGCGCGCAAGGAAGCGCTCGACCGCGTGCCGCTGATAGGGACGCAGCTGCGCGGAGAAGCGGCGGAGCGCCCGGGAGACCCCGCGCCTCGCACGGAGCAGCAACGCTTCACGCTCACTGGCTTGCGCCTCGTACCGAAGCCAGGCGCTGAGGGCCGGATCCGCGTGACGGCCCGCGTTGAGCGTCGCCAGCTGCTCACACAGGGCGTCGCGCGCCCGCGCGGTGCGGAGCGTGCTCGTGTCGACCCCGACGGAGCCATGGTCCTGGTCGATGAACGCGCGCGAGCGCGGCCCCGGTATCGCGTCGCGCTCGAGCTGCACCCCATCGAGCCAGTCGCTGGCTCGCGCGGGCGACCAGATGGGGCTCCAGCGGACCGGCGCGGCCCGCCGGCCCTTGGCCACCAACGTGTCGAACGCTCCCACGTCGTCGGCCAGCTCGCGCAGCACCGTGAGCGCGTGCTTGCAGACCCCCAGGCGCCCGAGCGGTAGTCGGCGCAGTCACAGCTGATGTCCAGCGGGGACAGACCCCGAAGCAGCAGTGTGTACGCGCGCGTCCCCGAGCTGGCCTCCACCTGATAGCGCCCGTGGCCCCAGCGCGCTGGCGCGGCGACCACCACCAGCTGGCCGGCGAGCATGTTCGTCCAGCGTCGCTGAAGGGCGTCGCGGGCGGCGTCGCGCACGCCGCTGGGGGAGTCCGTGAAGTGAGCGTCCAAGTGCGCGTCAAGCACCAGGGCGAGGTTGTCGTGGATGCGCTTCGAGGGAGCTTTGGACATCGCGCGGGACCGTACCAGAACTGCGGGGTGAACGTGGGCGATCGCCCTTCCTCCTGGCGCTCAAGGCTCCCACCGCGGCGCGTTGGGATACGCCTTCGAGTAGAGGTCGTCGCCGAGGCGCTGTCGGATCTCGGCGAGGCGCACGGCGTCTTCGCTGTACTCGGGGTGCCGCGCCTGGATCCCCGCGCAGGTCAGCGTGACGAGCTCCTCGCTCATGGAGATCGCCACCGCCAGGCGCCTCTCGGGACCCATGCGCCGCCACACCTCGAGCTGCTTCGCCCAGGCTTCGGGGGTGGTGTCCGCGGGTCGGAAGGACATGCGGGCAACGTAGCATGAGCCACCCCAGAAGGATTCACTGACAGGCGAGGAGGTCGACACAGACGCTCGTCGCGCACTCACGCGTGGTGCAATCGTCGTCGCTGGAACAGGTCTCGCCGACTTCGAAGCGCGGCACGCACACGTCGTTGCGACAGAGACCCTCGAGGCAGGCGCCGACACCGTCGTTGCACGCATCGCCGTAGGCTCTTCCAACGTAGCAAACGTTCGAGACGCAGCGAAAGCCGTCCGCGCAGTCGTCGCCGCTGAAGCTTGCGTAGCAAGAGTCCCCCTGTGTGCCGGGTGCCGTGCACAGCTCGTCCACGCAGCGGAGGTCGCCGCCACACAAGCGACCGTCCGACCCACAAGACATGCCCAGCTCCCGCTCTGGGATACACGTGCCCAGGGCCACGCCGACGACGGGCCTATAGCAATGGAGCGGCCACGCACAGTCGGCGATGGCGCAAGACTCGCCCTCCACGCGCTCTGGGATGCACACGCCCGGCCCGCCAATGTCGTCGTCACAGATCAGGTCGTAGTCGCAGTCCGCGGCCAAGCACGACTCGCCCTCGAGCGCGCGCGGCGTGCAAACCCTAGGGGAGCCCGTGCACGTGAGCTCTCCCGCACAGTCGAAGACCGACGCGCACGGTTGACCGTCAGCGATGGGGGTCGCGCAGAGGTCATCGATGCACACGAGGTCGGCTTGGCATTCCCCCTCCCAGCCACACTCGGCGCCAACCGCCCCCAGCGCCGCGCACAGGCCCGGGCACGCTGCGCCATCCTCGCAGTAGCCCCCAGCCGCGCAGTGGACGTCGCTCGAGCATGGCGCGGCGACAGCCTGTACCCCCACGACGATGGGCTGTCCGGTGATCGCCGCACACACCTCGAAGAGGTCGTAGATGTCGGGGATCCAAAGAAAGTAGTCCACGAGGGCGCACGGGTTTGCGGTCGCAAACGCATGGCACGCACCGGCGGCCTCGGCGTCGTAGCTGAGCCACTGGTTCTGCACGGCGGCCGCGAAGTCGGCGGAGTAGCCCAGCTCCTGGTCGCGTACGCAGTGGTCGACATCCACGTGGCGCGAGATGCCGCAGGTGACCAGCGTCGTGCAGAGGTCGCGCTCGATGACGTCACGAATCTCGTCGACGGGGACGGGTGGACCCGAACAGTGGGCCCCGCAGAGAGGCCCGCCGTCCAAGACGCTCGTGTCCGTGGTCCCGCCATCCTGCGGCCCGACGTCGCCGATGGTCGCGTCATCTGGGCCCGCGTCGCCGCCAGGTTGAGTGTCACCACCGCAACCCGAAGCCCAGACAGAGAGCACCATCAGCCCCACCCAGCTCGTCCCGTGAATCCCCTGCATTCGCTCAGGGTCAGCGAAGGCGCACTACGTGTCAACGCTGTCGATGGGGCATTGCGGTGAGGAACCCGAAGACGGCGCTGCAACGCCATCGCCGAGGCAACAGGATCGCCACCCGCGTTTCACCTCCCGAACGTCACACCCCGGCGCTACCCTCACGCTTCGAGGATGTCGGACCCTAGCAACGAGCCACCGTCGGACTCTCCTGCCGCGCACACCGAGCGCTGGCAGGAAGCCGTCACCCGCCGCGTCCGCGCGCTGCTGCGCACGGCGCCCCTCCACGCGCCAGAGCGCCTACAGCGTCTGCGTGACGCAGACCTCGGCGCCGTGGACGTGCGCTCACTCGCGCTGCGCGTGCTGGACGTCACCATCGAAGAGATGGGGCTCGGCGCTGGGGCCCGCCGCGTGGACGCGCAGCGCGCCATTGCAGAGATGCTCGCCGCGGGAGGCTCGCCCCTCTCGGGAGATGACGCGAACGCCATCACCGACCTCGTCGTGGACGCGCTCCTCAACGAGCCGCGCAGGACTGCGTTCGCGGAGCCCTACATGGACTGGTCGGGCGACACGCCCACGCTGCGCCAGCTCGAGTGGAAGCTGCTTCAAGAGAACGAGCTGCCGGACGGCCGCTTCGTGCTCCAGGCGACCACCGAGGGCATCAACGTGTACACGGGCATGCTCGAATACGACGTGCGGGACGCGCAAGTGGCCGAGGAGGCGGTGCTGCACGCGCAGGTGCGCCGCGGACGCATCAAGGACGCCGTGCAGACGGCCCGCAACGCGCGGCTACGCAGCATCGAGCTGCACGAGCAACTGGTGCGGCTCCTGAAGATCGTGGAGCGCGACGTGGCGCAGCTGCGTTGGGAAGCCGACATCGGTCAACACCTCGAGGCGTCACGTGAGCACCTGAGCGACCGCATGGACGCAGAACGCAAGCTGCGCGCCATGGTCAGCGAGCGCCGCATCACGGCGTCGGAGGCCGACGCGCCCCGCTTGGCGGAGCTCGAAGACATCATCGAGGACTGCTTGGGCCGGCACATGCGGCTGCAGGGCCATGTCATGCGCGCGGTGCCCGCCTTCCTGGCCGAGCAGGAACGGCAGATCTTCAGGCCGCGCGCGCTGGTGGCGCTGCCGGACCTCGAGGCCGACGTGCTGCGTCCTGCGCTCTCGCTCACCGGGGGCGACCTCAGCGACCTCGCCCCCGAGCTGTTGCGCGCGTTCATGCCGGCGGCCGCTCCGGCTTGCCTGTACGTCCCCCAGCTGCTGGACCGTCTGCTGGCTCCACCGAGACAGCCAGCAGAGGAGCAGGTTCTGTTCGAGGACGAGCACCTCGAGCTACTCGAGGACGTCGCCCCCTACTACAGCGCCGAGGACGAGCGCTTGGTGGCCGAGCTGCTCAGCGAAGTGGATGAGCACGGGCTGCGCATCTCGGCGGCGCTCGAGCGCATTCGCGCACGCGGGGCCGAGCCGCGCGCAACGAGCCTGCTGGTGCTGAAGGCGCTGCACGCGTTCTCCCCGGAGAGCGACACCGGCGGGCTCGAGACGCTGCGCAGCGGCGAGGCGCTCCACGACGCGGGCTTCTTTGGCGACGAACTCACGGTCTACCGGGGGACCGCATGAAGGTCGACGACGCCCACGACCTCGGGCTGCTGCTGCGCTTCGCGCTCACCCCGCGCAGGCGCCCGGCGCAAGACCCGCAATACCATCAGCTGGTGCAGCGCATGCAGCGTGACAGCACGTTCTCCGACGCGTTCGGACGTCTTGCCGAGGGAGCCGGCCTCATCGTGCTGTCGGTGGACGACTACGGGGTGACCCTGGGCTGCACCGACGACAGCCCCTTCGCGATGCGGCTCGCCGACTTTCGCAGCGGGATGAGCGCGGCCGACCGCGCGGTGTACGGGGTGGTGTTGCTGGCCATCGCCGCGTGGTGCTTCCCCAAGGGGAGCGACCTCGACGACGTGAGCGCCAGCGCCCGCAGGCTGGACGTGGTGGAGCTCACCGAGTTCCTGGTGGAGCTGTGCGAGCGACTGAGGGACGAACACAAGGAGGACGCCGAGATCGTGGAGGGAGACGAAGAGTTCCGCGAGGCATGGCGGCTGGTCTTGGAGGGCGTGGCCAGCAAGCCGAGCGCGAGCGGGCGACGGGGCTCCACCACCCTGAGCGGCAAGGTGAAGCACACCCTCGAGAAGCTGCACGACGCTGGCCTGGTGGTGCGCGACGGCGATGCCTCGAGCGAGCGCTACCGGAGCACCCGCGCGCTCCGAACGCAGCTCCGCGAGCTGGCCGCTCATGGGGGGTTCCAGCTGGTGCGCAACGCGGGCGAGCAGGCGTCCACGCAAGCGGGTGGGGCAACCTCCTGATGCCAAAGCTCCGTCGCGTCCACTTTGCATCCATCGGCTGGCCGGACGCACGCCTCTCGCCACTCAGCCTCGATTTGGCTGACGATCTCGGCGGGGCCACGGACTCGGTGCTGTGGTTGCGCAACGGCGGCGGCAAGTCGTCCATCCTGAACCTGTTCTTCAGCACGTTTCGCCCTGGGCTGAGCGACTTTCTGGGGCGCGCCGTGGAGGGGCAGCGCCGCCACTTGGCGGACTACGTGGCCGCCGACGACAGCGCCTTCGTGCTGACGGAGTGGGAGCTGGACGCCCCCTCCACGGACAAGCGGGACGCGCGCACCCTCGTGGTGGGGCAGTCGCTCGAGTGGCGAGACCGCGTGAAGTCGGCCGACCCTTCGCGGCTCCACCGCCGCTTCTTCAGCTTCTTCACGGACGGGGCGCTCACGTGGAGCGCCATCCCGCTGCAGGGCCTCGGCGAGCAGCCGTGCACTACGCAGGAGGCCTTCGTGAGCTGGCTGCGGGCGCACCACGCGGAGCGCCCTGCCCGCGAAGTGGTGGTGGAGGACAGCCAGCGCAAGTGGGGTGAGCACCTGCTGGCCCTCGGGCTGGACCCCGAGCTGTTTCACTACCAGCTCAAGATGAACCGGCGCGAGGGCGCCGCGGACGAGCTGTTTCGGTTCCCGACGGCCACGGCGTTCGTGGAGTTCTTCATCGAGCTGACGCTAGACACCGCGCGCGCTGGCGTCATCTCGTCGCACTTGGGCGAGCAGCGTGACCGCCTGGCGCTGCTCCCGGCGCAGCGAGCAGAGCAGGCGTTCATCCTCGAGGTCATCGACGTGCTGGGTCCGTTTCGTGAGGCGTGTGCGCGGCTCGGCACCGCGGAAGCCGCCGAGGTGGACGCTCGCGAGCAGGCGCAACGCGTGGCGGCCGGCCTGCTGCACCTGCGTGGCCAGCTCGAAGACGCCAGGGCAGCCGGCGCCGAGCGCGTGGCGGCGGCAACCGAACAGAAGCGCCTAGCCGACAACGAGGCGCGGCGCGTCAGCCGTTGGACGGAGGGGCTCACCCGGCACGCCCAGCGCCTCGACCTTCGCGAGGCCGAGGCCCACGAGCACAGCGCCGTCGAAGCGGAGCGTGCTTGCAAGCGGACGCTGGCGCTGCGCGAGGCATGCCGGCCCTTCCGCGCGCTGATGGAGCTCGAAGACAACCGCCGTGAACTCTTGGAGCAGATCGCCGCCGAGGAGACGGCGCGGGCACCTCAGCGGGATCATCTCGAGCGGCGTGGGTCCGAGTACGTCGCCGTGATCTCGCGCGAGCTCGACCACACCGAGGGGCTCACCGCCAAGTACGCTGCGGAGCGCGAAAGCGCGGTGGCCGAAGAGCGCTTGCTGCAAGGCGAGTTGCAGGAACAGGAGCGCCGCGCCGCCCGCGCGGAAGCCGACGACAAGCACGCCCGCGAGGCCATCGGCCGCCGGGACAGCGCGCGGCAGCGGCTGACGCTGGACGGGCTGCTGGACGCGTACGAAGACGTGAGCGACGCCATGGCTCGCTGGGAAGCCAAGAAGGCAGCCGCGGAGCAAGAGACGCTCGAAGCGCGCGCGGCGCGAGAGGAGCTGGTGCGTGCTCGAGAGGCGCTCAGCACGGACAGGAGCACAGCCATCGCGGACCAGGCCACGGCGCGCGTGAGCGCCGCACGGGCTCGCGACGACGTGAGGGCGGCCTTCGCAGAAAAAGAGCTCTTGGACGCCGACCCGCTCCTGTGTGAAGTCGAGGAGTGCGAGCGGGCAGACGCATTCGCCAACGGCGTCGAGGGCCGTCTCCGCGACGCGGCGGCGAGCGCCGACAAGCAGCGCATGGACAGCCGCATCGCGGGTCTCTACGACGAGCAGGCCCAGCGCACCTTCGAGGAGACGGGGCTCTGGCCCGCGCCGCGGGACGTGGACCGCGTGGTGCAGCGGCTGCGGGCGGCCGGGGTGGAGGCGTTCTCGGGCCCGGAGTACTTGGCCCGCAACGTGCGCGACGACGCGGCCAAAAAGCGCGCGCTGATCGAGGTGGCCCCCGAGACGTTCTTCGGGGTCATGGTGCCGGCCGACGCCCTCGCCCGCGCACGAGAGGTGCCGGAGCTCGCGGATGAGCTGCTGGGCCCGGTGGCCGTGCGTCGCTACACACTGGAGCCGCCCACCCACGCTCCCGAGGGCTTCGTGGTGGGCCCGGGAGACGAGGCCGCATTCCATCACAGCGCCGCAGCGCGGCTGCGGGCGTCACTCGACGAGCGGGTGGCTGGCCGGGCCCGCAAGCAAGAGCTCGCCCACACCCGCGCCGAGCGGCTCGGGGCCCTGGCCAGCAGTGTCCAACGCCTCGTGAGCCAGTGGGGGGACGGTAAGCTCGAAGCCGCCGTGGAGCGCGCCGACGCGCTGGGGCGCGAGCTCACGTTGCTGACCACACGCATCGAGCGGCTCGACGAAGAGGCACGGCTGTGTCGCCAACGGCAGGACGCTGCGGAACGCCTCCTGGCGGAGGCGAGCACCCGGCGTGAGACCGCCGCGCTGGGCATCTCTCGGCTGGTGGACCACGAGCGCACGCACGAGCGCGAGCTGCCGCGCCACCGCGAGACCGTGGCAGCGGCGTCCCAGACGTTGGCCGAGGTCGATGCGAAGCGGCGCCAGCTCGACGCCGAGATCGCAGACCGAGTGGCGCGCCGGGACACCGCCCGAGACCGGTGGAGCCAAGCGCGACAGCGTGCAGGCGTGCTCCAGGGGGACCGAGATGGCGTGGCCTACCGGCTCACCACCCCCGCCGTCGAGACCCTCGACGACGACGCGCCGCCCACGTTGGAGGTGTCTGCGCAACGCTACCGAGCGGCCCTCGAAGTCTACGAAGGGCTGGTGAGCAATGACCGGCTGCGCGGTCGCCTCGACGGGGTGGAGGCCAACCACAAGGCCCAGAGCCGCCTGTTCACGCAAGCGCTCAGCGTCGACGTCACGCGCGGCGATGTGGAATCGTTCTCGCGTCTGGCCGAGACCCGACTCGACGACTTGATCACGGAAGCGAAGGCAGGAGCAGAGCTCGCGTCGGCGAGCCGCTTGCAGGCCGAGCAGCGCACCCGCGAGACGCACGCGGTGGTTCGGCGCCTCGCGGACCGCGCACGCGACGCCGACGACCTGCCCATTGGCGAGGACCCTCCCGTGACGGCGGCCGCGAGCAGGGCCCGCGCCGAAGAGCTGCGCGAGCAGGGCCGCACGCTCCTGGAGCAAGTGCAGACGTGGGACGCCGAGGGCAAAGAGGCTCAAGCTGCGCTCTCGCGCATCGAGCTGCGCCAGCAACGAGCCGCGAACGATCTCAAGCGCATGGCAGACAGCTGCGATGTCACGCCCGCCGTGCCAGCGGTTCACACCGCGGTGGAGCGCGACTCGGAAGGCGACGGGTCCGCCACGGTCGACGACACCGTGAAGACCTGGAAGAACTGTCGGGTGGCGGTGGAGGCTTGCCGCGCGGAGGCCACGCGGCACCGGGAGGCGCTTCAAGCCCTCGCCGCCGACCCACGCTTCGCCGACCAGAAGCACAGCCTCAAGCAGCACCTCGGGGCTCCGCTGGACGTCCTGCGAGCAGAAGCGGAGCGCTACCACGGCGGGCTGGTGGAGCGAGTCGCGGCGCTGGCCAGCGAGATTGCCGGCGTGGAGCGGGACCGCGACACCATCGTGACCGAGGTGCTCACCGTGGCCGACGAGGCGGTGGCCATCCTCAAGAGTGCCGAGCGCGCGAGCCGCCTGCCCGAGTCGCTCGGCGCGTGGGGCGGCCAGGCGTTCCTGCGCGTGGACCTCGAGGTCCCGACCACCGACGACGAGCGGCGCGCCCGCCTCGGTCCGCTCGTGGACGAACTGGTCCAGTCGGGCAAGATCCCCGGCGGCCTCGAGCTGGCTCAACGCGCCGTGCTGCGCCTGCACGGGAGCCGAAGCTTGCGGGTGACCATCCTCAAACCCGAGCCTTCGCGCCGGCTCGAGCGCGTGGACGTGGTGTCCATGATGAACTTCAGCGGCGGCGAGCGCCTGACGGCGGCCGTGTTGCTCTACTGCACGTTGGTGCGGTTGCGCGCGGAGCGGCGAGGCACCCATCGCAACGTGCGCGGCAACGTGCTGCTGTTGGACAACCCGATCGGCACGTGCTCGAGCGTCCCGTTGATCGAGCTCCAGCGCGAGGTCGCGAAGGCAATGGGCACCCAGCTGATCTACACGACGGGCGTCGATGACCTGGCCGCGCTCGCGCAGCTGCCGAACGTGGTGCGTCTGCGGAACGTGCATCGCAGCCAGCGAGGAACGCGCCACGTCACGCTCGGCACTGACGAGCAGACGGACGGAGTGGTGGCCGCGCGTGTGGTCCGTCGGAGGGTCGACGCGTGAAGGCTCTCCTGGACGCGTTGCTTCGACAGAGCCAAGGGCGCGCTCGCGTGAGCCTCGACGCCGTCTGGAGCGCGTTCGCGGAGGTCGATCCCGTCTCGGCCGCTAGCACGGAGAAGCGCGCGCTCCTGCGCAGAGCGCTGGGCCAGCTCGTCGAGGCCAACGTGGTGCATCTGCCCACCGCGTCTCGCCTCTGGGATCGCAGCGCCGAGCCTGACCTCCCGCAGTGGGTACAGCTCGTTCGCGACGTGGCGTCGCGTGCAGTGCAGCCCGAGGTGGCTTGGGCGCCAGAGCTCGAGTTCGCGCGGAGCGTGACGAACCCGAAGCAGCTCGGGACGCTCGCTCGTGTCCAAGAGTGGCTCGCGCGGGGTGGACGGACGCGCCCCTTGGTCCCGGCCCGCGAGCGCTCGCTCGACATCTTTGGCCATGAGAAGGCCATCGACGCCATCGCACGCGGCGCGCTCTTCGACCCCGGGCGCCTGACGTACGCGCTGCTGCGTTGCTTCCCTGTCTCGCCGCCGATGGTGTACCGCGCCGAGCCGAGCGCGCCGCCTGTGGCGTTGATCATCGAGAACCATCACACGTACCACTCGTTCGTGCGCTGGAACGAGCGCTCCAAGCAGTACCGCGCCGTCGTCTACGGGTCTGGTAAGGCCGTCATCCATGGCGTGGGTGCGTTGGCCGAGACCTTTTCCCTGCTCGGCATCACGAGCGCGGAGTACTTCGGCGACGTCGACCGCGCTGGCATCCAGATTCTTCATGCCGTGGCCGAAGCCGCCGCCGCGAGCGAGGCGCCACCGATACGGCCTGCGGTCGCGTGGTACGAAGTCCTCGTCGACCGGCGTCTGCTCGTAGCGCCTCTGCGCGACGACACGGCGCTCGAGCCACTCAGCGCAGACGCGGTGGCCTGGTTCACGGCGTGGCTCGGCCAACCCACTCGAGAGGTCGTTGGCGAGCTGATGCAGACGGGGTTTCGTCTGCCCCAGGAGCTCGTGGGGTGGGAGTGCCTCTCAGCGCTGCTTGTGGCGTAGAGGCACCTGCGTTTCCGTTTGCGCCATGACGAAGCACCGCGGCACCAAAGAGTGAGAACGGCAACCCACTCGCAATGGTCCAGCGCCCGTTGGTCGTGAGCTACCGCGAGCGAGGTCCTTGCCCGAGACGCGCCACGTCCGCGGTCCAGCGCTTGGTTCGGATGAGATCATCGAGCACCGGGACTCGCAGCGTCACGCCATCGCCGAGCGGGAGCTGCACGGAGCGCGCGAACACGCCTCCGTGGACGATGTAGCGCAATTGCGTTACACTGCTCTCATGAAGACCGCCACCATCCCCGCCGTGCGTGTCGAGCCAGAGTTCCGGGCCGAAGTGGAATCGGTCCTGGCCGAAGGCGAGAGCCTGTCGGAGTTCGTCGAGGCCTCGGTGCGCACCAGCGTCAACCGCCGACTCGTCCAGGCTGAGTTCGTTGCCCGTGGTCTGCGCTCGCGTGACGAGGCCAAGCGCACAGGTGACTATGTCGATGCCGACGATGTCGTCGCCGCGCTGCAACGCAAGGTCGCCGCTGCGCGTGCTCGCGTCCCCAAGACCCGCAAGTGACCTTCAAGGTTCGATTGACCCGTGAGGCAGAGGCGGACCTCGAGCGCCTGTTCGACTTCGTTCTCGAGCGCGAACTCTCGCGAGATGGAGGGGATCTCTCGCTGACCGAGGACGCCGTGGCCGCGATCCGGGCAGGCTTCATGACGCTGAAGACATCACCGTTCACCTGTCGCAAGGCCGGACAGAGCCCGTTCCTGCGCGAGCTGATCATCCCCTTTGGACGAACGGGCTACGTCGCCCTGGTCGAGATCGAATCGGCGACGGAGGTGGTGGTGATTGCCGTCCGCCGTCTACTCGAAGACGACTACCACTGACGCAGCGCGGTGGCGTCTCGGCGCAGGCCTACGGTGCGGCGTCGCGGCGCCACGTGCCCGCGTGCGACAGCGACGGGATCAAGAAGCGCTCGAGGTAGGTGACCAGCGCCTCCCGGTCGGCGGCGCGGCTCGAGTCGAAGGTCAGCAGCCCGACCACGATCATGACCACCCAGCGCGCGGCCTCTTCGGTGGGCACGTCCGCGGGCAAGAGACCCCCGTCGGCGGCGAGCGGCAGGATGGCTGCGATGACCGGCAAAAGCAGCAGCGGCAGCGCCATGCCCGCGATGCGAATCACGGTGGGGCTGTTGGGTGCGCTGAACAACGCCGTGAACTGCGGGTCGGAGTGCGCCAGCTCCACGGCGCGCACGATGCCGCTGATCAAGCGGTCCGCGGGGTCGCGCACGGGCTCGAGCTCGATGAAGATGCGCTGCGCCATGGCGGCCACGCGCTTCTCGAGCACGGCCAGGATGAGCGACTCCTTGGCGTCGAAGTAGCGGTACAGCGACGAGCGCGAGCAGCCCACGGCGCGCGCCACCCGGTCGAGGCGCAGGGCGTCGATGCCCTCCTCTTCCATGGCCCGGCCCGCCGCCTCGAGGATGCGGTCGTACAGCGGAGGCTGGTTCCTGGCCTTCCATTCGGCGGCGGCGTCGGTCACGGGCGGGAGCATACCTCAAAAAGATCACGGGACATTTCGCGTGTGCCGTCTCACAAAATGTACAAAATCGGATTATGTCTTCTATACGGGACAAAATGGGTGTTATGTTCAGTCACCCCCGAGGAGCCCGCCCGTGACCACAGCCGCCGCCACCCTGCCGTACGACCAGCGCCCCCCCAACCAGCACATCAAGCACATCGACGGGGATGACGGGCTGCCCTTCCTCGGGCGCAGCCTCGACATGATCCGTGACCCGAACGCGCTCTTCGCCGAGCTGCACCAGCGCTTCGGCCGCATCAGCCGCGTGTCCATCACGGGCTACAAGACCGTGCTGCTGAACCACCCGGACTACGCGGACGTGGTGCTGCTGGACCGCGACAAGAACTTCTCCTGCAAGATGGGCTGGAAGAGCCACATGGAGGAGTTCTTCGACGGCGGCCTCGTGATGCGCGACTTCGGCGAGCACCGGAACCACCGCCGCATCGCCACCGAGTCGTTCCGGCGCGAGGCCATGGTCGAGTACGCGACGCAGGTGAACAGCGTGACGGAGGCCACGGTGAAGCGCTGGGGCGAGACCCGCGAGATGCTCATCTACGATGGCATCAAGCGCCTGCTGTTGGACATCGCGTTCGGCGTCTTCTGTTGGCTGGACGAGCGCGACACGGCCGAGATCCCGAAGATCAACCGCGCCTTCAGCGACATGATGGAAGGCGCCGTGGGCATGGTGCGCATCAACGTGCCTGGGACGGTATACCACCGCGGGCTCAAGGGGCGCGCCTACCTGAAGCGCTTCTTCCTGGAGCGCATCGACCGCAAGCGCGCGTCGGACGACCGTGACTCCTTCGCCGCGTTCTGCCGGGCTACCATGGAGGACGGGCAGCCCTACTCCGACGAGGACATCGCCAACCACATGGTGTTCCTCATGCTGGCCGCGCACGACACCACGGCGAGCGCGGCCACGATGGCGGCCTATCACCTGGCCAACAACCCGGACATCCAGGACCAGCTGGCGGCCGACGTCTTGGCCACGCCGCGGCCCATTGGCTACGACACCATGTTCCGCACGCTGCCGCTGATGGCGGGCGTCTTCCACGAGACCATCCGCATGCACCCGCCGGTGGCCATGCTGCTGCGCCGCACGGTGAACGCCTGCACCATCGACAACGTGCAGGTCCCCGCGGACACCATGGTGTGCGTGCCGGTGGCCTTCCTGCAGCGCCACCCGGACTTCTGGAGCAACCCCAACACCTTCGACCCGAGCCGCTTCGACGAGGGCCGCGAGGAGCACAAGCGCCACCCCTTCATGTGGATGCCCTTCGGCGGCGGCGCGCACAAGTGCATCGGCCTGCACTTCGCGCGGTTGCTGTTCACCAGCCTCTACGCCGAGCTGCTGAGCCAGTACCGCATCGAGTTCCAGAAGCCGAACTACTTCCCGACCAAGGTGCAGAACCTGCCGTTCGCGAAGCCCACGGATGGCTTGCCGATTCGGTTGGTCCCGCGCTGAGCTGTCGGCCCGCAGCAGCTGGCCCGCGTAGCGGAGAATGCTCGGTTCAGGCAAGCACCGCGTCGCGCAGCGCGAGCACCATCGCGCGGGCCGCGTCAGGCGCCGGGAGACCGGTCTCCGAGCGGAGCAGGGGGGCCTCGGGCTGCGCCACCTCGCGGAGCAGCTCGTCGAACGCCTCGCGCTGCACCCGCGTCAGCGCTGCACGCTCGTCGTTGCCCAGCTGACTCGCGGCCCACTCCGCCACGGTCCACGACAGCGCCGCGTGGCGCGTCTCGTCTTCGGCCACGGCGCGCATCGCCTCACGGACCACCGCGTCCGCGGCGAAGGCTGCCTGATGGTGCGCCACGATGGCGCCGTAGGTCTCGCGCACGCAGCCCTCGCGCGCGTTCTCGAGGGCGACGTCGAACAGCTCGCGGAGCGGGAAGCGCTGCGACCGATGCCCTGCGGGCGTGACGGCGAAGTGCTCGGCCAGCGCGCCCATGGAACGCGCGTGGCGGCGCTCGTCTTCGGCGCTGGTGCGGGCCCAGGCCACTAGCGGCTGCGGCGCGCCCAGCGCGTGCAGCTCTTCGGCCATGCGCTCGAACGCGTCCACCGCGGCCGCCTCGAGCTGGGACACGTGCGCGAAGTAGCGGCCCGCTCGCTCCCCGTGCTGCGCGCGCGGGAGCGTGTTGGTGCCCGCGGTCAGGCGACCGATGACGGCGCACGTCGTCTCGCCGACCACGCTCTCCTCGATGACGCGGACGTCGCCCGAGTCCGTCACGCGCACCGTCCCCGCGAACACGGGTGGCGAGCTGATGTCTTCCTCGCACGAGGTGCGCCGGACGCCCGTGACCTCGTAGCCGCCGGACACGCGCGTGACCGTGCCGCCGCCGTACTCGCTCCCCTCGCACTGCACGCGGTAGCCGGCCTCGAGGGCCAACAGCGCCGCCGCTTGGGGAGAGCCAACGCGGGTGCCCACCACATCGCGCGGCGTGGTCGGCGTGAGGGTGTCCCCCTGACGCAGGAACACTGCGTACCTCGCCCCCGGAGCCCGCGCCATGCCTTCCCACCCACACGGGCGGTCCGGACTGGGACAGCCATCGCCAGCCACGTAGGCCAGCTCCACACCCCAGCCGTACACGGTGTAGTCCACCACCACGAGTCCCTCGGACCCTTCGGGCAGCGTCAATCCGTCGAGCACCACCGCTTGACCACCCGGGGCGCACGTCGGCGTCCAGGGCGCGGTGACGCTCGCGTCGCTGTCACCGACGAGGTGGGACTCGGCGCAGCCGAGCGGCCCGCCCAGCGCGAGCCCGGACGCGGCCGCCGAGGCCAAGGCGATGCTGCGCAGCGTGTGCCGGAAGACATCGAAGCGATTCGCGCGGATGGTGTCCTTCAAGGAAGCGGCCATGGGTGCATGATGAAGGGCCGGTGTGGTACGCTTCAAGGGCACACCGAGGGGAGACTGCTGATCATGATCCATCGCACCGCACGAATCGTCCTGCTGCTCACGGTCATTTACGCGACCAGCGTGGCCACGGACGCGAGGGCCTGCGGTCCGACCACCTGGCGCGCTGACACGGCGGACCTTCCGGAGTGCGTCACCGTCGGGCAAGTCGGCGGCGACGACTGGGAAGTGCGCAACGACTGCGACGCAAGCCTCGCGCTCAGCAACGACACGTGCGACGCGTGCGCGGTCCCGAACACCGTCGCCGCAGGCGATGTCGCGCTCGTCGAGCTGTTCGACCCCGGCGACCAGGGCGCCGCCGTCGACGTCATGTGGCAGCTGGATGGGCAGGAAGGCGTCGTCGCCTTCACGCGCCCGATTGGCCGATGCCCCGAAGGCGCGTGCACGGCGTCTCCGTCGAGCCGCGGGAGCTTCGCGTGGATGCTCGCGCTCGTGGGCACGACCGCTCTGGTGAGCCGCCGCGCACGCCGAGACCCACGCACGCCCCACTAGCGGATCAGAGCCGGACCTTGTCGCGCCCTCGAGCCGAAGCGGTGCTACGCGGCCGTGACCTTGAGGCCCACGATGCTGACCACCAGCAGGAGCACGAAGACCGCGCGCGCCGGGCTCATGGCTTCGTCGAAGAGCACCACGCCGGCGCAGGCCGCCCCGAGCGCGCCGATGCCCACCCAGATGGGATAGGCGGTGCCGATGGGCAGCGTGCGGGTGGCGAACGACAGCAGCCACATGCTGCCGCCGAGGGCCAGCACCGTGAGCAGTGAGGGCAGCGGGCGCGTGAAGCCCTTGGTGTAGACGAGGCCAACGGCCCACGCGACCTCGAGAGTTCCAGCCAAAACAAGCGCAAACCAGGCCATGAAGCCTCCTTACGCGTCGTCTTGTCCTCTCCGGGTACGGCGCACCTCGTCCGGGGTCGCAGGGCGACCGGTGTGAAAGAAGAACCTGACCCTCTGGACATCGCGGAGCAACCCATTTATCGATGGTGGATGCTCTTCAAACCGGAACATCTGAGCGAGCTGAACCTCCTGGCGCAGTTCGAAGCGGGCGACCCGACCCACGGCATCAAGGTGCACTCCACCGCGGCGGAGGACGCCGTGTCCGCGGCCGCCCGGCTGCACAAGAAGGGGCTCACCACCCAAGTGGACGGCGGCTACCTCACGCCGCTCGGACAGGACGCGGCGCAGCAGGCGCAGACGCTGTTGCGCGTGCTGACCTACCGCTGAGTCGGCCAGCACCAACGACGGCGGGCCGAGCAGCAGTGCCCGGCCCGCTTGGGTCGTGTGGAGGTCGCGCTACCGAGGTTCACGGCGTCAGTGCGCGTGAACCGGGGTCGCGCTGGGCGCGCTGATGACGGCCGGCTCGACGCGGGCGCGCAGCATGGGCGCGAAGGCGTCACGGTAGGCGTAGGCCAGCGCGATCTCGAGGGCCAAGAGGGTCAGCGGGAGCGCGTTGCCGCCACCGGCGAGCAGCGCGTGGAAGGCCACGATGTTCACGAGGATGGGGGCGAGCAGCGTGAGCGCGAGGGGAACGAAGCGGTTGCTGAGCAGCAGCACGCCGGCGACCACCTCGGTGCCCTTGATGAGGGGGAACATGTAGCCCGCGGCGAAGAGCGCGCCCAGGAAGTCGGCCGGCGCGCCGCTCATGGGCGGCTGCGGAAGGAACTGCAGGAAGCCGTTCAGGCCGAAGACGAAGAAGGCGAGGCCGAGGGCGATGCGAGCAATGGTGGGGAGCTTGTTCATGATGGTCACCTTGGGTTGGTTGGAAGCGGTGACGGGAATCTAGTTGTTGCTCTGGGAAGCGGTAGAGCGTGCTTTCCCAACATTTTGTTGCTACGTGAGCAACGATGAACCTGAACCACGTGGCCGTCTTCGCCGAGGTGGTCCGCGCCGGGAGCTTCACGGCCGCGGCCGCGGCGCTGCAGATGCCCAAGTCGTCCGTGAGCCGCACCGTGTCGAGCCTCGAGGCCGAGCTGGGCGTGAGGCTGCTGCATCGCACTACGCGCGCGCTCGGGCTGACCGACGCCGGGCGCGTCTACTACGAGCGCGTGCAGCGCGCGCTCGCGGTGCTGGGCGAAGCGGCGAGCGCCGCCACCGACGACAGCGTGGAGCCGCGCGGGCTGGTGCGCATGACGGCGCCTGCGGACACCGGCGCGATGGAGCTGGTGGGCATGCTGGCGCGCTTCCGCGCCGATCACCCCGAGATCACCGTGGAGGTGTGCCTCTCCGGGCGCTTCGTGGACCTGGTGGACGAGGGCTTCGACCTCGCCATCCGCGGCGGGCGGCTGGACGACTCCTCGCTGATCGCGCGGCGCATCGGCACCACCGACTTCGCGCTCTACGCGGCGCCCGCCTACCTCGCGCGTCGCGGGGCGCCCAAGACCCTCGACGACCTGAACGACCACGACTGCGTGTACTACAAGGGGCGAGACGCGCGCGCCGCGTGGCGCCTGACTGGCCCGAACGGCGTGGAGGAGCGCATCGAGCTGCGCGCCGTGGTGACGGCCGACGAGCTGGGCTTCGTGCGCCGCGCCGTCGAGACGGGCATCGGCATCGGGCTGCTGCCCATCTTGGTGGAGACGCGCTGCAACGAGCGCGCGCGCGTGGAGGGCCTGGTGCGCGTGCTGCCCGACTACGCGGCCCTCGGTGGTGCGCTGCACATCGTGACGCCGCCGCTCGAGCACGCCCCGCTGCGGGTCACGCTGCTGCGCGACTTCCTGATCGCGGAGTTCTCGGAGCGCTACCGCGAGGACCGCGCGAAGCCGGTCGCCAAAAAGCCGGTCGCCAAAAAGCGGAACAAGCAGGCATGACCTAGTGAGTTCGGGCGTACGATGGCCACCGAGATGTTCAGCGAACTGGAGGAGCAACGCATCGTGAGGGCCATCGCCAACGCGGAACGCGACAACCGCGGTGAGGTGCAGGTGCGCGTGGAGCGGCGTTGCCCCGGCAATCCCCTCGTGCGAGCCAAGGCGCTCTACAACCTGGCTGGCCTCGCAGGGACGCAGGACGACACCGGCGTGCTGCTCTACATCGCCAGTCAGAGCCGGGTCTCCGCCGTGTACGCGGGGGCGGGGGTGCATGCGCGCGCCGAGGCCACGTTCTGGCAGGGCGTGAGTGACCGCGTGGCCGCGGGCTATCGCAGCGGGAAGCCGGTGGACGGAATCTGCGAGGCGCTCGGCCACATCGGGGACCTGCTGCGGCAGCTGCTGCCGGGCGAGGACACCGCCGGCAACGAGCGACCCGACACGCTGCACACGGAGGCCACGGAATGAGCCAACCTGCCGACGACGCTGCGCTCGACGAGCTGACCGCCGACGTCTTCCTGTGCGTGGGCTGCGGCGCGCAGGTGTCTTTTGCGGGCGAGGGCGCGGGCGCGGCGGATGGCGAGGGCGAGGGCGGGGGCGAGCTGAGCGACGGTGCTCCGCGCGAGCGCGCCACGTGTCCCTACTGCGGCGTGGTGAACGACCACGCCCTCGCGCTGCTGCGCAAGCAACACGCACGCGAGCGTCACGAGGCGCGGCTGCGCGCGGAGCAGCGCAAGCGCATGCGCCTCACGGCGGCCGCCACCGCGCTCGCGCTGGTCGCGCTGCTGGGCATCGCCGTCAGCAACACGCACGCGGAGCTGCGCGCGCTGCACGCGGAGGTCGAGCGCACGCGCTCGCAAGTGGAGAACGTGCGCGAGCGACAGGTGGCCACCGTGGCGCGCCTGGCAGCGGCCGAGCCCAGCGTGGGACGCGAGGCCGAGCTGAGCGGCGCGGAGAACCGCGTGCGCATCGAGCGCGCGCGCTACGACGAAGCCGCGGCCGCCTACAACGCGGGACGTGGCTCCGTGTGGGCGAGCCTCTGCGCGAGCGTCACCGGACTTCCGGAGCGCGCCCCTCTCTCGAATGAGGCCCACTGGTGAACCGTATCGTGCAGCCCTCCTCGAAGCGCGCCGTCGCGGCGGCCCTGCTCGCGTTGCTGTGCTGTGGCCTCGCGGCGCTCCCTTCGGCGCGCGCCGAGGTGCCGGACACCCAGCTGCCCGTGATCGACGCCCCCGTCACCGATCTCGCGGGGGTGCTGAGCGAGAGCGCCATGCGCTCCCTCGAGGACGAGCTGCGCCGCCACCAGACCGCGACGGGCGTGCAGCTGGCCGTCCTGGTGGTGGTCACCACCGCCGGCGAGCCCATCGAGGACTACTCCATGCGCGTGGCCACGCGCTGGCGCGGAGGCTCGGCCGCACGAGACGAGGGCGCGCTCTACGTGCTCGCGGTGCAGGACCGTCGACAGCGCCTCGAGGTGGGCTACGGGCTCGAGGACCGCATCTCGGACGCCGGCGCCGCGCGCATCCTCGAGTACGCCATCCCGCGCCTGCGAAACGCGGACTACGCGGGGGCCGTGGAGGAGGTGGTGCGCGGCGCGGTGGCCTACACCAGCGACATGCAGCCGCTCGAGGAAGACCCCGAGCTCGACGAGCGGCACCCGATGAACTGGCTGGGCGTCTTCCCGGTGTACGCCCTCGTGCTGCTCGTGGGTACGTTCTTCGGCAGGCGAGCGCGACGGGAGTGCGACCAGCGGTACACCTTGGCGCTCGCCGAGACCATTGCCGAGAGCCTCCGCCGCGGGCCGGACTTCACAGCCCTCTCGGAGATGACGGTGTACGTCGCCGTCAGCGGCACCTTCGCAGGGATGGCGCACTTCGGGTGGTTCCACTACCTCGCAGCCATCGTGGGCCTGCTCGCGGGCTGGCTGTTCGCCTGGGACAAGGTGTTCATCACCCTGCACTACCTGTTCATGGTGACGATGTTCGCCACGGTGCCCACCACGGTGGTCACGGCGCTGAGCGGTGAGCCCGTGCTCGGCAAGCTGGTGGGGTTCGCAGCCCAGCTCCTCATCACGTTCATGTACGGGGGCAGCTCGGGCGGGAGCACTCACTACGCGGCCAGCGGGGTCACGGACGAGGACCGCGCGTTCCTCGACCAGCTGCGGGGGCCATCGATCTGGGCGGGTAAGACGCGCTCGTCCAACGCGTCGCACTTCGGTGCGCTCGGGTCGTCCAAGCGCTCCGACTCGGGGTCGCGTTCATCGAGCAGGGACTTCGGCTCCTCGAGCTCGAGCTTCGGCTCATCGAGGTCATCGAGCTCGTCGCGGAGCTCGGGAAGCTCCTCCGGGTACAGCGGCGGCGGCGGCGGTTTTGGCGGCGGGGGCGCGAGCTCCAGCTGGTGAAGCCGGGCGCGAGGCCCGCGTGCGCTTGGTGCCGAACCACAGCGTGTGCCGCGTGCCGCGCTTGCCGTGCGCGTAGACCTGCACCTGTTCCACCTCGAAGCCGGCCTTGCCCACCCGCTTGGCGAAGGCCTCGTCGGCCGCAGCGGACCAGATGGCCAGCACGCCCGCCGGACGCAGCGCCTCGTGCGCCACTTGCAGACCGGCCGGCGTGTAGAGCCAGTCGTTGCGCCGCTGCGTGAGTCCGTCGGGCCCGTTGTCCACGTCCAACAGGATGGCGTCGAAGCCGGCCGGCTCGGTCTTGATGACCTTGGCCACGTCCACGAGGCGCACCTCGGTGCGCGGGTCCGTGAGCGGCATGCCGGACTTCTCGCCGAGCGGGCCGCGGTTCCACTCCACCACGCCGGGCACCAGCTCGGCCACCACCACGGAGGCGCGCGGGCCGAGCGCCTCGAGCGCGGCGGCCAGCGTGAAGCCCATGCCGAGGCCGCCGATGAGCACGCGCGGCTGCGCACGCCCGGCGATGCGCTCGCAGGCCAGCTTGCCGAGGGCGTCCTCGGAGCCGTGCATGCGCGTGCTCATCAGCGCGAGACCGGGGCCGCCCTCGATGCGAATGACGAAGTCGTCGCCATCTTGCAGGAGGCTCAAGGTGCCGCCCCCGTTCGGGATGGGCGCGCTGCCGACGACGAGAGGGGGACGAGCCACGCTCAGCGGTCGCCGCTCTGCACCTTGGCGCGCTGGCCGTGCGCCTGACCGCCCGAGAGGGACGGGCCGCTGCTGGCGCCGCGCTTGGTGCCGCCGCCGTCCACCACCTCGAGGGTGCCGGCCTCGATCAGCTTCTTGATGGGGGGATGCTCGAGCGCGTCCTCGCGGACGTTCGCGGAGCGGGTGCCGCCCAGGAAGAGCGTCTTGCCGCCGGGGAGGCTGAGGCGCATCGGCTTCGGGGTCTTGTTGAGGAGAGACTTCATCGTGGGTCGATCATGCACCATTTCGCGGGGCGCGACAGGCGGCGTGCGGTCGGCGCGCGCCGACGCGGGCGCCCCGTGCCGAGCGGGCGCCGGGCGGTGACGCTGTGGGGAGGCCTCGCCACGCTCACGGTGCCCGCGTCGCGCGCGCGCTGACCACGCTCTCGGTGCTCGCCAGCAGCACGCTCTGGCCTTCGGCGGCCGCGGCGTGCTCGTGCGCGTGGTTCGACGTCCCGGCCGCGCGCGACCAGGCCACGCACGTGTTCGAGGGGGTGCTGGTGAGCACCACACCGGGGAGCGACGAGACACCCGGGCGAGCCACGTTCCGCGTGGATCGCGTCTGGAAGGGGCGCGTCCCCCATACGTTCACGGTCCAGGCCCGCGTGGGCCTCGTGATGTGTCCGCCCCACCTCGAGGTGGGCGAGCGCTACATCCTCTACACCACCGGCACGGACGCCGCCCCGGTGGTGCAGGCGTGCTCGCGCTATGCCGCGGGGGACAGCCTCGTGACCGAGCGCACCGCCCTCGGGCGGCCGATGCAGACGTACCCCGCGCCGCGGCGCTGACCCAGCTGGGCGACCGCCGCCAAGGTCGTGGTCCTGGTCGTGGTCGTGGTCGTGGTCGTGGTCGTGGACGGCGACGGCGACGGCGACGGCGATCGACTCATCACAAGTCATGGGTCCTGCGGAGCCCAAGAGCAGAGGTGGCCTGCCAAGCGAATCGAGCTTCTGGCAAGGTGATTTGGGCACCCCGCACTGAAGTGACTTCAGTGCGGGGTGCCAATTGTGCTTGTTTTCAGGCCGTTCAGCGTGCCGCGCCTCGGCGCTTCGCCATCGAAGTCTTCCCGTCGGACTTGTGACGAGTCGATAGACGGCGACGACGAAGAACCGCACTACTCGAACCGATGGTCGCGCCAAGCCAGCGCGCGCCAGCCAGCCGGCGTCCTCCGCACCGCGACGGTGTACAGCGCGATGGTCACGCTGTCTTCGCTGTCCTCCTCCCCCTCGTTGCCTTCGCCGTCCGTCACCATGCACGTGGCTTGCACCTCGGTGGTGGCGCGCAGCTCGTCGACCAACGCCTCGATGCGCGCGGCCTCTTCCTCGGAGTCATCCACCATGGGCGGCGGAATGGCGATGGCCGCGTAGCCCGGGCCTTCGCTCAGCACGGGCTCACAGCCGAGCGGCACACCGTGAAACACCGAGCGCAGGTCCGCACCCGAAGGAAGGCGCGCGGCGAACTCGTGGTCTATCGCCGCGTCGAGGCCCGCCTCATCCCCCGACGCCGCGAGGCGCGCGAGGTGCTGCACGAACGCGGAGGCGGTGAAGACCTCCCCTGCTGGTTCGGCCTCGGGGGTCGTCGTCTCGGGAGTGGGTGAGCTGGCGCAAGCCGACGCGACCAGCGACACGAGCAGGGCGAGCACGACGACGGGCGGCAGGCAAGGCATGGGCCAAGCATAGAACACCTGCTATAGCGGCACCCATGAGCGAACCGACCACCGTGCTTCAGTCTCTCGTCGAGGCTGCGTTCCAAGACCGCGAGCAGCTCAAGAACGCTGCCCACCGCGATGCCGTGCTCGAGACCATCGAGCTGGTGGACAAGGGCAAGCTGCGCGTCGCGACGCCGCCCACCAGTGAGGACGGCGAGTGGACCGTCAACGCATGGATCAAGCAGGCCATCCTGCTCTACTTCGCCGTGCGCGGGATGGAGACCATGGAGGTCGGGCCCTTCGAGTTCTACGACAAGATCCCGCTCAAGAGGAACCTGGCCGCGCAGAACGTGCGCGTGGTGCCGCCGGGCACGGTTCGCTACGGCGCCCACATGGAGCCCACGGCCATCTTGATGCCGGGCTACGTGAACATCGGCGCCTACGTGGGCGCGGGCACCATGGTGGACACCTGGGCCACGGTCGGCAGCTGCGCGCAGATCGGCAAGCACGTGCACCTCTCGGGCGGCGTCGGCATCGGCGGCGTGCTCGAGCCGCCCGGCGCCACGCCGGTCATCATCGAGGACGGCGCGTTCCTCGGGTCGCGCTCCATCGTGGTGGAGGGCTGCCGCATCGGTCGCGAGGCCGTGCTCGGCGCCAACGTGGTCATCACGTCCAGCACCAAGATCATCGACGTGACCGGCCCCGAGCCGGTGGAGCACCACAAGTTCGTGCCGCCGCGCTCTGTGGTCATCCCGGGCACGCGCGTCAAGCAGTACCCGGCGGGCGAGTTCGGCGTGCCGTGCGCGCTGATCATCGGGCGTCGCCAGGCGAGCACGGACACGAAGGTGTCGCTGAACGACGCGCTGCGCGACTTCGGCGTGAGCGTCTGAAGAGGGGGCGCCAAATCGCCCGATCGCGGCTTACGTCCTCGGGCCAGAGCTCGAAATACAGGAGTATTTCTTCGCCCCGGCCCTGCGGGCGCGCTCGCGCTAGGGCGATTTTTCGCCCCCTCTTCCTCGTCATGTGACGGGGTCGGTGCCCAGGGCGAGGGCGCCGCGGAGGCCCGTGTCCGGAGCGAGGGCCACGGCCACGTGGAGCGGCTCGAGGGCGGGGCGCAGGCGGCCCTTGTCGAGGAAACCAGGCATGAAGCCGGTGCGCAGCCGTGAGAGCAGCGCGACGCTGATGCCCCCCGTGAGGACGACGCCGGCGCGGGGCAGGAGGCTGAGCGCGGCGTCGCCAGCGTGGGCGCCGTAGAGGGAGACGAAGCGCTCGACGGCGAGGACCGCGGCCGCGTCGGTGACGGCTTCCCCCACGGCGCGCGCACCGTGCTGGGCAACGGCGGCACGCACAGCTTCCAACGTGGGAGCGATGTTCGAGGCGACGATGTGGTCGTACAGCGCCACGAGGCCGAGGCCCGAGACCACGCGCTCCGCGCTGACGCGGCCGTGCTGCGCGCGCAGGTGCTGGAGCAGGCCGTTTTCGAAGGCATCGCGCGGGGCGAAGCTGACGTGGCCGCCCTCCGAGGTGAACACGCGCGGCGCGGCGTTCGGTGATGCGACCACCCACGCTTGCCCGAGTCCGGTGCCCGCGCCCAACACGAGGCGCGCGCCGTGCGGGTCGCGTTCGCCTTGCTGCAAGACCTCGAGCTCGTGTTCACCGAGCGTGAGCGTGCCGCGGGCCATGGCCTCGAAGTCGTTGACCACACGCACGTGGGCGGCGCCGGTGGCTTCACGCAGGCGGTCTTCGCGCACCACCCAGGGCAGGTTGGTGACGCGGCTCTCGCCCGCGCGCACGGGGCCCGCGCAGGCCATGACGACCGACGCGGGGGTGACGGCACCGACGGAAGCGGCGCGCGCAAGGAACGCGGCCGCCGCGTCTTCGAGGCTGCTGCGCACGGCCAACGTGGGGCTCTCGAGGTCTTCCCGCGCGAGCACGCGCAGCACGGCTCCGACATCCGTGCTGACCTCGGCCAACACGAAGCGCGTGTGCGTGCCGCCGATGTCGCCCGCGAGCACCAACGCGCTGCCCGGCGCAGCGCTCATCGTGGCGACCGCAGGTAGAGGGCCCCGAGCGGAGGCAGGCGCAGCGCGAGCGAGTGTTCGCGCCCTTGAGCTTCCATGGGCTTGGTCCACACGCCGCCTTGGTTGCCCACGCCCGAGCCGTCGAAGTCGCTGGCGTCGGTGTTCAGCAGCTCGGTCCAGAAGCCGGGCGAGCGCACGCCCACGCGGTAGCCCTCACGCGGCACGGGGGTGAAGTTGAAGACGCATAGCACGCGCGAGCCATCCTGCGCGATGCGCTCGAAGGCCAGCACGCTCCACTCGGGGTTGCGGGTCTCCACCCACTCGAAGCCGGCCGGCACGAAGTCGAGCTGGTGCAGCGCCGGCTCCTGCCGATAGACACGATTGAGCGCCGACAACAGGTCGAACACGCCGCGATGCGTGGACCACCCGAGCAGCCCGAGATCGAGCGGCCGGTCGTGCGACCACTCGTCCCACGGCGCGAGCTCGGCCCCCTGGAACAGCAGCTTGTGACCGGGCTGCGCGTACATGAACGCGTAGAGCAGCCGCAGGTTCGCGAACTTCTGCCACACGTCGCCGGGCATCTTGCCCAGCAGCGACGCCTTCCCGTGCACGACCTCGTCGTGCGAGAGCGGCAGCACGAAGTTCTCCCCGAAGGCGTACATGGAGCGGAACGTGAGCTGCTCTTGATGGAAGCGGCGGTGCACCGGGTCGCGCCCGAAGTAGCGCAGCACGTCGTTCATCCAGCCGAGGTCCCACTTGAAGCCGAAGCCGAGCCCGCCCACCCACGTGGGCCGCGAGACCATGGGCCACGACGTGCTCTCTTCGGCCGTGGTCTGCGTCTCGGGGAAGCGGCCGTAGAGCACCTCGTTGAGGCGCCGCAGGAACGCGATGGCGTCCAGGTTCTCCCGCCCGCCGTGCTCGTTGGGCAGCCACTCACCGGCCTTGCGCGAGTAGTCGAGGTAGAGCATCGACGCGACGCCATCCACGCGCAGCCCGTCGATGTGGAACGTCTCCATCCAGTAGACGGCGCTCGAGATCAGGAAGGCCTGCACCTCGCGGCGCCCGTAGTTGAAGATCAGGCTCTTCCAGTCGGGGTGCACCCCGCGCCGCGGGTCCTCGTGTTCGTACAGGCACGTGCCGTCGAAGCGCGCGAGCGCGAAGTCGTCGGAGGGGAAGTGCCCCGGCACCCAGTCGAGGATCACGCCGATCCCCGCGGCGTGCAGCGCGTCCACCAGCGCCATCAGCTCTTCGGGGCTGCCATAGCGCGAGGACGCCGCGAAGAAGCCCGTGATTTGGTAGCCCCACGACGCGTAGAAGGGGTGCTCCATGACGGGCAGCAGCTCCACGTGCGTGAAGCCCAAGCGCGTGACGTGCTCCACCAAGAGCGGCGCGGCCTCCGCATAGGTGAGCAGCGTTCCGTCTTCATGCCGGCGCCAGGAGCCGAGGTGCAGCTCGTACACGGAGACCGGCGCGCCCACACGCTGCTTGTCGGCGCGCGTGGCCATCCACTCGTGGTCGCGCCATGCGTGCTCGTGTGTGTACACGATGGACGCGGTCTGGGGCGCTTGCTCGGAGCGACGCGCGAAGGGGTCCGCCTTGTCGAGGTGGGCTCCGTCGGCGGTGACCACGCGGTACTTGTAGAGGTCGCCCACGCGCGCGCCGGGCACGAACGCGGACCACACCCCGGACTTGCCCTGCGGGAAGAGGCGCTGGTGCTCGGGCCACCAGCCGTTGAACGATCCCAGCACGGAGACCCACGCGGCGTTGGGGGCCCACACGGCGAAGAACACTCCGTCCGCGCCTTGGTGCTGGCCCGGGTGCGCGCCCAGCACGTCGAAGAGGCGCTCGTGCGTGCCCTCGTTGAAGAGGTAGAGGTCCAGCTCGGTGGCGCGTGAGGCGTCGATGGAGGCGCCGGCGCGCTGTCCGTGGGGGCGCGCTGGGACCGCGGTGCGCTGGATCGCCTGGACACCCGCCGCGACGCGCGGGTCGTCGCGCAGCTCGGCGAGCGAGAGGGCCAGGCGCCCACGCCAGTTGGGCGACTCGGGGCCCGTGCCGGGGACGTTCTGCGGGCGGGTCTCGAGCCACAGGTCTTCGAGGTTCACCAGCACCCGCCGCGCGGCCGAGGCGCCGAGCGTGTGCAGCTCCGCCCGCAGCGCTTCTTCCGTGCGCGCCGCGTCGCCTCCGCGCGCCGCATGGAAGGCCGCGAACGGCGGCATGTCGTGGGTGTTCAAGCTGGCGATGGCGTTCTCGGGGAGCACGCCGCTCGCCGCCGCGTCGGCTTCGTATTGGGCCACGTGCAAGCGCCCGATGCCGTGGCGCGCCATGGCCTCGCGTACTTCGTTGGGCACCGTGCCGAGGTCCTCGCCCACCACGTGCGTCTGGTGACGATGCGACTCGATGGTGAGCACCGCGTACAGCTCGCTGGCCGGCTGACGCACGTAGACACCCTCGCGCGCGCCGAGGCCGTCGGGCACGCAGTAGCTGCGGTGCAGGCCCATCACGTGGTCGATGCGCAGCACCTCGGCGTGCTGCATCTGGCTGGCCACCGACGCGCGGAAGTACGCGTGTGCGGTCTCCTGCGAGCGGCGCGGATGCAGCGGCGCGAAGCCCCAGTTCTGCCCGCCATCGAAGAGCGTGTCGGGCGGGGCGCCCTGCGCGCAGCCGGTCAGCAGCGCGTCGCGGTAGCGATAGGCGTCGAAGCCACTCGGATGCGCGCCGAGCGGCATGTCGAGGTAGAGCCCCACTGCGTGCTGCCGGGCGCGCTGCGCGAGCCCCGCGAGCTGGGCGGCGAGGCGCCACTGGACGTAGAGCTCCGTGCGCACCGCGTCGTGCTCGGCGGGCAGCCAGCGGTCCTCGCTCTGCCATGTGGCGAACGACGCCCCGGGTGCCTGGTGCGTGGCCACGAAGCGCGCGTAGTCCACGGCGCGCGGGTGCGCCGTGATCCACGTGTCCAGCTCCGCGCGCAGCTCGGGGTGCGTCTCCACCACGCTGGCCAGCGGCTGGATGAGCTGCCGCTTCAGCCTAGCCACGTGGGGGTAGTCCACCGAAGGGCCGCCCGTGCCCTGCTCCGCGGCCAGGGCCTCGCGAACACTCGCGGGGGCGAGCTCGAACTCCGGCAACGCATCGAGCGCCAGGTACAGCTCCGAGAAGAACAGCCGGCTGATGGGCGCGTAGGGGCTCGGGTCGAACGGGTCCGTGACGAACGTGGCGGTCAGCGGCAGCGTGGCCAGCGTGCTGCCGCCGGCCTCGCCCAGCCACGCGGCGAGCCGCTCGAGATCTGCGAGGTCACCGATGCCCAGGCTGCGATCGGAGCGCAGCGCATACGTGGGCGCGAACACCCCCCAGCTGCGTGCCTCACGCCCCTGGAACACGCGCTGCGGGGCGGCGAAGAGCGCGCCCTCCTGCGCGGCGCCGTCGATGACCACACGCACCCGGTGATAGCCGAAGGGCAGCGTGCGCGAGAGCATCACGCGGCGACCGCGGCCGTCTTCGAGAGGCGCGAGCGAAGCGATCTCGCGCTGCTCCGTGAACGTCTCCCCGCCCTCGAGCGTGACCTCCACCGTGAGGCTCGCGGCCCCCTCGGGCGGCTGCACCGCCAGCACGCCCACGCCATCCCAGAACACCGTGACCGGCGGCAGAAAGGCTGCGGCACGGTCCCCGTCGCCCAGCGCCCGGAGCATCGCCGCGAGCGCCTCCTCGGAAGCCTCGCGCAGGACTCCGTCGATGTCGTGGTAGTGTGTCTCGACGCCGCGCTCACGCGCCCGTCGCCGTAGCTCTTCGAGATCCTGCATCAACGCTTGGCTCGACTGTACCCTCCCTCGCGAACGGTTCGAGATGATTGTGTGGCCTTCGGTCCCCTACCCGCTCGGCGCGGTGTTCGACGGCGCGGGCACCCACTTCGCGGTCTTCGCCGGCGCGGCCCACACGGTGGAGCTCTGCCTCTTCGACGCCGAGGGCACGGAGCGCCGCGTGACCCTGCCCGAGAACGCCGGCGGGGTGTTCCACGGTTACCTGCCGGACATCGCGCCGGGGCAGCGCTACGGCTTCCGCGCGCACGGCGAGTACGACCCCCATCGCGGGCTGCGCGCCGACGCGAGCAAGCTGCTGCTGGACCCGTACGCGCGCGCCATCGAGGGCGAGGTGCGCTGGAGCGAGCAAGTCTTCTCGCACCCGCTCGAGCAGGGCCGGCAGAGCGCGGACAGCGCCGCCCACGTTCCGCGCTCCATCGTGACGTCCTCGACGTTCGACTGGGGCGACGACCGGCCGCCACGCACGCCGTGGCAGGACACGGTGCTGTACGAGGCCCACGTGCGCGGGCTGACCAAGACGCATCCCGGCATCCCGGAGGCGCTGCGCGGGACGTACGCTGGGCTCGCGCACCCGGTGATGCTCGAGCACTACGCGCGCCTCGGTGTGACGGCCATCGAGCTGCTTCCGGTGCACCACTACGTGCACGACCACCGCTTGGCGCAGCTCGGGCTGCGCAACTACTGGGGCTACAACTCGGTGGGCTACTTCGCCCCGCACGGCGAGTTCTGCAGCGCGGGCGACGGCGGCGCGCAGGTGGACGAGTGGAAGGCGATGGTGCGCAGCCTGCACGCGGCGGGCATCGAGGTGATCCTGGACGTGGTCTACAACCACACCGCCGAGAGCGACCACGAGGGGCCCACGCTGTGCTTCCGCGGGCTCGACAACGCGGCCTACTACCGTGTGGCGCAAGACAGCGAGCGCTACGTGGACTACACCGGCTGCGGCAACACGCTGAACACGCGGCACCCGTTCGCGCTCCAGCTGATCATGGACTCGCTGCGCTACTGGGTGC
>CAZEAA010000021.1:0-30537 GCA_964510015.1 uncultured Sandaracinaceae bacterium
TGCATACACGCCCTTGCTGCGCTGGGTGAGCGGCCGGCCGGGGCTGCTGGCCATTCTGGCGCTGCTCAGCCTGGTGGGCGGCGGGGTGCTGTTTGCGCGCGCCGGCACCGCGTTCGTGCCTCAGCTGGACGAAGGTGACCTGGTCATCCAGGCCACGCGCCGGCCCGACATCTCGATCCGTGAGGCCGCGCGTCTCGGCACCGCGCTCGAGCAGGCCGCGCTCGAGGTCCCGGAGGTGGCCTCCATCCACAGCCGCATCGGCAGCCCCGCCGTAGCCACGGACGTCATGGGACTCGAGCAGTCCGACGTGTTCGTGCGGCTCCATCCCCCATCCCAGTGGCGCGCCGGCGTCACGCGCGAGGGGCTCCTCACCGAGCTCGCGGAGCGCATCGCAGCGACGGCCCCGGACGACGAGATCGCGTTCACGCAGCCCATCCAGATGCGCTTCAACGAGCTGGTGGGCGGCGACGTCACCGACGTGAGCGTCAGCGTGTACGGCCCCGAGCTGGGCACGGCGCGCCGGCTCGCCGAGGAGGTGGAGCGGCGCCTGCAAGGGCTCGACGGAGCGGAGGATGTACGCATCCTGGCGCCCCCCGAGGTGCCGCTGCTGGACGTGGTCCCCGACGCGCTGCGCGCGGCCCGGCACGAGCTGCGCGTGTCCGACGTGCTCGACGCGGTGCAGGCGTATCAGGTGGGCCTCGAGGCCGGCGCCACGTACGACGACGTGCTGCGCATCCCCATCCGCGTGAGGCTGACCCCGCCCACCAGCGCGGGGCTCGGGCACTCACCCATCCCCACGGCGCGCGGACTCGTCCCGCTCGACGAGGTAGCGGCCGTCCGCACCGTCGAGACGCCCAGCGCGATCTACCACGACCGCTCCGAGCGACGCATCGCCGTGGGCTTCAACGTCCGCGGTCGCGACCTCGGCAGCGTGGCCGGGGACGCGCGCGCGCGGCTAGCAGGGCTCTCTGCGCCCGATGGTTTCCGCTTGGTCTGGGGCGGCCAGTACGAGGCCTTCGAGGCCGCCAAGCGTCGCTTGATGTGGGTCATCCCGCTGGTGTTGCTGGGCATCGCCGGCACGCTGTTGCTCCTCTTCCGGCGCCTCGCGCCGGTGATCATCATCGGGCTCCACATCCCCTTCGCCGCGGTGGGGGGCATCGTCGCGCTCTCGCTGCGCGGGCTGCCCGTGTCCATCTCGGCAGCCATCGGCTTCATCGCTCTCTCGGGCATCGCCGTGCTCAACGGGGTGGTGCTGGTCGCGCGCATCGAAGAAGAGAGCCGCGCTGGCAAGCGATTGCGCGACGCGGCCCTCGACGCGGCGCGTGCGCGCCTGCGCCCCGTCTCCACCACAGCCTTGGTCGCATCGTTCGGCTTCGTCCCCATGATGCTGGCCACGGGCGCCGGCGCGGAGGTCCAGAGCCCGCTCGCGACCGTGGTGGTGGGCGGGCTCGTCACGTCCACGACGGTGAGCCTGCTGCTCCTGCCCGTGGTCTACCCCTACCTGGCGCGCTTGCTGGGTGTCCGCGACGGCGCCGCGGCAGAGGCTGCGGCTTCCTGATAGAACCGTGCTCTCGATGCGCATCCTCCTGATCGAAGACGAAGCTCGCTTGGCCGAGAAGGTCGCGCGCGGCCTGCGCGAAGCGGGCCACGTGGTGGACGTCTGCGGGACCGCGGCCGACGCGCGCCGACAGGTGCAGGACGTGGCCTACGACGTGGCCGTGCTCGACTGGATGCTGCCCGACGTGGACGGGCCGAGCTTGCTGCGCGCCTGGCGCAGCGAAGGGCTGCGCCTGCCGGTGCTGATGCTGACGGCGCGCGGCGAGGTGGGGGAGCGCGTGACCGGCCTGCGCGCGGGTGCCGACGACTACCTCGTCAAGCCGTTTGCGTTTGCCGAGCTGGTGGCGCGCCTCGAAGCGCTCCAGCGACGTGCGGTTGGGGCGAGCGTGACACTCCACGTGGGCGGCGTGGATCTGGACGCGCGGCGCCACTTGATCCGTCGCGGCGAGCTCGAGGTCTCGCTGTCACCGCGGGAGATGTCGCTGGCCAACGAGCTGTTTGCGCATGCGGGCGACGTGATGACGCGCAGCCACTTGCTCACGGCGGTGTGGGGCTGGGGCTTCGAGGGCGACCCGAACATCCTGGATGTCTACGTGGGGTACTTGCGCCGCAAGCTGGACGCCCTCGGCGCCGATGGCCCCCGCATCGTGGCGGTCCGCGGAGTGGGGTTTCGCCTGTCGCCGCCCGGGCACGACCCATGAGGCTGGACCGACGCCTGCTCGCCTATGGCGTGGCGCTGCCGTTGTCGCTGATGGCGCTGGCCGGTGGGGGCGTGGGCTTCCTCTTCCAGCGCTCGCTGCTTGCTGCGCTCGATCAGGCGTTGAGCGCGCAGGCCGCCACCGAGTCGGTGAGCTTGTTCGACCGTCCGCACGGCCTGCCCCACCTCCACGCCGACGACTCGCCGGTGCGCGCGGCGTTGCTCACGAGCGGCTCGCTACCCTCCGCCGCCGCGGCCATCTATGGTCCGGACGGAGCGCTCCAGCGGGTGGGGCGCCCCGATGACCGCATGCCGCTTCGCCTGCGGCCGCCCGCTACCGCAGAGCCCGTGTTCCACACCGAGCGCGGCCTCCGCATCTTGACCCTGCGGGTGCCGAGCCCCGAAGGCCGCCTGCACACGCTCTGGCTGGCCACCCGCTTGGATGACGTCGAGCGCACCATGGATGCGTACTGGCGCTCGAGCGCGCTGGGGCTGCTGCTCGTCGCGCTCGCGCTCTTCGTCGCGCAGCGGCGGCACGCGCGTTGGCTGGCTCGCCGCCTCGAGGGCATCACGGCGCACGTCAAGTTGCTCGGCGAGGGGCGCCTCGACCACGAACCCCCGCCCGACGACCTGCCGGACGTGGTGGGGGAGCTACGCGAAGCCGTCAGCCGCGCCACCGTCCGCATGCGCGACGACCGCGTCGCTCGTGAGCGACTTCTGGCCGGCGCCGCGCATGAGCTGCGCACCCCGCTCGCCACGCTGCGCGCCACCGTGGACGTGAGCCTGCGGCGCCCGCGCGCGGACGCCGAGCTGCGTGAAGCGCTCGAGGAGGTGGGCGCCGAGGTCACGCGGCTCGAGGTCATGGCCCAGGAGTTGTTGGGGCTGGGTCAGGCCCGCGCGGCGCCCCGTGAGGAGCGCTCGGCCGACGTGCGCGAGATCGTACGCGACTCCATTCGTCGCTTCACCCACGCCGCCACGCTGGCGGACGTGACGCTGGTTCTTCGCGCGCCCGAAGCGACCAGCGCCGTGGTCGAGCCCGAGCTGCTCGGCCGGGCCCTCGACAACCTGCTGCGCAACGCGCTCCAGCACGCCCCCCGCGAGAGCCGCGTGGAGGTCGCGCTCACCACGTCGAAGAGCGAGGTCCTCATCCACGTGCGCGACGAGGGGGAGGGCGTCCCCGCGGGGGCTGAGGAGCGCATCTTCGTCCCGTTCCACCGCGAGCGCCGCGCAGGGCAGGGCGGCGCCGGTCTCGGTCTCGCGCTGGTGCGCGAGGTGGCCGAGCGCCACGGGGGGCGAGCCCGCGCGATCCCGTCGCCCCGCGGTGCCTGGTTCGAGATCGCGCTGCCCCTGACCCGCGACTAGACGAATTGTCCCCATTCGGGGTATCCGAGGCGGGGGCCGGTTCGTACACACGACTGCGCTCACACGTGTGTGCGCGCGTCCTGACGAAAGGTGAGGTACGAGATGAATTCTCGAGCAAGGCAGTACGGCGCGGCGTTGGTGCTGGCGCTGATGATGGCGGGAGGCGCGGCGGCGCAGGGCGATCCGCCGCGGCGCGGAGTGAGCGGTGCGGCTCGCGAGGGAGCGGCCGCGGTCATGGCGGCGCGCGGCGATCCCGAGGCGCAAGCGGCGGCCCGCGACACGGCTCGCGAAGGTCTCGAGGCGGCTCGCGAGGCGATGCAAGCGGACAACGCGGCCGAGCGCCCGGCAGACGACCGCGACAACCGGGGTCAAGGCAGCCCCGAGGCGCGTGAAGCGCGCGCCGCCGAGCGGGCGCACGCGCGGCCCGCGGACGAGACACCCGAGGCTCGCGAGACGCGCCGCGGCGCTGCACGCACCCGTCGCTGGAACGAGGTGCGCGAGCGGACCGGCGTGGGACGACCGGAGGAGCTGCCCGAGGCGGCTCGCGCGGAGCTGACCACGCATGCGCGGCGCGAAGCCCGTCTGCGAGCGATCCGTCAGCGCGCCGTCGCGGCCAACGACACCGAGACCGTGACCCGCGTGGACGCGGCCTTCGAGCGCGAGGACCGTCGGCACGACGGCGCGCTCACCGCCGCAGCGGCGCAGGCCCGAGGCGACGAACACCCGAACGACCACGCGGCCGACGGACAGGCGCGCGCCGAAGAAGGAGGTGCCCAGTGAAGCACGCCATCCAGATCGCGATCGTCGCGTTCGCCCTGCTGGGCGTGGCCTGTGGCGGTGAGGAAGCCGAGCCCGCCGCCGTCGAAACGCCCACCGTGGAGCCCGAGGTCGCCCCGCAGCCCGATCCCGTGCCCGAGCCGGAGCCCGCTCCCGTGGCGGTCACCGAGACGACGCTGCCCGTGGCCGAGGACTTCGAGGCCGAGATGGACACGGCCGTGACCGCCGAGAACTATCGCGCCGAGCTCGACGCCGTGTTGGCGGAGCTCGACGCGCCCTAGTACGAGTCACGGCCTGGGCCGCATCACTCCGTGACGGTGAACGGGATGCGGCCCAGCTCGTCGGTGCCCTGACGGACCACGCAGTAGTACGTGCCGGGGCGCCGCCAGCTGACCGACGTGTAGCGGAAGTTGATGAAGCGGCGGTTGGCGTTCACCGTGATCTGCGTGGGCGCCCCGCGGCTGCCGCCGCTGCTGTCTTCCCAGGCCAACGTCACCGTGTTCTCGGTGCGGTCCGGGTTGGTCAGCTCGAAGTAGCAGTAGACCTGGTCGTCCTCGGTCTTGGAGTAGGTGGTGCGCGGCTCGAGGGGCGTACGACCGTCCATCGCGGGCGCCAGCTCCAAGCGGGTGATCTGCAAGCCGCTGGCGCGCTGCGCGATCACGGGAGCCGCGTTGGCGGGCTCGGACTCGTCGTCGAAGTCGTCCCCTTCGAGGCCGTCTTCGCCCTCTTCGCCTTCCGCCAGGCCGTCCAGCTCGGCGCCGCCCGCCGCGAGCTCGGCGTTCACCACCGACCCGGGCAGCACGCCCAAGAGCGGCGTGGCCGCAGCCGCGCGCGGAGCGCTCGCGTCCGCCTCACCCCACACGCGGAGCTCCGAGATGCAGAGCTCACGCCACGTGGGCCGCGTACCCTGCACCCACTCGAGGATCTCGATCTCGTAGTCGCCCGGGCCACCCTCGAGGGGGATGCGCTGCATGGCGCGCTGCTCCGAGTCGAGCGTGGCCAGCACCTCGCCACCCGGATGCCGCACGCGCACGCGCCGCAGGCGACGGTTGCCCGCGAACAGGTCGCTCGCGCCCTGCACCTTGGTGAAGCCAGCGGTCAGGTCGATGGCGTGCACGCGCGCCCCCGCCGGCACGCGGACGTAGATGCTGCGCGGCGAGGTGTCGCCCTCGGGCATGGTGGCCGAGTTCCACGCGGTGGTCAGGTCGCCGTCGAACAGGAAGCCGATCTGGCGCAGCTCGTCGCGGTACGCGCTGGTGGTGGCCACGGTGGTCTGCACGGTGTGCAGCAGGTCCACCCAGCCCGGCTGGGCCTCGGTCCCCACCGTGGCGTTCAGCTCGACGATGGTCGGCCCCGGCGCCGGCGCAGGAGTGGGCTCCGGCTCGGGCTCCGGCACGGCCGACGGCTCCGCGGTCGCGGTCGTGGGCGGCGTGGGCGCCGCCGTCGTGGCCGGCGTCTCCGTGGCCTCCGCTTCCTCTCCCCCCGAACACCCCAGCAGCGGCGTCAGCATCAGCCAAGCGCTCGCGACCACCCGTGAACCCACCCGTGAGAATTTCATGGCGCGCATTGTCTCCTATCCCTGTTCGCCGCTCAACCAGCGGCGGGCGGGCTTCCATTCCGGCGAGGTGGTGACGCGCGGCCCCTCTTCGATCACACACTGACGGAGTTATCGGTGGCGTGGATCGTCGTGGCCGTCACAATGCGCCTATGCGTCCCCCCAATGCATCGAATCTCCTCGTCTTTCTAGGGCTCGCGGCCGTCGGCACAGCGGTCGCGGGCTGCGCCGACGACTCGTTCGTCCGCCGCCCCGAGGCGCCCGCCTACGAGAGCGTCTACGCCTTCAACGAGGGTTGCTTCGTCATGGACGCCACGCCGCCCGGCGGCCGTGACACGCGCTACCTGGTGCGCGGGATCGAGGGCTCCGGCTACGAGTTCAGCGGGCGCGACGCCGAGCAGGCGCTGCGCGTGACCCTCAAGGCGTCGGACCTGGGCACGTATCTCGTCTACGACCAGGACCGGAACTACCTGGTGTCCGAGGTGGACGAGCTGGGCAGCGCGGCCACGCTCGACAACGACGTCATGCTGCTGGACGACACGTTCATCTCGCCCGCCGAGTGGGAGATCAGCGTGTCCACCCACGACGACGAGCGCCTCGCGCTGCGCAGCCGGCGGACCGGGCGCTTCATCACGCCCTTCGGCACCACCGACGACCCGGAGCAGGCCGGCGTGCTCACGCTCTACCCCGCGGAGGGCTGCGCCACGTTCCCGGAGCTGACGCTGGACGCGACCGGCAGCGTCACCCGCAGCACCTTCGACGACGGCGACCTGTACGGCTTCGTGGACGCGCACTCGCATCTGCTCACCAACTTCGGCTTCGGCGGCGGGGGCATCTTCCACGGCGCGCCCTTCCATCGCTTGGGGGTCGAGGCGGCGCTGCCCGACTGCGAGCGCTTCCACGGGCTTGAGGGCCGGCGCGACCTGGTGGGCTACTTCTTCGACGGCAACGGCAACACCGACGTGGGCACGCTCGGGGCGGCGCTGGTGCTGGGCCGCACGCCCGAGGCCAACCACGACACGCGCGGCTTCCCGGACTTCGTGGACTGGCCCAACGCGCGGCACAGCTCCACGCACCAGACGCAGTACTACAAGTGGCTCGAGCGCTCGTACCTCGCGGGCCTGCGCCTGGTGGTGCAGCACGCCACCGGCAACCAGGTGCTGTGCGACCTGGTGGTGGGCACCCGCGCGCAGGCGGTGCGCTACTCGTGCAACGACATGGTGGGCGTGGAGCGCGAGCTCGATGAGGCCTATGCGATGGAGCGCTACATCGACGCGCAGTCGGGTGGCCCCGGCCGCGGCTGGTTCCGCATCGTGACGAGCCCCGCCGAGGCGCGCGAGGTCATCGAGGACGGCAAGCTTGCCGTGGTGCTGGGCATCGAGATCTCGAACCTGTTCGACTGCTTCTCCGTGCCGCGCGAGGGCTTCCCCACCTGTGACGCGGCCTTCGTCCGCCAGCAGCTGGCCCACTTCCACGAGCGCGGCGTGCGCGCGCTGTTCCCCGTGCACAAGTACGACAACGCCTTCTCGGCGGGCGACGGAAGCCGCGGCTTCATCGAGCTGGGCAACGTCATCAACAGCGGCCACTACTCGAACTTCACGCTCGACTGCGACACGGGCGTGTCGGCTTCGTTCGACGGCGGCAGCGTTCACTACGGCGGCTTCAACATGCCGCGCGCCGAGTACTTCTCGGAGGCCCCGCTCGACGTCACGGGCTTCGCGGCAGCGCCGAGCGGCACCGTGCTGCCGTACCTGCCGCAGATCCAGCAGCCCCCGCTCGAGGGGCCCTACTGTCAGGCGGCGGGCCTCCAGCCCATGGGTGAGCTGCTCATCAACGAGATGATGCTGCGCGGCATGATCCTCGAGGTGGACCACTTCCCGCAGCGCTCGTTCGCGCGGGCCTACGAGATCCTCGAGGCCAACGACTACCCCGCGGCGGGCACGCACGGGAACATCAACGCGGGCCGCATCTACGACATCGGCGGCATCTCCACCTCGGGCCTCGGACGCTGCAGCGCCGCCGACCGCGAGGGCGCCATGGCGGATGGCTTGCGCGCGCGCATCGCGATGATCACCGAGCGCGGCGGCTACCCCGCCGAGGGCTTCGGCTTCGACCTGAACGGCTTCGCCGGCGCCGCGGGCCCACGCTTCGGCGAGCAGTCGGGCTGCAGCACGGAGCAGAGCAACCCGATCACGTACCCGTTCACGTCGTTCGCGGGTGACGTGACGTTCGAGGAGCCGCAGCTGGGCAGCCGCACGGTGGACTTCAACACCGAGGGGATGATCCACGTGGGGCTGATCCCCGAGCTGATCGAGGATGCGCGGCGCGACGGTGTGACGGATGCGGACTTGGAGCCGCTGTTCCGGTCCGCCGAGGGGTACGTGCGGATGTGGGAGCGGGCTGAAGCGCGAGGGGCGGAGCTGCGGGCTGAGCAGCCGTAAAGGTGCCGGCTGGGTTGCTATCACATACGTAATGTGCATATTACGTATGTGATGAAAGCGCACGAAACCACTGGATCCGATGAGGTTCTGCGACGACGCATCGCGGAACTCGTGTCGGCCGAGCGTCGGACCCGAGTGCTGCCTCAGACCACGCTCGCCGCCGAACTGGGCGTGTCGCAGGCGCATCTCAGCAACGTCGAGCGAGGGCGTGCGTCGTTCACGGCCGAGCAGTTCCTCTATCTGGTCCAGCGCTTCAACCTCTCACTCGAGACGTTCCTGCCGGTCGTCGACGACGATGCCGCAGTGCAGAACGCACTGCTTCATCACGGCGCATGGCACCTGGCCCAGGTTCCGAGTGCTGGCGCGCCACGCTACGCGAACGTGAACGAGCTGATCGTTCGTGTGCTTCGAGTTCCCCTGCCGCGTCACGTCGCGGCGTTGTTGCCCGTGGTTCTGCATCGAGTTCGCGAGCTCTCACTCCCCGCGGTACGCGACGGACTCGATCACGCCCATGTGGCGCATCGCCTCGAGTGGCTACTCGACGTCATCGAGCATGCGCTCGCCAAGAAGCCGTTGCCGGAGACCTATGTGCTGCCCGCACGCGAGGCGCGGATGGTCATTTCGCTCGTACGAGACTCGACCGAACCCGACGTCGTTCGTGGTCCCGATGTACTCGACCTCGCGATCCGAAGCGTGGAAACGGCCCGCGAACTACTTGCCACGGGCGATCCGATCGCCCGGAAGCACAACATCGCAACGAGCCTCACGGTCGCCGATTTCGTGGACGCCATGAACCATGCTGCCCTCGCCCATCCATAGCCTGCTTCTCGACATCCGTGCCGGCTGGGAGCGAGACTCGACACCCACTCTCGACGTCTTCGGTGCAGGGGCGCTCGTGCTCCAGCGTCCTCTATATCGGTCCACCAAGGATGCAGACGTGCTCCGCACTGCGTCGATCGACGAAGCGGACGAGGGCCATCTACTTGGGCTAGCAGGACCCGGCACCACTCTCGCGCGGCGCCACGGGGTCTACGTGGAGGTGGTGGCGAACGGCATTCCACTCCTCCCTCACGTCCCTGAGTGGATCCCGCTCGACTTCGAGGATGAACGCACGACTCCGCGCGTCCGCGTCTTGGGCGCTGTGGATGTCGCGATCTCCAAGCTCAATCGGTTCAACGCAAATGACCGCTCGGACATCGACTACCTCATCCGCGCCGGCAGCGTCAGCCACGTAGCGTTCCTTCGACGCTTCCTGGACGCTGTGGATGTTCGTTCGTTCGATGCGCGCGCAGAGGATCTTCCTGAGGTGGTGAGGTGCTTCCACATCGTGGAGCGCGACATGTTCGGGCTCAGCGAACTTTCAGACATCGAGCTGCCGAGCTGGGTCTAGCGCTTCCGTGTGCTACCAAGCCGCATGCGCAGGATGACTTGGCTCGGGTACTCGTTGGTGCTGGTCGTCGGGCTCCTCTTGGGGTGCGGTGGCTCCAGCACTCGCCGGCTGCAGATCGCGTCGGCCGGCGCCACGGGCTGTGACCCGGCGGCCATCGACGTGAGCCAGATGCGGGGCGGCACGCAGGGGCGCTCGTGGATCGCGCGCTGCGGTGAGGTGAGGTTCCAGTGCAGCAGCGTCCCGGACTCCGCCGTGAGCTGCACGCCCGTGGGCCCGTGGCGGTGTGCCGACAGCGCGGAGCCCGCCGACGTGAGCGGGAACAGCGCGGAGGACGGCGCCCGCGAGGAGGCGTCGCTCCGGCGGCAGGGGCCGAGGTTCGAGTTCTCGCGCCGCGGGGACGTGCTCCGCGGGGTGCGCGCCACGTTCCGCACGGAGGCGGCGACCCTCACGTTCGAGTTCTCGCCTGAGCGCAGCCGAGAGTTGGTTCAGGTGACCATCCTGCCGAGTCAGCCGGACACTGCGGCGACGTGCGAGACGTTCACGCTGGGGGTGGACGGGCGTGCGGCGCTGAGCGTGCCCGTGCAGGGTGGCGTGGCGCAGGTGCTGCGCACGACGCTGGTGGAGGTGACGCTGGCTGAGCGTGTGCCAACGGCCCAGCTCTGCGGTGGTGAGTGGGCGCTGCGCCGCGCGGACGTGTATGGCTTCGAGCAGCTGGCCCGCTACATGGACGAGGCGCTGGCTGCGGCGCCTGTTGCAGCGACGCCCGCTGTGGAGACGCCGACCGCCGTGCCCGTCAGCACGCCGCCCGTACCGACCGGCGACCCGCGCCAGGTGGTGCGTGGGTACCTCGACGAGCAGCGCGCGGTGCTGCGCGGGTGCGCGGGCGTCGCGCGCGACCACGTGGTCTCGGTGCAAGCCACGTGGGACGATGCTGGGGTCGTCACCGTGACCGTTCGCGGTGAGGCCGATGCGGCAGTGCACGAGTGCGCCACGAGCGCGCTGGGGGGACGCCGCGCGCCGGCGGGGGCTGCGGGCCGGTTGATTCATGCCTTGCCTTGAGTGAGCCGAGCCCTATGTGGTGGCCCGCGAGCTCGCCGACGCGCCCGAGCACTACCTCTCCCATGCGTCGGCGATGGAACTGCACCAGATGGTCACTCAGCCGCAGCTCGGCGTGTTCGTGACGTCGCCCAAGCCCACGCGGCCGCGTACGGTGCTGGGCACGGAGTTTCGCTTCGTTCGCTGCAAGCCGGAGGACGTGTTCGGCGTCATCGACCACTGGGTCACCAAGACCGAGCGTGTGCGCGTGAGTGACATCGAGCGGACCGTCATCGATGGTCTGAAGCAGCCGGAGTACTGCGGCGGCTTCAGTGAGGTGGCCAAGGGATACTGGATGCGCAGAGACGCCATCTCGTCGAACAGGCTGGTCGACTATGCGTTGCGGCTGGATGTGGGCGCAGTCATTCGTCGGCTGGGGTTCCTGCTGGAGACGTTTGACGAAACGCCGCTCGAGGACATCGACCGCCTTCGCCGCAGCCTGACGGCGAGCTACGTGCTGCTGGACCCCGTCATGCCTGTCGAAGGGCCCTACCAAGCGCGCTGGCGCCTGCGCGTAAACGTCGACACCGACGAGCTTCGCGCCGTTGTTGGTACCTGACCCATGATTCCGCAACGCAACCTCTCCCTCCTGTCGAACCGCCTAGCCCAGTCAGGAGGCCGCCGTGTGGCCGAGGCAGCGCTCGAGCGCGACTACTGTCTCGCGTGGTTTCTCGTGGGTCTGTCGCGCGTGTCCTCGTTTTCAAGGGCGGAACGGCGCTGAAGCGCTGCGACTTCGGCGACGATCGAGGGATCACCGACGAGGGAGCGGAGGGTAACCGCCGCCAGCGGAGGGCGCTGACGCGAGCCTGACCGTCGCCTTCCCCCCAACCCTCCCCCAAAGCGAGAAAACATTCACCAAGCGCTCGCGATGAGTTCCGCGCAGAGTGGAATTGCCTTGACGCCCAGCGGGCGGTCGAGGTAGTTCCCGGTCGGAGCAGTCAAGACTGCCGTCAAGGTGAGAGCGGGAGACGCTGGGGAGTAGACGTGGAGGCCGCAGGGCGGCGCGGAGGATCGGATGGCGAAGGAGCTGTGGTGGGTCCCATTGGCCTTGGGCCTGTGGGCGGTGTTCGCTGGTGCGGGTTGCGGCAGCAATTCCGGTGTTCCCGATGGGGGCGGTGGCTTGGATTCGCACGTCGCGGATGCGGGGTGCTCGCCCTCCACTTCGGAAACGCGTCTCACAGGAGCATGCGGCACCGAGACTCGGGTGTGCGGCGCCAGCGGTGCTTGGGAGGACTGGATGCAGACCGCTCCAGATCTGCCGGACCCGGAGTGTCTCCAAGGCGAGGCCCAGTTTGCGGACCGCAATGGGTGTGAGGGCAGCGCGGTCCGGTACTTCCGCTGCAGGGCGGATTGCACCTGGGACACGGAGCCCACCGAGTGCGGCGGAGGGTGCGATGGTACACGGCGAGTGTCGCCTCCCCTCGAGGAAGAGATCTGTGTTCCAGGCGGTGCCGTGGAGATCGGGTGCGAAGCCGAAGATTTCGAGTGCTACCCGCGCCACACGGTCTACCTGACGCCCTACTACATCGACCGGTATCCCGTCGTGGTGGGTCGTTACCAGGCCTGCGTGGCCGCCGGCGCCTGTACACCGCTCGGAACGTTCACGAACGTGAGTTTCGAAGTATACGACGACGTCGTCGAAGGCTACCCCGGTGCCCAGATCAGGACGGCGACGCATGCCCAGGCAACGGCGTTCTGCGGGTGGGACGGTGCGGAGCTGGTGAGCGGAGCGCAGTGGGAGCGAGCGGCGATCGGCATCAACACGGATCGTGTGTTCTTCCCGTGGGACCGTCCCGGGCCCGAGTCGCTAGACTACTGTGACCGATTCACGTCACGAGCCTGCGGGTGCGATGAGTGCACACCAGCGTGGTTTCCAACGAATGACATTCAGACACATGAGCTCACTGCAAGCAGCATCAATGTGTCCGCGATGTGGAACTACTTCGAGTGGACAAGTGACCGAGTATTGGGTTATCCAACCGACGGAGAGGTCGTCACGAATCCCAGATACGAAGATGCTAGTGCGTCGGTTCCATTCGAGCATCGAGGGTGGGACATTTACTTTGTTGTGGCCAACCAGTACCGCGACGTCGCTCGCAGAGATCAAACCCATCTCACGACGGGAACGGATCCCGAATACGGTTCATTCAGGTGCGCGCGGCCGGCGCGCGGGCAGCGGTGAGGGGAAAATGAATAGCTTCAATGGTCGTCGGTCTCGCGAAATTCTGTCGCGATTCTTGTGTTTCTTTCTGGTCATATTGATGTCTTGCGGTGACCCAGTCGACATTCCAGATGGAACTCCCGACGAGATCGCTCGCCACCTCGAGAGGTTCGTTCAGTATCGTCAGATTGAGCGCTCCGACGACACGCAGGCTGCCACCATAACTGATAATGACCTGTTGATTCGTCCAGTGGAGGACCTTGCTCAGCAGTTGTACCTCGACTGTCAGCAGCAAGGCCATACGCCGAATTTCGAAGGCATGGCAGGTGCTTTCGAGCCTGACCTCACGGACTGTCCAGCATGGGACAACGACGCCGAGCGTCCGAGTGTGCCAACGACCTGTACTCAGGCCGTATGCAATGCAGTCGCCTCGTTGTGCGTTGCTGAGCGTCTTGCCGAGACTGCCGACCAGGTTCAGAACTATCAGTCAGGACGGTACGAGTTCGGCGGAGGGGCAAAGCGACGGTCCCTGGTGGTACCCCCACAACGCCCTCGCGCGAACGCGGCGCTCTGGGAAGCCGCCGCCGACTGGACCGCACGGGCCATCGAGATGGCTGGGGAGAACCTTCGAACAGGGCTAGCCGTGCAAACGACTCCCGACGGAGCCTATGACGGTGTTTGCACGGCGACTGGGACAAGTCGCATGTGGCTCTCACATGCCGACAATGTACTGTCCGATCCGTTCGGCGAACTGAGCAACGATCAGCCGTACGCCGAGGCGCTGATCAGCGTCATGGGAAACGCTGTCTCGCTGAGCCGGACTGTTGCAGATGGGGTCGAACGCGCCTTCTCGGCCACGGCCGATGCCGAGTACTCCGACAACACGTCTCGCATGACGGCGGCGAGGTACGCATGGGTAGGTGGGGGGAGTTCAAGGTCATACGGCGCTTCCATCCTGGTCGGAGCTCGTAGGTCGATCCGTGGCAATGGTCTCGCCCGCGTCCCCAACGGTTACGGTCACCTCGGCGCCTTGGGTGAACCCGAACTCGCTGCGCTGGAGCGCATTCGCGCCGTGGGCGTCGATCCCGCGCTGCTAGCGAACGACGGAGACGACCTGATCGAAGCGATGGTCACCTCGTATCGTGCGCAGCACGGGCTCACCCCCGAAGAGTTCGATCAAGACGACCTTCTCGCCACCGAGGGTCTCACTTCGCAACAGTACGCGACCGCGGCGCTGTGGCTCGCGAACGAAATCGCAGTGTTCGACGTGCCGCAACAGCGGGTGATTGACGACGGACGTCGCGCGGCCACCACCACCATGGAGCTGGTGCTTCCACCGATGGGGCTTCTGGCTGGCCTGGATCAGAGAAGCTACGTGGTGCCTACCCCCACCGGCACCGGCGTGACGACACAGATGCATCTGCGGCGTTTCCAGAACGTTCGGCGGCTCGATGTCGCTGGAGGACGTGGGTTGGCCAGCGCGGTTGACTACGCAGGAGACGTACTGGTGACTGCGAGCCGCGCCGTCGCGCAGGCCTCTCTGTCGGTGACCGCAGCTCAGCGGAGCGCGTACACAGCGGCCTTGGCTACCGCCACTCCTGCCGCTGATTCACTTCGAACCGGGCGCGCCAGTGTGTGCCGACAGACTAACGCTCAGTGGCAGTTCCGCTATGCCGGAGTGGAGAACTACAACAACCTGGAGGTGGTCTCGGGCAACGATGCACTTCGCTGTGCGGTCACCGGGACGATTAACGGTGCAGCGTGTTCTCTGGCAGCCTACCGCTGGACCAGCTCGAACCCGGTGGTGGGAAGCCAAGGTGAGTACGCGACTGCTGGAGGGCCCTACATCAGGCAATGGACGCGCCAGGTCACGTTGGACAATTCGCCACCCACCACGGCGGCACCGACCAGTGAAGTCTACTTGTTGTTGGGAGTCTGTACCGACGATCCTGAAGGAAACTGCGAGTCTCCCACTTCGTACCGAGTGATCACTGGCATTTCCCGGCGAAACCTGGATCTGCAAGAGTGCCACAACGTGTCCATCGTTCCCACTTTCGATGCGGCAGCCACACGGCTTCTCACTCCTCATCGCATAGATGAGACTCGAGCGGCGGGTGCTGCCGAAACGAGCTGCACAGGACTTCCCTGGGACCAGAGGATCGCGCTCGAGGATGAGCTCTCGAACGACGGCGACCAGTTCGAATCGTCATGGCGACACTACCTGACGCTCGCATCCGAGGCCGCGGCAGAGGCCGACCGACTCGGCGAGTCTGTCATCGAGACCGGACTGGACATCGAGAGGCGCGTCGAGGTCGCGAGCGCAAAGCTCCAGACGCTCTGTGGCGGCGCGGTGGACGTGGACTTCCTCTCGAGCGGAGCGGGCACTTTCGGACCCGCAGGTGCGTGCACGGGCGTGACGGAAGGTGGCACCACGACGGACGGAGAGCGCGGGTACGTGTGTCGCCGCGGAGTCGCAGTTCCTGACGCGCTCGAGACCATCTCCGTGCGCGCAGGTGAAGGAGACGCCACCGCGAAGGAGCTCCTGGATTGTATGGGCGCCGACTCTCGCGCTCGATGGGTATCCCTCGGGTCGCGTCCGCTCTGTCTCTGGGAGGACAACGCTGGCAATGCTTGTGTGGGGGCTGCGGAGCATGGTCTCGCCTGCCCAGTGGTCCGCGAGGCGGGTACTACGTGCGAAGAGCAACTCGTCGACGCGATGGTTAGGGTGGGTACCGGTCTCCACGCGGTCGAAGTGGACAAGAATCTCGGCGTGTTCGCGGACCTCATTCGGGGCTCGACGTCGGACCCCGGCGGTGGTTCGGATGACTCGGTCGAGGGAATGCCGCCGTGCGATGCACTGCGTACCATTCGGTCGGGCGACCCCGATGCACGTCAGGAGGCACGAGAGCGCCTTCTGAGTGACCCGTGGCTCAGCGAGCCCGTGGTTTCCCACGAGGCCGGTCGCCTTGCGTGGGAGGCACTCCCCTACGACTATGGCGTCTTGCGGCGCGATGGCCTGGAGTGGGCGTGGACTGGAGACCCCTCTCCTTCGATCGCTTCGTTTCCTACCGATGCTTGGCCATGTGGAGCGACCATTGAACCCGGCCTTCAAGATGAGACGGGCCAGGGAACTGGGTCCTGCGCAGGGACAGGGACGGGGGGCGCAACTCAGGGACCCCTGGGTTGCAGCTATGCGACGAACTGCGCCGTGACGGGTGCGCAGCGACTGCTGTTCCTGGATCGAGTCCGCATGAACCAGCGCGTGGGTCGCGCGGCGCTCACCCTGCGGCTCATCACCGCTGAAGGGCTCGCCGACTTCCGGCTGCCGCTCAACATCACTGACGCAGGCGACGGTGCCGCCGAGAATACGATCACCCGCTATACTTGGTCGGAAGGTTCGGCCGACTCCAGCATGGTCCTTCCTCCTGCGGTCGTCGCTGCGCTCGGCTACACCGACGCGTACGGCGACGATTTGCAGGGCATGGGGTCGACCTTCTTCATGCGCGGACAAACCGGTGCAGGGGTCAGAGCCCGCGAGACGGACGGCATCAACAACAACCGCGACCGCACGGGTGCTGGCTACTGCGTGACCATGATCCCTTGCGACCCTGGCACCCTCGGTTGTGTCGGCGATTCGTGTGCGACGGGTCTCGGTGGCTGTAGCGCAGCCAACATGGGCTATCTCTGGACGGCCCTCGACGAAGACACGTTCCGCGGAGGTGCCAACTGCACCGCCGACTGCTTGATCAACAACACGTGCGACTCGTGTCAGCGCATCTTCGCGCCTTGTGCATCCGGGACATACTTGTTCGTCGAGAACTCGTACGAGGACTCCCGTGACTACAACGGTTTGGGTCGCCGGGCCATCTTCCTGGCGGCCGCCTACACAGGCGACGACGCGGTTCCGCCTCGTGGTGCGACTGGCCTGGTCACCACCACGATATGGCGCGGCGTTGGCCCTCAAGCCTCGACGAGCGGGACCCCGAGCCTCATCGCTACAGTCCTCGACCACTTTGTGAACGAGGGAGACCCGGCGGTTGCGATTCCCCGTTTCGAGGAGAGCGACTACGCAAAAAAGTACTGGGATGAGTACACCAACCTGCGCTTGATGGAAGACGTGACGTACGGCGATGTCATGGACTCGCTCGAACTCGCGTGCGCCAGCAGTCGAGCAGACCTCAACGTGCAGGAGGGATCGGGGGCTGGTGGGTTGAGCAGCGCGCCGTGCAGTCCCGAGCGGCTCAACACCATCGAGGCCAACGGCCAAGCAGACATCTCGCAGATGGAAGACTTCCTGCGATGCAGTGCGGACTTGGTCGAGACCAACGCGGAGCGCATCGTGCTTCGGAACGTACCGCTGGAGGTGGTGGAGACCGTTCAGTCGGAGTTCGGCGGTGCGACGTTGCCGCAACTCTCCGGTGAGAGGGGCGTGCTGATCGACCAAGTTGCCGCAGACGTCATCGCGCTGCGCACTTATCGGTTGCAGCTGACACGGGTCATGCGTGACCTGGCCACGTCAGTAGAGTTCCTGCGCAACGACCTCACCCGGGCCGGCATTCTCAGGAACCAGCTCAAGCTCGATCTGCAGAGCACCGTGTCGAATCAGCTTACGGCCTGCGTCGCGGCAGCGAGCCCGTCGGTCGGCGCGGGGGCCACGTACAACCCTGGTGCGGCGATCGCCACGTGCGCGAACGCTGCCGTCCAGATCAAGCTGGCCATCTCGAGTATGCAGAACTCTCTCGCGCTGAACGAGATCGACCAGAGTGATGCTTTTGCGCGCTTCAACGCCTCCTATTCATCGATGGGGGACACACTCGGTCAAATCGAGGTCGAGTTGGTGGCGTCCGGGCATCGCATCCAGTCGGCTTTCACGCAGCTTGAGAATCTCCGGGAGGAGTCTCGCAGTGCGCTCAACGAGGCCATGATGTACAGCTCTGACGCCGCCGGGCGTCAGCTGCGAGTCAACACGCTCCTGCGTCGCCGCTTTACGACTGCGCAGGACAGGTACCAACGCGCTCGCGAACACGCGATGAGGATGGCGCACCTCGCCAAACTCGCGCTCGAACAACGATTGGGTGTTCGCCTATCCACGCTTCGTGAGGACATGACCCTCGTGGACGCGCCAGCACGCTGGGAGTCTCGGCTCTGCACCATGTCAGGAATCGACTTCGCGCGAGTCCGATCGGAGATGCCCCCCGACGAGAACGACGAGACGCTCGAGTCGTATGCCGACCAGTACATCGGCGACTACGTCGACCGGCTTCGGAGAGTCGCTGAAAGCTACCGGTTGGATTTTCCATTCCACGAAGGTGCCGATACAGCAGTGGTCTCGATGCGTGACGTCCTCTTGGACGTGCGAGATACGTGCTCGCCTGGCGTCGAGGTCCAGAACCTGCTGGCGAGCTCGGGTGACCTTGGTGCACCAGCTTGGAGCACGGGCGACACGTGTGTCCCGTTGAGCGTTGGCATCGACCCGGAGACCGGTAGCGAGGCGTTTGCGGCGAGGAACTGCGTCGAGATCAGACGCGGAACCAACACCGCCACCGTGCTTGGCAACCCTAGCGCGCCTTGGCTGGGCACCCCAGTGACGTGGCGGGTGCGCTTTGGACCCGAGAACGCTGTCGAAGCTTCGACAGCTCACTTGAAGTCGTCGGCACGAACGACGACACGCGTGCAGCAGACCATGCCCGCCGTCCAACCTGGCGAGTACATGCTGTCCTGGTACGGGCGCGCCGTCTTCGGTTCGACGCTAGCGCCCGCGGCGGCAATTGATGTTACCGTCAACGGCGCTACACGGGCCTTGACGGCCACCGGCGCAGAGGGGGTTCACGGTGGAAGTTGCGGAGGTCTCGAGGCCGACGATGGCTGGTGCCGTTTCTACGGCCTGCTGACAGTCAGTACCGTCAGCGATGTCGGTGTGGGTCTCCGCCCGAACGGAGCGGATGGGGGCAGCGTCAATGGCGCCGGCGTGCTCTACGCACCACAGACTGTCGAACTCGCGGGCCTTCAGTTCGAGGACGTGACCATGTTGCGACGAGCGGCTTCGCTGCCGCTGTCCGAAATCCGGCCGACGGCGTTCATGACCACCAACCAGCTCGCGCTGTCGACGCTTCCCGTCTGCGAGGACACGGATGGGAACGTGTTCCGCAGCGACTGGATCTACGATTGTGAGCGATACTGCCCCACCGGATTTCGCAGCGATTGCCCTGAAGAGGAGGCCGAGCGGGCCTGCTTCTGGGAGCGCTCGTTCTCTATCAACCAAGTGGACCTCGATCCGGGCGGTCGCTTGTCGCGTACGGGCTTCGCGGTCGGAAACTACAACTACCGGGCGGACGCTCTCAGTCTCAATTTCGTGGGCACGAACGTGCGTGACTGCGCGGGGAGTCCTTTCCCCAGTGGGTGCTACGGCTCTGGATTCGTCAACTACAGCATTGAACACCTTGGTCCATATCCAGTCTCCAACCATCAGGGAGAGAGGTACGAACCGCCGCTCTTCACGGGCCTGATCGAATCGGCGCGGGGTCTGTCAGCGGAGCGCTACCTCACCAATCCACTGTCGTCTGCGGATCGTGCGCTGATCGAGCCATACAGCCGTGGTGAGTTCCGGGGCAGGCCGCTCACCGGAACCTACGTGATCCGCATCTGGGACGACGGTGTGGTCAACTTCGACCACATCGAGGACATCCAGATCCTCCTCGACTACCGCTACTGGACTCGGTTCCGCTGAGTGATGCGCGGCTGGGGCATCGTCGCAGTGGTCGCAGGCTTCGCGCTCACCCCAGGGTGCGCGTGCTCGTCTGCGCCTGCTGCCGAGGATGCCGGAGCGGACTCGGCGGTGCCCATGGGCGAGATCGGGGTCGCATCCGATGGGAGCCTCGATGAAGGGCCGGATGCGAGTGACACGCCGGACGGCGCCATTGAGGAGGGCAGCGATGCCGGGGACTTCGACGCCCTCGTGCCGTTCGATGGTGACGTTGACGCCGGCATGTGCGTGACGGGGTGTAGCTCCACCAATCCTTGCATGCCGTCCGCGTGCAACCCCAACACGGGCATGTGCGAGCCGTCCACGCTCGCTGACGGGACGCTCTGCGGGGAAGACGAGACCGACACCTTCGTGTGCGTGGCCGCCGAGTGCGTGATGCGCGGTTGCGGCGACGGCCTGCGCGAGCCGGGCAGCGAGCTGTGGCCGCGCGAAGGTTGCGACGACGGCAATCAAGCGGATGGCGACACATGCAGCATGGACTGCACGCCTACCGAGTTCGTGGCGCAGGCCGACCCCGGCACCGAGCAGTTCGACGTGACGTTCGCGCCGCACGGGCAGATGTTGGTGTTCGACGGACTCGGGAACGGGCTCTTGGTGTGGGTGGCCCAGTACGGTGGCGCGGAGTCGGGTCAGCAACTGCAGGCGTCTCGGATCGACGCTAGCGGGAACTTCCTGGATGTGGCCGACCCGCTGGTGCTGGACACGACCACGGCGCTCGCGTTCGACATGACGCCGAGCGCCGTTGGCCTGACCACGGGCGGCTTCGTGGTGGCGTGGACAGCGCGACGCAACGTGCAGGGGCTGCCGCGCTTCGTGCTGTTGATGCGGCGCATTGCAGCCGATGGCACCGTGGGCGCCGAGCAGGCGGTCCACCCGCCCATGAGTGGCGACCAGCGGTGGCCGCGACTGGCGGCGCTCCGCAGCAGCTTCGTGGTGGTGTGGGAGGGCGCGCTGACGGACGTGTGGGGGCGCCGCTTCCACGACACGGGGGCGCCGATGACGACCGTGATGGCCATCCCGTCCAGCACCACGGGGCGCGAACAGCGGCCCAGCGTGGCGGCGCAGGGCGACGCATGGATGGTCACCTTCGTGTCGGAACCGATGGGGTCTTCTGCCGTGCGGCTCCGCGGGCGGCGGTTCATGGGGAGTGGTCCGCAGGGCAACGAGTTCGCGATCTTGGCGGACCACGTCGTGACACACGAGCTGGCGGCGCTCGGGGACGACTACCTGCTGGCGTACACCACCGTGGAGTTCGACTTCCGCAGCGACCTCTACGCGATGACGTTGCCGCGGGCCTCCGGCGCGCTGGGCGCCCCTCTGCCTCTCGATGCCACGCCCGGGGAGGGGGCCGCCAACCCCCACGTGGCTCCGTACGGGCCGCGGGAGCAGGGGGGGTACTTGGTGGTGTACGACGACGGTGAGGTGGGCGTGAACCCGCGCTTCGTCACCGTGAACATCACCCCGCCGAGCGAGGTGGACACGCTGCAGCTCTTGACGCGCGGCGAGGACTGGCCGGCCGTGGCCGCTGCGCCCTATGGGCGCACGGGCGGGTCGGTATGGATGGCGTACACGGCTCAGATCACGGGGACCCGCCTGGGCGCGGTGGTGTTTCAGTTGCCGCCTCCATGAGAGCGAGGGGAAGTTCGATGAGACCAACAGGACACACCTTCCGAATCGGGCTGCTGGCGACGCTGGTGACGTGCATCGCGGGGACGCCGCGCCCGGTGGCGTCGCAAGCGGGGACGCGCGCGGGAGCGAACACGAGCCGCAGCAGCTCTGGTGAAGACGTGCAGTCGTCCGAGGCGCGTGGGACGAGCAGCACTCGCGAAATGGAAGCCCGTGGCAGCCGCCTTGGCGCAGAAGAGCACGCCGAGCTGGAGGAGCAAGAGCGCCGAGACCTCACGAACGATCCCGACGCCGACAGTGTGGACGAGCACGTGGAGGGCGAAGACGGCGAGGAGCAAGAAGAGGAGGGCGCTGAACCGAAGGACCTGCCCGGCGCGCAAGAAGGCAACAGCGCGGTCACCTCGCAGGCCATCTCGCTACCGAACGCGGAAGGCTCCATAGAGGGCATGGGCGAGAGCTTCAGCCCAGTGCTCAGCAGTGGCACGGCGACGTTCAGCGTGCCCATTGCGCTCCCGGCAGGTCGCGCAGGGGTGCAGCCGTCACTCGGGCTCAGCTACTCGAGCACCAATGGCAATGGCGTGGTGGGCATCGGCTGGGGCATGGGCGCGCCGTTCATCTCGCGGCAGACCGACCGCGGCTTGCCGCGCTACGACGACCGGGCGGTGTGGCACGCGCAAGAAGACCGCTTCATCTACAACGGCGGTCAGGAGCTGGTGCCGGTGGACAGCGAGGTCATGGCGCGCGTGGACGCCAGCGGTCTCTACGACGTGAGCATCACCGCAGCCGTCCCAGAAGACGTGAGGGGTTGGCAGCAGTATCGCGCCCGTGTGGAAGGCGGCTTTATGCGCTTCTTCCGCGACCCGCGCGGACGACGCTGGGTGGTGCAGGGAAAGGACGGCACGCGGTTCGACTTCGGTGAGTTGCCGGTCATGACCGGCCCGCCCGACCTCTACAGCACGCTGAGCCTCCAGAGCGAGAGCGGCGGTGGCCGGGGCCGCATCTTCATGTGGCACCTCACGCGCATGAGCGACGCCCACGGTTCCACCGTGTACTACCAATACGGCGAGCACTTGGGGACGAACTACCTCGAGGACATCTACTACGTGTCTCCCAACAGCTGCGCCGTCGGCGGTGCCCCTGACGCGCGGCGAGCGTGTCGCGCGCCGCTCAGCGAGTACGCTGCGCACGTTGCCATCGCGTATGACGCGAACCGTCCCGACCGCTTCAGCAGCTACACCACTGGCTGGCGCACGGAGCTCGCGCGGCGGGTGCGCATGATCACGGTCACCATGGCAGAGGCCCAGGTGGGTACGCGCTACCTCGTGCGCCGCTACCACCTGAGCTACGACGCGCGCGTACACCACTCGCTGCTGGCCAGCGTGCAGGTGGAGGGGCGCCCGAACGCCACGCTCCTCGACGCCCCGCCGGGGGTGATGACGAACGGGATGGTTTTGGAGAGCGCACTCGACGAAGCGGGCGCGCGCGTGGGGGAGTCTTTGCCGCCCATGACCTTCCAGTACAGCCAGATGCCGGTGGGGAGCGTGGCCGGGTTCGGAGGTGTGGACAACACCGTGCTCGACGTGGAGTTCGGGCCCGACGTGTCGGTGGACCTGGCCGACGCTGATCTCTACGACGTGAACACAGACGGCCTGCCTGACGTGATCGTGACGGACCCGGCGCGCTACCGCACGCGTGAAGGCGACCCTGCGGCGGGTGTCTTCTTCAACGGCTTCACGGGGCTCGAGACCGCGCCGGCGGGGCAGGCGGGGGTCTTCAGCCGACCGGTACCCGTGCCCATGCGGGGCGACCTGAGCGGCGTGATGCGCATGCGCAACGCCAACATCGTCCCGATGGACGTGGACGGCGACGGGCGAGGGGACCTGCTGCACATGCGGCGACATCACCAGTACGGCTACTTCACGCCGACCCGCCAAGCCGACGAGACGGTCGGCTACAGCGTGAGGCCGGCGCAGCAGGGATGGGGCTTCACGTATGCGGAGGTGGAGCTCGAGCACGTCGGCGCGGACCCGCGCATCGACCTGGTGGCCGACGGCACGCACTACAAGATGTGGGACGTCAACAACGATCACCTGGTGGACGTGGTGCGCACCACGGGGACGGCCATGCAGACGTGGATGAACCTGGGCTGGGCGCCAGGAGGGGAAGGGCGCTTCGGGCAAGCCGTCTTCAACGACTCCACCGGCGCGTGGGAGCTCTCCTCGGAGCCCATCGAGACGTGTCTCCTGCACGACGGAAACCCGGTGGACTTCGGTGACCCCGAGCTGCGCCTGGCGGACATGAACGGCGACGGCATCGAAGACATCGTGCGCATCCGACGCGGGCGCTTGGTCTACTGGGCCGGTCGCGGCGAAGCGCTGTGGGGTGATGGACCCACCACGTGCACCGGCATGGCGCCCGACCGCGAGCGTCACATGCAGAGCGCGCCGCCCGAGCTGAACCCTACGCTCAGCGGTGTCTTCATGGCGGACATCAACGCCGACGGTCTGAGCGACGTGGTGCAAGTGCGGTTCAATCAGCTGGACGTGTGGTTCAACGTGAACGGTGAGCGCTTCACCGTGCGCCAGACCTTCGCCTCGCCGTTCGCGCCCGACTTCAGCCCCAACATCCGCTTCGCGGACATTGACGGGACGGGCACCACCGACCTCGTGTACGGCCGCTCCGAGCAGTGGAAGTACATGGACCTCCTCGGTGGCGTGCGCCCGCGGCTGCTCACCGCCGTGAACAACGGCCTGGGCGCCACCACTACCCTCACCTACGCGAGCGCGGCGGAGGACTACACCCGCGACCTGGTGGAGGCGGATGCCTGCGAAGGCAACTGCCATGGCGACGAGTTCCAGTGGAGCCAGGTGGGCCCGCCCCGCGGGAAGTCCCTCGCCGACGATGGACCCGGCGACCCCGAGTGCCCATGGGGCGACCAGCTGCTGTTCGAGCTGAGCGGCGAGTGCGTGTACCGCAGTGGTGGCAGCCCCGTCCTCAGCACGGTGGTGCGCGGCGTGTCCACCACCGACAACTTCGACGCCTTTGGTCGCGAAGAGAACATCACTCGTAGCGAGTTCCACTACCACGAGGGCTACTACGAAGGCATCGAGCAAGAGTTCCGAGGCTTCGGCGCCGCTGACGCGGTGGCGGTGGGTGACGAGAATCACGGCTCACAACACACGCGCACCTTCTTCCACCAAGGCCGGCGGCCGAGCGAGATCGCCAGCGACCGCTTGGCGGAGAACCCGTACGAAGCGCTGAAGGGCCGGCAGTGGTACACCGAGACCTTCGATGACGACCGCGCCTACTTGGCGACGGCGCACGGCACCGTGATAGCGCGCAACCTGGCGACAGGGCTCGATGGGCGTGTGGTCTGGTACGCCTTCGTCTCCCAGACCGACGAGTTCCGGTACGACCACTACGGGTTCACGCGCGGCGACACCATGCGCCAGCTGCCATGGCTCCAGTTCGAGGGCGTTGACAGTGACGGCGAGCCAGTGGCCATCGGGGCGGCGTACATGTGGAGCGTGCCCGTGCGCAGCGCCACCTTCGCGCACATCCGAGGCACGACGGACATCGTGGACAACGTGGGCAACGTGCGGCAGCAGACCGCGGTGGGGCGGGTGCAGGATGAGTCCGACTCCGGTCCGGTGGACTCCCACGAGCGCATCGTCTCGCACACGACGCCCGGCCTTCTCACGGGCGGGAACTGGATCTGGCGTACTCTCCAGACTTACGTCACGGGCGACAACGACGAGGGGCTCCAGCTCGGTCACACCACCAACCGTTACACGGCGGCGACAGGCGACCTCGAGCTCACTCAGGCTCGGGCGGAGCTTGGCGACACCCCCGCCTTCGAATTCTTGGGCGACGACGCGGGCGCGGCCGGCTACATCTTCCCGGCGCTCCAGATCGTTGAGTCTTCCACGCAGTACGACGCCTGGGGCAGCCCCGTGGCTACGTGCGCCAGCGCGGACCTCCACGCAGCCGGGCCGGGCGACTGCCTGCGCTACGCCGAGGTGGACTACGAAGCCGTGTACGCACAGCTCCCGGAGGTAGAGCGCATCGCGATCGGTCGCAGACATCAGCAAACCTTCTGCGCGGCGACTTCGGCGCCTTTCTGCATGATCAAGACCACCGCTACGTGGGACCGCGGGTTCGGTGTGCTCCGTACCGCCACGGACCCCAACGCGCAGACCACCGCTGTGGCATACGACGGATTGGCGCGGCTCACGGCCGTGACCCCTCCCCGTTTCGACGACTGCAGCATGATGGGCGTGCCGGTGCAGACGTTCCAGTACGACGTGGCGCTGAACGGAAGTCCGGTCAGCCGCATCACGGCGCTCCAGAATCATGGGAACTCGGACTGCACGGCACCGGCGTACATCGAGAGCGTGTCCTACGTGGACGGCCTCGGACGTGCGCGCGTCGCGCTGACACGGCGTGCAGACGGCGAGTGGGAGCGCAGTGGCGTAACGGTGTTCAACGCACGCGGCACGCCGAACCTCGCCTTCCAGAACGACATCATCGCGACCGGCGCGCCCAGCCTGAACATGGTTCTCCGGCGGCCGTCCGCCCAGCACACTCGAGCGGAATACGACGCCTTCGGCCGCGTCACTTGGGCCTACGCCGAGGACGGCTCTCCCACCGAGACGCGCTATGGCGCCACCAGCACCGAGGTGTGCGACGCGCTCGATCTGAGTGACGACCCTCGGTTCCGGGAGACGTGCGCCATCACACGAGTGGACGGGCACGGTCGCACCTATGATCAAGTGCTCCACCAGCGACGCCCGCAACCGGGCTCGACTACCTTTCACGACGAGTTCTATCGGCTGCTGACCCTGTATCGGGCCGACAACGCCGTCCAGCGCGTGGCACGTGCGGAGACCTCCAGCCCAGGACCTTTCACGTTTGGCGAGATCGTTGGCAACCACGTGTTGCTGCGCGCCTTCGGCACGGACTCGCTGGGGCGCCGCGTGGGCACCATCGACCCGGACAGCGACTCGCGCGACCCGTCTGCCAACGACACCAACCGCACGTGGCGCTACCTCTTCAACGACGTGGGCGACCTCATCGCGGTGCGTGACCCACGAGGCTGTGGCCAGAACTTCTTCTACGACCACGCGGGGCGCCTTATCGCGGAAGACTACGTGGAGTGCGAGGAGGCCATGCACGCTGGGGACTTGCCGACCGAGATCCTGCCGGCGAACGCCATCGCGGAGGGCGAGATTGACGACGAAGCTGTCCAGCACGTCGACGTGCTCTACTACTTCGATGAAGAGCCAGCCCTCACGGGCGGTGTCCTCAGCATGATCTTCCCCACGCAGCACTGGGTGGGGCGACCCTGTGGGTCACTCGACCGAACGCATGGGTCGGTGCTGATCTACGACGCACGCGGTCAGGTCGAGACGTCGCTCCGCGTCATGCGCTTGCTGCCCGAGGCGCGGGCTCTGCACGACACGCTGCCCGATCACCTCGGCGAGGATGGCGTGGCTTCGGTCCCCGAGCCGGTACCTCAGGCCTTCGACTCCGACAACGGTAGCAACCTCTACCTCTCCTCCACCACGTACGACTACCTCGGCCGCCCCGTGGCGATGAGCTATCCCGAGGGACGGGACGGCACGGCCACGGCGAGCACACAGGTGCGCGGCCGCTTGTCCTACAACCGGCTGGGCTTGCCCACCGCCGTCAACCTGGACGTGTTTCAGGGCTCCGCGGGTGGAATCCCGACGTACACCACGCCCATCGTCCGGAACATCACGTACGACGCCAATCGCTTGCCCACGCGCATCGACTACGGCGACGCCACCGTCACCCGGGACCTCCACACATTGACGCGGTACGACGAGCGGCTGCGGGTGCTCCAGTCCGTCACGGAGCGAGGCACGCCAATGGGGGCCACGGGGCTGAACGCCGTCACGCGCGTCCATGACTTCAACTACGAGTGGGACGCCGTCAGCAACCTTCTCGAGGTCACCGACGAACGCATCCACACGGAGTGGCCGGCCGGCCATCGACCGTGGCAGCAGACCATCGACCACGACGCGCTCTACCGCGTGACCGAGATCGACATCAACTACATGGACTCCACGGGGCACTTCAACGCCTCGCAGATGGACGCGGCCACCGACTGGCGAGACGAGCAAACCCGCCCGAACATGGACGGGAGCACGCACGAGGCGCGCGACCCCATGCGTCGGCGTCCGGCCCCCATGGTGTCGGGCAACGCCCTCACCCGCGTGCGCAACCTGGTCTACGACTACGACTGGCTCGCCAACATGACCGAGTGGACGGACGACGAGAGCGTGTTCTACGAGCGCTCGGCGGGCCTGCTCAGCAGCGGCAACGACGACCCTGACTTCAGCGGCGAGCACCCCACGTACCGCCCGAGCGCGCTCTACCTGAGCACGAACATTCCTCACGGCGCGGGCAGCCCCAGCGCGCTGCCCCGCGGCGGATACGTGTGGCTGGACTACGGGGAGAGCGGTAACGTGGTGGGCATGACGGTCCACGGTCAGTGCCACGACCGAAGCGAGGCCACCCTCTGCGAAGACCTCGCCCCGGCCACCAACAGCTTCACCGACCGCAAGGCCGCGCTCGAGGCCAACTGCGTGTGCGCCCAAGAGCAGCACTACCGCTACGACTGGGACGAGCTCAACCGCCTGGCCGAGGCTCGCCGCTACGACCGCACGGGCGGCAGCGGCACGTGGGCGTTGGCGGTGCAGCAGCGCTACCGGTACGACGCGGGCAACGTGCGCATGATCAAGGAGACCATCGACCACGGTGAAGCTCCCTTCGCGGCCGTCACGCTCACGCCGTACCCCGGGAACTACGAGCGTCGGGGCCTGGTGCTGAACACGCTGGACACCTCGTACGACTCGAGCCCGAGCCTGAACTCGGAGACCCAGTACAACGTGGGTGGCGCGCGTCTGGTGTGGGGGACGGATGACCTCAACACGGGGAATCTCACCCGCAATCAACGACTGACGATGCCGTTGAGCGACCTGGTGCAGAGCACCGCGGCGGTGGTGGACCTGCAGAGCGGTGAGCTCGTCGAGCACACGACGTTCTATCCGAACGGCGCGCGGGAGACGCACCTGGCCAGCGACAGCGTGTCCATGCAGCTCGAGCCGGTTGGGTTCACGGGGAAGGAGGCTGATGAAGAGGTCGGGCTGGTGTACTTCGGCGAGCGGTATCTGATTCCGCGGCTAGGGCGGTGGGCGAGCGTGGACCCGCTGAGCGTGCACGCTATGGGTGGTGGCGAGGCAATGAATGGGTACCACTATGTCAGCGGAAATCTCCTGCAGGCGCGCGATCCGCTCGGCCTGACGGAGGAGGATGAAGTGCGCACTGCACTTACCCAAATTCAACAGGCAGTTGATCAGGTTGGACCCGAATACGATGAAGACCCCGACACGAGAAGCGCGGCGGGAACTCGCGCTCACCAGACAGTGGACCAGTCGCTGCGTGCGCTAGGAAATGACCGAATCGTTACCGAGGCCGTTATCGATCCGAGTGGTCGCATCGTGGCGCATGGCGCCACTGGTGGACCCGGTGCGGTGACGGGTCTTCGATATGACGCAGGGCAAATCGCCTTCGCGCGAAAGAACGGTCATGCGAATTTCATCGAAACACATAATGGTCGCGAGAGGCTTGGCGCGGGATACTATAGAACCGTTGATCAGATCGTGATTACCGGAGACAGTACGACGATTGAAAGCATTCGCCGAGGTACAGGGTCTGCGCGTGGGCATGTGTTGGCAGTGGACACGAAATTTGGCAACTCGAACTTGAGGGGACAGAGAGTTCTTCGGGAGCGCCTTGGCACTCCCGCTGTTGCGGTTCGGCCACGAGGTAGCCTGGCGGAAGATGTTGACAGAGTCGGACGCAGACTCGGAACGCGGGCTGCTATGGTTGCAGGATCTGGAATCGACATTCTGGATGACCTGCTAGAGGCAAACTCGATACTTGACCGGTCGGGTCTGGGAATGCTCATGTTCGTGTTAGAAATCAACGGCACGGTCGAGGACGGCAGACGAATCGCGGACTGGCTTATAGACCAAGAGTATCGAGCAGCGGAGCGCGTGGATTCGGCGGTCGAACAGGCTACGGGCGGTGGCGTTCGTGCGTCTCAAAGAGGATGGCATCGGCCCAACTAGGGCGACGGAGGCAAGTTTTGTGGAGCTTCGAGAGTATCAACCTGGAACAGGAAAACTTGTTGTCATCGATGGGCACTGGAAGCTTGAAAAGCTTCGCGACGACGCAATTCTGAGTGAAGCCATTCGTCGCTGCGGGCATCACGATCATTCGAGCGGGATCCTTAGGTACTTCACCGACACGACGTTTGTTACCCCATCGATGGATTTTGACTATGTGTTCGTCGAGCGGCGAGAGGCGACATCGGAAGCCGATCTTCTGGAATCAGTCGGATGCAACCCCGTGAACCGCAATTTGATGTCAGAAGACGTTCACTCAACTGTTCTCTCCGTTCGTTCGTTGTGTGATTCGTGCTTGATTCTCGGCGCGGCGCCGTGGTGGTTGATGATCTCGTTCAGAGGAACGTATGCGCAGGCACTGCGCGCGTGCAAGGAGATGTCAGTCTTGACCTCGGGGGGGGGGGTGTCCATGGACGAACGAGCGAGGCTTCTTGCTGAGAAAGGAGGAGCATTCATCTCATTCCGATGACGCAAGGCATGGGGTCACGGAATTGCCTTCGCCCCTTTCTGTCCAAGTGCTTCGCGGGCATCAGATGCCAGCACAGCAACCTCGTTGGTAGGGTGCACTGAGTGGACTGGCTCCGCCTGCTCGCTGCCCGGCACGCAACCAGATGCACGTGCCATCGCCGCCTGAGGATGCAACCATGCACCCGGACGCGCCGGGGTCGTTGGTGCCTGCGGCGCCATCACTCGATCCGAGGAGTGTCTCTGTGCCCCACTTGATCTCCCCCTCTGTGTCTCTCTCGCGCCGCGCGTGGATCGCGCTGGGCTTGTTCTCGGTGCTTGCCTGCACGGTGCTGCCCGCGTCCACCACGCAGGCCCAGACGGCGGCGCGCCTCCCCGAGTGCTTCGGCCCGGGCGCGGCCGGCAGCGCCGCGGCGTTCCTCGGCACCACGG
>CAZEAA010000022.1:0-30401 GCA_964510015.1 uncultured Sandaracinaceae bacterium
GCAAGGCGCGACGACGAGTCGATGCTGTCGCATCGGCGAGGAGGAGCAACGCCGCACGCGCCCCTTCAGACAAGCCAGGGCTTCCGCCCATCCTGGATCACGCTCTAACGTTCCGCTCGTCTGCTGGGCAAGCCTGCGCCGACAATCGCGCTAGCATGAGGGCCTGATGCCCGACGCCACGCAGCCCCTCTTCCGCTTCGACAACACCTACGTCAATGAGCTCGAGGGCTTCTTCGCGCGCTTCGACCCGCCCGGCTTCCCGAGCCCCCGCCTGGTGCTCCTCAACGAGGCGCTCGCCGTGGAGCTGGGCCTCGACGTGGCCACCTTGCGTGAGCAAGCGGGCGAGCTGCTGAGCGCCACGCGCATTCCGGAGGGCGCCAACCCCGTGGCGCAGGCCTACGCGGGCCATCAGTTCGGCAACCTCTCGCCGCAGCTGGGCGACGGCCGCGCGCTCCTGCTGGGCGAGCTGCTCGACCGGCACGGCAAGCGTCGCGACCTGCACCTGAAGGGCTCGGGGCGCACGCCCTTCTCGCGCGGCGGTGACGGCTTCGCCACGCTCGGGCCGGTGCTGCGCGAGTACGTCATGGGCGAGGCCATGCACCACCTGGGCATCCCCACCACGCGTGCGCTGGCGGCGGTGACCACGGGGGCGCAGGTGCGCCGCGATGGGTTGCTGCCCGGTGCCGTCTTGGCTCGCGTCGCGCAGAGCCACATCCGCGTGGGCACTTTCCAGTTCTTCGCCATCCGCGATGACCACGAGAAGGTGCGTCAGCTGGTGAGCTACACGCTCGCGCGGCACTTCCCCGAGCAGCTCGGCGCGGACAACCAAGCCGTGGCGCTGCTGCGCGAGGCCATCCGCGTGCAGGCCAACCTGATCGCGCAGTGGATGCTGGTGGGCTTCATCCACGGCGTCATGAACACCGACAACATGACGCTCTCGGGCGAGACCATCGACTACGGTCCGTGCGCCTTCATGGACACCTATCACCCGGGCACGGTCTTCAGCTCCATCGACCGGAACGGGCGCTACGCCTACGGCAATCAACCGGGCATCGGGCAGTGGAACCTCGCGCGCCTGGCCGAGGCGCTCCTGCCGCTGCTGGACGGCGACGAGAAGCGCGCCATCGAGATCGCTCAGGAGGAGCTGGCGGCGTATCCCGTCCTCTACATGACGCGCTGGCTCGATGGCATGCGCAGCAAGCTCGGGCTCACCACGCAGCTCGTGGACGGGCCTGCCAGCGACGAAGAGGACGGCACGCTGGTGGAGCAGTTCCTGGGCCTGCTGGAGGTGCAGAAGCTCGACTTCACGAGCGCCTTCCGTGGCCTGTCGCGAGTGGCGCGTGGCGAGCGGGAGGCGAGCGCGCGCTTCGGTGATGCCGCCGCATTCGATGCGTGGAGCCAGGGTTGGCTGGCCCGCCTCGCGCGCCAGAACGAGGCGCTCGACGACGTCGCCGAACGCATGGACTTGGTCAACCCGGTCTACATCCCGCGCAACCACAAGGTGGAGGAAGCCTTGAACGCCGCGGTGGCGGGGGACCTGGCTCCGTTCATGACGCTGCTCGAGGTGCTGGCGCGCCCGTTCGAGGAGCGCGCAGGCTTCGAGGCGTACGCCGAGCCCGCGCCGCCCGTGTTCGAAGAGACGTTCCAGACGTTCTGCGGCACCTGAGGCGCGGGCGGTTCGGGTCAGCGGATGGGGATGCTGAGCTCGCGAGACAGCGCGTCGTCCGCTCGCCGGCAGAAGTCGGCGAAGGCCGCGTAGTCGCTCGGGGCGATGCGCGCGAGGGGCACGCGCACCTGGCTGGTGACCGTGGTGTCGCTCTGCCCGACCTGGCTGGCCACGCGCACCGTGGCGGCTCCGGGACCGCGCAGCGCGGCGTCGGCGCCGGGAACCGGGTTGGGCGCGCCGCGCGGCGGGATCACGCGCATGCGCACGTCGGCGGCGATGGCACCCACGATCTGCGTGGTCCTGCGCGCGGGCAGCTCGGCGAAGCGCGGCGCGAGTCGCACGCCGTAGAGCGGCGGGATCATCCAGCGGTCGCCCTGGATGCGGCCAATGGCGGCCACCTCGAAGGTGTACTCCAGCACCAGCGGCGCCTCGGGATCCTCACGCCCCACGATGCGCAGGTTCGTGACGTGAGCGCCGGGCACCACGTGGGCCACGTAGCCCTCCTCGAAGCGGTCCTGGAGCTCGGCCTCGGGCACCGCGCGCAGGTTCTCGCGCCAGCTCGAGGCCGCGGCACCCACGTAGGTCTCGCGCACCGTCAGCTGCGCGGTGCCCGTCGGGGCCAGCTGCACCACCACGTCCACCACGCTCAGGTCCTGGTCGGCGGGAGCGTTCGGGATGGTCACGCGCTCGGCCGCGGCGGAGAGCACCACGCCGTCTTGCCCCGACAGGTGCTCGGGGATGTAGCCGAACGCCAGCCCGCGCGCGGCCGTGGTGGTGTAGATGGCCTCGCTGCCCGTGCCGATGCGCAGCAGCACGTCGTCGTAGGTGTCGGTGTCGGGCAGCGGCGAGCGCGTCTGGTCCGTGCCGAAGCCGCGCACCAGCACGAGGTCGGCCGGCACGTCGGCCAGCCCCAGGAGATAGCGCATCACGCGGGCACGGTTGCCACGGCGCCCCGCTAGCATCAGGCCCGCAGGCTCGAAGAGACCGCCGTCCGTGTTCTCGATGTTCTCGGTCACCCACCCATAGACCGCCAGCGCGCGCCCGCGCAGCGTCTCCTGGCCCTGCACGATGCGCCGTGCGAGGCGCCGCGCTGCGGGGTCGACGACGTCTTGATCCTCCAGCTGGTCGCTGAGCATCGCGAAGAGCTCGTTCCAGTTGGCGCCGATCCCCCAGTTGATGGAGGGCAGGAATTCGAGCGCCGAGATGGCGCTGGGCTCGGCCACCAGCGGCCGGCTCTCGTTGACACGCCAGCGGTGCACCTCGAGCGGGCCGCGGGTCTCACGCACCAGCTCGGGGGCGGGGCCACGCGGGTCCACCACCAGCGCGCCCATGCTGGTCGGGGCGATCACCACCAGCTCGCTGCGGTCGTAGGGCTTCTCGAAGCCCTGGAACATGAAGCGCCCGCCCACCACGCCAGCGGCGTAGGCCGACGACGGCGGCACGTACTGCACGAACTCGTGCTCCACGTAGTCGCCGATCTGCAGGTTGGGCATGGAGATGGTGTCCTTGCCCTCGATCATGTCGGGCTCGAGGCGCGTGCCATCGGCCTTCACGGTGTGAAGCCGGAACAGGTAGGCGTTGCCGGGAGGCTCGAACTCGCCGTGCTCGTCCACGGCCTCTTCGCTCTGCATCTTCCAGATGTTGTGGGTCAGCACCAAGCGCGAGCCGTCCTCGAAGACGCGCACCACGGTGTAGTCGAGCACCAGCACGGCCGGCTCGCTGTACGTGCGGCCGCTGGCCTCGAAGTCACGCAGCACCTGCGCCCCGTCCAGCCGGAAGTCGGCCAGCTCGTCGCGCGCGAACAGCGCCCGGCGCGGATAGATCATGCTGATCATCGCGGGGCGGTCGTGCTCGAGGGCGGTCTCCATGGTGCGGAGCGCGTCGTCGCGGCGACCGCGCGCGAACTGGCGGTCGGCCTGCTCGTTCACCACGGTGGAGTCACGCGGGGTGAGCGTGCGCAGCTCGTCGAGGATCTCGTTCACGCGTCGGTCGTCGCTCACCGAGCGGGCCACCTCGAGATGCCAGCCCAGCAGGAGGGCGCGGGCCTGCGGAGGCTCGAACGCGGTCAGGCGCTCGATCTCGGCGCGGGCGCCATCCCAGTTGCGCTGCGCCATGCGGCGCTCGTAGCGCGCGCTGGAGGTGGCGTCGCAGGCCACGATGGCCTCCACCGCGGCGTCGATGTCGGCGGCCACGCCGCGCCGCTGCGCCCCGGCGAGGGTGCTGTACAGCGGGGTGCAGGCGCCCGGAATGGCGGCGGTGGCTTCCGCGATGAGGCCGTCAGCCTCGCCGTCCCAGCCGCGCGCCACCAGCAGCTCCACCAGGAACAGCGTGACCGGCGCGAGCGTGGGCCACTGGGTGTGCATCTGCCGCGCGAGCGCGAGCGCCTCTTGGTCACGCCCCTCGCCCGACGCCTGACGCGCGTCTTGCAGCGCAGCGTTCCACATGAGCGGGTCCCGCGTGCGCAGCGCCCGCACCAGACCCAGCACGCGCGTCTGGCGCTGCTGGTCCTCGAGGAACGGGTCGTTCTGCGCCACCTGGATGGCCAGCGCCTGCATCGCGGCGCCGGGCCGCTCGCCCATGCGCGCCGCGTACTCGCGCGCGCCCACGCCGTTGCCGCGGTCGAGCGCCTGGCGCACGGCCACCCACAGGTCGAGGCCGCGCAGCTCGCGCGCCTCTTGCTCGTCCGGCAGGCTGCCGTCGTAGGTGGTGGCGGGCGCCTCGGCGCGCGGCCGGAGGCCGTCGTCACCCATCAGCGCCAGCATGATCGCCGGGTTCGCGGCGCGCGCGGTGGTGCGCACCTCGATCTCGTGGCGACCCGCCTCGAGGGTCACGCGATGGAAGGAGAGACGCTCCGACACGTCGCGGCGGCGGTCGGCGCGCACCACGCGGTTCCCGTCGACCGACAGCTCGTAGGCCACGCCGATGTCCACCAGCAGCACGTAGTCGCCGCTGCGGGGCACTTCCACGAAGGCCTCGGCGTAGCTCGTGCCAGGGCCACTGCGACCGGCGCCTTCGGCGATGGACACCACGCAGCCGCGGGCCTCGAGGGTGCGCGTGGGTTGCTGCGCGCGATGGGGTCCGAGGTCGTAGGTGGCCGCGAGCGGACCGACGCCGGCGGCGGCGTACGTGCGGTCGAAGCCGGCCATGACCTCCGGGCCGAAGGGACCCGCGACGCGGTACGAGGTGATGCAGCCCATGCCGTCGGCGAGGGCGCGCACGCGCGCGAGGTCGCCCGTGCGGTACGCGAAGCTGATCAACATGCCCGAGAGCGATGACACCGCGGCGCCGCCGATGTGCCCCGGGTTCGCGAGGATCGTGGCCACGCGTGCCGCGATGGTGGTGGGCATGTTGGGCACGAGCGTGCCCATGTCGGCGAGGCTGCTGGCGGCGACCTCGGCGATGCTGGCGGACCCCGGCGTGGTGGCGGCGCTCTCGAGGGCGCGCAGGTAGTGCTCGGCGGAGCGCTCGGGCTCTCCGTGCAGGTAGGCCACGCGCGCGATCATCAGGTGGGCATGCGGGTTCCCGGCGGACAGCCGCTCCACGCGCTCGCTGATGGCGTCCCAGCGCGTGGGGTCCCCACCTTCGTCGTGCAGCTCGGCGTCCAGCAGGGCGAGCTGGCGAGCGGGGTCGTCCGGAGCCGCTTCGGCGGCAGCGCGGACGGCCTCGATGGGCAGCGGCGCGAGGGTGGCTTCGGGTGTGGTGGTGCGGCCCCCGGAGGAGCCGCCACAGCCGGCGACCACGGGCAGCGCACCGAGCGCGACGAGAGCGACGAGAGCGAGCGAGGGCAGAGGTTGATGGCGCATGGGAGACGAAGCGAGAGACGAAGCGTGAGAGAGAGCGCGCGCGCGGCGCAGGGCGGGCAGATCGCGGTGGCTCATGGCGTGCCCCCTTCCACCAGGATGCGCTGTTCGAAGAGCTGGTCGGCGCGCTCCATCCAGGCGCGGAAGGCCTCGTACTCGGCGGCCTCCACGCGGTCGCGCGTGAGCTCGAACTCGGTGTCGATGGTGATGGTGCTGCCCGCGCTGGTGACGCGCATGCGCGCCAGGCCGAAGGCGCTCCGTTGCTCCCCCGCGGTGGGCAGCGTGGTCGCCCGCGCGCCCGCCGGCAGCGTGATGACGCGGCGCTCCACGTAGCGCGTGGTGGACCCGAGATCGAGCGCGTGGCGGCGGGTCTGCGTGCGGGCCAGCGAGCGGCTCAGGCTGCCGATGGTGCTGGGCATCAGCCGCAGGTGGTTGCCGTCGCGCAGCGCGAACTGCGGTGCCTGGCCCGTGTAGCTGAAGCGCACGGGGCGCTCCACGTCCACCAGGTCCTCGAAGCGCTGCGTCTCGAGCTCGAGGCCCGGGAACAGGTCCCGCAGCTGGCGCTCCACGCGCTCTTGGCGGGTGCCCTCGGCGCGGTAGCGAGCGCGATAGCCGGCGGCCTCCACGCCCTGCACGCTCTCCTCCACCGAGATGGCGGCGCTCGCGTCGGCGTTGAGCCGCACGTTGAGCGTGCGCTGGTGCTGGTTCTGGGCGGCGGGGTGAACCGGCGTGCGGCGCAGCGAGGCACCCTCGGGCCACACGTGCAGCACGGTCACGCCCTGGTCCATCTGCGGCAGCTCGTTCACGCCGCTGTATTCGGCGGTGCCATCGATGTACGTGTCCAGCGCGGGCACGTAGGCGATGGCGTGGTCGAACACCGAGAGCGACGCGGGCAGGTCACGGATGGCGCCGTTCTGGCGCGTGCGCGTGAGCACGATGTGCGCGTCGATGCCCGCCTCGCGGAACATGGCGTAGAGCAGCGAGGCCTTGTCCTTGCAGTCGCCGAAGCCGCGCCGGACGATCTGCGTCACGCGGTAGGGCTTGAAGCCGTGGATGCCGAACTCGAGCCCCACGTAGCGCGTGTTGTCGATGACCCAGTCGTGGATGCGGCGCACCTTGGTGGCCAGGTCGGGGGCGCCCGCCACCAGCTCGCGCACCGTCTGGCGCAGCGAGTCGTCCATGGTGAGCTGGTCCTGGATGAGGCCCCAGTACCAGCGGCCCACGTCCTCCCACGTGCGGTACGTGGACACGTGCAGGTAGGGGCGCACCTCCGTGGCGCCCGGCATCATCGGCTCGCCGTACAGCGGCGCGATGTTCTCGGCGGAGAAGTGGTCCACCCGCACGTCGCCCGTGACCGTGCGCTCGTGGCGCAGCGTGGGCATGTTGGGGTCGTTGAAGAAGAACTCGCGCGAGGCCGGGGTGCGCAGGATGTAGTCCATGCGCCGCGTGGGCGAGCCCCCCACCAGGAAGTGCAGGTCGCCGTAGTAGTCGGCGAACAGGTTGCGGTGCGCCACGTCGTCCACGCGGTACCGCAGCTCCACCACGTCGCCAGGTTCGAGCGTGGGGAACACCACCACCAGCGCGCGCGTGTCGTAGTAGATGCGGTACCAGGGCTCGCCGAGCGCTTGCTGGTAGAGCCGCGTGGCCTCCAGCACCTCGCCGTTGGCGCGGTAGACACGCGCCAGGCGCACGTCCACGCGCTGGCTGCTGGGGTCGAACTGGATGCCGTACTCGCGGAAGTTGTCGGCGCCGTCGCGGGTGTGCAGCTGCGCCGCGATCTGCGTGAAGCTCGAGCCGAGGCCGTTCTCGTAGACCGTGTTGACCGTTAGCTCTTGCAGCATGGTGAGCGGGTACCCATCCGCGCGTCCGCGGCGCGCGAGCAAGGTCTCGGCGTCCACGGCGTAGGCCTCGTCGGCGCGCTCCTCCGGCTCGATCTGCTCGATGAGGTCCCGGGTGGCCGCGTCTTGCGGGCGCAGCGCCAAGGCGTCGCGCAGGGCGGCCACGGCCGCGTCGCGCTGGTTCTGACGCAGCAGCAGGCGCCCGTGCGCCACCGTGGAGTCGGCGTCCTCGGGGCACAGCGCGCGCGCCGCGAGCAGGGCTTCGATGGCGGCGTCCGCGTCCCCCAGCGACTCGTGCACCGCAGACACGTACTGCAGGCCGTTGCCCGAGTCGTCGGTCAGCGAGCGCACCACGTCGAGGTGGGCGCTGACCTCGGCCCGCTCGCCACGGCGAAGCGCGTCACCGATCAGGGCGCGCCGCGAGTCGAGGTCGTCGTAGCGCAGCAGCACGGACGCGCGCTGCCGAGCCACCACCTCGTCCGTGCGCCCCGTGGCCATCGCGAGAGCGGCCTGCTCGCGCTCGAAGCTGGGGGACCCACGCAGCGTGCGGCTCATGGAGGCGAGCAGCTCGCGTGAGCTCTCGGCCATGTCGAGGTGCAGCAACACCGCGGCCCGCAGCATCTTCGACTCCACCACCGCGGCACCGCGCGGACGCGAGGCGTCGAGGCGGTCGAGGATGGGCAGCGCGTCTTCGGGCGTGATGCCCGTGCGGCGCACCACGGCTTGCAGCAGCAGCGAGTCGGGGTCCGTGGGAAACAGCTCTGCCGCGCGCTGCGTGAAGCGCATGGCCTCGCCGCGCTGGTCCGTGAGCTCGGCCGCGAGCCGCAGGCGCGCCACGGTGGGAGCCAGCTCTGCCGCGCGGGCCGCCAGCTGCCGGGCCGTGTGCTCGGCCGGGTCGTCGGCGTTCGACATGGTCAGGAAGTGCGCCGCGTCGAAGATGGCCTTCGCGCGCGTCTCACGCTCTTCCTCGCTGAGCGACGCATCCACCGTGGCGCTCTCTTCCGTGGCGCGCGCGGGCAGGGCGCCCATCAGCGCCTCGAGCGGGCCCTGCAACGTGGGCAGCGTGATGCCCGGCGCATGGCCGGCCGTGACCACCGGGATGGCGGTCGCGTCGGCGCGCAGCCCCGTGGTGACCCCGCCCTCGGCGTCGCCGAGGCGCATGAGGAAGCCCCAGTTCTGCTCGGTGATACAGACCTTCACCATCAAGCGGTTGGCGCCCGCGTGGGCCCCCACCGTCACCGCGCTGCGCTCGGGATACGGACTGCGCGTCACGGCGTCCGAGTACACCTCGGTGCCGTTCCAGTAGACCTTCATGGCCCCGCCCGCGCCGAAGTTCAGCGAGATGGCGCGCGCGCGGTCCGCGTGCACGGTGGTGGTGGCGAAGCCGCAGGTGTTCTGGAACGGCCGGAAGATCGCGTCGAAGTTCACGTAGCCCAGCTCGCTCACGTGCGGATACGTGCGCCAGCCCACCTCGCGCTCGCGGCCACGGTAGCGCGCGCCCGCGTCGAACGGCGCCATGCGCTCGGCCTCGGGCGGCAGCTCGGCGCTGAAGCCGGCGCGGCCCTCGTTGTCGAAGGGACCGATCACCTGCCAGTCGGTGACGAAGCCCAGGTCCGCGATGGCGCGCTCGGCCTCGGCGGGCTGGCCGAGGCGCAGCTGACCACGGGCCACCAGGTAGCCCACGTACGCGCGCCGCGCGGGCGAGAGCGTGCGGTCACGCGAGAGGGTGGTGAGCAGCGCCTGGGTGCGTGCGGGCGTGCTGTCGTCCCAGTTGCCCATCAGCTCGAGCAGCGGGTTCACCCCGCGTGCCTCACGCCCGAAGGTCTTGGCGGCCCGCGCCAGGTCGCGCTGGACCGTGTCGTAGGGGTTCTGGGCGGCCGCCGAGGCAGCCCCGAGGGAGACCGCCGTCAGCTGTAGAACGAAGAGCGCCAGGGGCGCGAGAGACAGTCGGTGCGTGAACAACTCGGAGACCTCCAGCAGGAACCGGCACGGTACCCGCACAAGAACATCAGCGACAAGCGAACCGGGCAAGATGTTCCGGGATTCCGCCGATTTCCGCGCGCCCGAGAGTGAATCCGGTGAATAGCGGTCCGGCCGCGGACGTACGCCCCCCGTGACCCGAACCGCCCGTGCTGCGCTGCTCGTCTCCGTGCTCCTCGCGGGCGTGGTGTTCGTGGGCTGCGGAGGCACCTCCAGCGGGGTCCCCCACCCCCGTCCCGTGACCGAGTCGCCCCCTCCAGCCACCCCGGTCGAGGCGCCCCGAAGGGACTGCCCCGCCATCGCCTGCGGCGGCTGCTCTGGGGGCTACGCCACCGAGCCCGATGGGTGTCCTTCGTGCCAGTGCCTGTTCGACGAGCCGGCGGTCATGACCACGCCTTCGCCCTGACCCCGCTGGACTTGCCGCGGGTCAGCCGGATCACTTCTTCTTGCCCGACTTGGGCCCCGGGCCCTTCGCGGTGGCGCTGGGCTTGGCCGCCGGCTCGGGCGTCTCGGTCTTGGTCTCGCCCTTCTTCGGGCGGTGCTCCGCCAGCCACTCGTCCGAGCGGGCGCTGTCCGGGATGGGCGCCTCGCCGTGCAGGGCCACCTGGCGACGCGTCTGGATCCACGCCAGCACCACCAGCGGCACGATGGCCAGCGAGATCAGCTGGCTGGTGCTGAAGCCGAAGTACTCACCGCGCTCCGGGTCGTCGCGCACGAACTCGATGCCGAAGCGCCACAGCGAGTAGACGATGGCGGACACGAAGAAGACCTGTCCCTTGAACTGGCGGTGACGCAGCGTGAAGTAGCCGATCGCGAAGATCACGAGGCCTGCCAGCGACTCGTAGAGCTGCGTGGGGTGAACGGGCAGCGAGTGATCGAGACCCACCATCCGCGCCGGGTACTCGGTCATGTGGTGGTTGTACGCGGGCGACCCGTTCAGCGTGGAACCCCAGATGTAGTGCGCGCTGCTGTAGTCCCAGTGCGGGAAGGTCCCGAGGTGTGTCAGGAACGCGGGCGCGTCTTCGTGCAGCGGGGCACCGAAGTCACAGCCGTAGAGCCAGCAGCCCATGCGCGTGAAGAGCAGGCCGGTGCCCAGCGTGGGCGCGATGATGTCGGCCCAAGGCAAGAGCGGGATGCCCTTGGCGCGGCAGTAGCCCCAGCAGGCCAAGAAGCCGCCGATGAAGCCGCCGTAGGCCACGAGGCCGCCCTTCTGGAACGAGATCAGGTCCCCGAGCGTGTGGTACGAGTCGAGGTTCGTGAGGATGTACAGCACGCGCGACGCGGCGATGGCGCACACCGCCGTGATGATGAAGCTGTGGGCCATGATGTCGGGGTGCAGACCCTCGAGCTTGTGGCCGTGGTGCATCACGAAGTACCAGGCGACGATCAGGCTGAAGCCGAGCATCATCCCGTAGGAGTAGATCGGCAGGGCGCCCCAGGGCGTGGGGATCTCGAACAGGATGGGATGCATGGGCGGGTATGTTCCCGGTGTGGGCCCGCGCGTCAAGCGTGGTGACGGGGTCTCTGCACCGCGCGGCGTTCGTGCGACCGCGAGGGTGCGTCAGCCGAAGTACAGGATGGCCGTGACGGCCGCGGCCCACAGCCCGAGGTTCACCAGGAACGGGATGTCGCGCAGCATCTGCTCGGTGGGGCTGTCCGCGTCGCTGCGGTTGCTGACCAGGCGCAGGAAGCGCAGGACGCCGAAGAGCGTGAAGGGCACGCTCCAGATCAGCTGTGCGGTGCCGAAGTGCTGCGCCGTGTCGGGGTCCAGCGTGTACATGGCGTAGACGGCCACCGTGGCGAGGGCCGTGATGTAGAGGAGGGCCACCAGCAGCTTGGGCTGATAGCTCTGCAGCACGGCGCGCTGCTTCACGGCTCCGTCACCCTGCGCGAGCTCGTGCATGCGCTTCCCGAAGCCGAGGAAGGCCGCCAACAGAAACGTGACCAGCAAGAGATACTTCGTGGAGGGCACCTGCGCGGCCAGCGTGCCGGCGATGACGCGCAGCTCGAAGCCCGTGGCGATGCAGAGCACGTCCAGGTAGGCCACGCGCTTCAGCTTGAAGGTGTAGGCCACGTTGAGGACCAGGTAGCCCACCAGCGTGGCCGCGAACGGCAGGCTGATCAGGGCGGCGCCCAGCAGGCCGAACACCAGCAGACCCATGCCGGCCATGCGCGCGGCCTGCACGGAGACGTGGCCGCTGGCGAGAGGGCGCTTGCGCTTCACCGGGTGGGCGCGATCCGACTCGAGGTCGGCCAAGTCGTTCAGTACGTAGACGCTGCTCGAGATCATGCAGAACAGCGCGAATGCCGCGAGCGTCAGCTGCACGCGCGAGGTGTCGAACACCTCACGAGCAAAGAAGAGCGGCGCCACCACGAAGAGGTTCTTCACCCACTGGTGGGGGCGCATGGTTCGCAGTAGCCCGAGGAACACGGCGCGCACCATAGCAGCAGGTCCCCGAGGCCGCATTCTCGCGACGGGACTCTTTTCGATGACGGCTCGACGGACGGTTAGCGGCGGCGCTCGCGCTCGCGACGGGCCAGCTCGTCTCGCGCCGACTTGGCCCCCAGGCGAAAGCCGAGCGCCAGCCCCACCAGCAACACTCCGGGGATGTAGAACAGGTGCTCCACCGGCATGTCGGCGAAGTTCATCGCTGGTTCTGCTCCGCGCCCTTGCGCTCGATCTCGCCGCGCAGCGCGGTGATGCGCTCGGCCAAGGCCTGCAGCTGAGAGCGCTGACGCAAGAGGAACAGCAGCAGCAGCACGGCGATGACGCCGTAGGCGCCCACCAGCATCAGGCCACCCGGCACGTCTTCGGCCTGCGCGCCCGACACGGCCCGGAAGCCGGTGGCGCGGCTCTCGGCGGCGTCTTCGGCGTCGTTCTCGGGGGAGTCTTCGGGGGAGTCGGCGGTGCCGGGCTCGGCGCTCGGTGGGGGCTCTCCCTGGGCCAGCGCGCGCGATGCGTCGAGGGAAGGCAGCCCGAGTGCGAGCCCGAGCGCGCTCGTGAGCAGCAGCGTCTTCAGCGTCTTCAACGTGGTCATCGGTCGTCCTCGGTGAGGCCCAAGCGGGCGGCTTCCACGTGCAGGTCGCGCAGCTCTTCGCGCAGCCGCTCCAGGCGAGCGCGCGTCATGATCAGCAGCACCACCAGCCCCGTGAAGAGCAGAAAACCCAGCGCCAGCGCGGGGCGCATGTCGGGGTGCAGGCCCGCGCCGCGGCCCGTGATGACCGTGGGGTGCACCCCGCGCCAGCGCTGCACGCTGAAGTGGATGATGGGCAGCAACGGCAGCGCCAGCAGCGAGAGCCCGGCGGCGAAGCGCTTCTCGGCGTCGCCGGCTTCGCCGAAGCTGCGCAGCGCGAGGTAGGCGGAGAAGATCATGGCGGCCAGCATCACGGTGGTGAGGCGTGGGTCCCAGGTCCAGTAGACACCCCACGCCTTGCGCGCCCACAGCGGACCGCTGGTGAGCACCATCGCGGCGAAGAGCATGCCCACCTCGGCGCCGGCCACGCCCAGCGCGTCGAAGGTCGGGCTGCGGCGCACCAGGTAGCCGATGCTGCCCACGGCGGCGGCGGCGAACCCCACGTACATGGCGTAGGCGGCGGGCACGTGGAAGTAGAAGATCTTCTGGGCGATGCCCATGCGCGCCTCGACCGGCGCATGCACGAAGATGGCGTACAAGGTGCACGGAATGAGCAGCGCGGTCAGCACCCAGATGGGCAAGAAGAGGCGCTGGGCCAGGGAGACGTCCTGCGTGGGGGCGGTGGCGTTCACGTCGGCCGGCAGCATTCAGGTTCGCGCGCGCGCCTGCAAGTGGAAGGTGTGGCCGTGCTGACCCACGAAGACGCCGTGATGCGCACCCTGGCCGCGCTGGTGGAGCAGACCGAGCCGCCTGCAGAGCGACGTGACGACCCGCATGAAGCGCTGCACGACCTGCACGAGCTGGCGGCCGCCGTGCAGGCCGTCAGCCAGGGTTACACCCGCGACCGCCAGGCCATCGACCAGACCGCTACCGGCGAGGCGGCCTACCGTGCGCGTCGGCGCTTCTACCTGCCCCGCGACGGGGCCAAGGTGGTGAAGCCGCTGGTCGAGCTGCAGCGGGCAGGAGCGCTCCCGCTGCGTCCGCGCCTCCGCGTCCTGGATCTCGGCGCTGGGCTCGGGAGCACGTCGCTCGGCGCGGCGGCCACGCTCGCACGCTTCCATGAGAGCCCGGTGCGCGAGCTGGTGGTGGACGCCGTGGAACGCGACCCGGGTGCGCTGCGGCACTTCGCGCGCATCGCCGCCGGCTGTGAGGCTGCGGGCCTGCCGCGCGTGACCGTGCGGCCGCTGGCCGTGGACCTGCGCAAGCACGCGGCCGAGGGCCCGTACGACCTAATCCTGGCGGGTCTGGTGCTCAACGAGCTGCTGGCCGAGGCGCCCGAGCACGCGGCGCTGCGCCTCGCGGGGCTGGTGGCTCAGCTGGCCCCCGGCGGCAGCGTGATCGTGCTCGAGCCGGCGCTGCGCGAGCCCACGCGGGCGCTGCACCAGACACGGGACGCGCTGCGGGCACACGCCGGTGTCGCCCTGTTCGGGCCGTGTGTTCACCACGCGGCCTGCCCCATGCTGGCGAATGCGAAGGACTGGTGCCACGAGGACGTGGCGGCCACCTTGCCGGATTCCATGGCGCGTGTGGCTCGCGAAGCCGGGCTGCGCTTCGAGCGGCTGACCTATGCCTATCTCACGCTGCGTCGGGCAAACGACGGGGTGGCCAACGTGGCGGCGCTGCTTCCCGCGGGCGATGACGTGGGCCTGCCGCATCGCGTCGTCAGCCAGACGCTCGCGTCGAAGGGGAAGCGCGAGTGGTTTGCCTGTGGCGCCGAGGGGCGCGTGCGGGTGACGCGCCTCGACCGCCACGAGAGCGCCGTGAACGCGGGCTTCGGTGCCGCGCAGCGCGGGGATGTGGTGCGCCTGCCCGTGCTCGCGCCCGGCGTGCATGACGCGCGCGTGAAGGCCGACACGGACGTTCCAGGCTGGTTCTATGGTCTGATCACGAACGAGCCTTGAATCATGGTGCGAACCGTTGCCGAGTCGATCGCGCTCATGCTAGGGTACTCGGCATGAGCAAGTCGCCGACGGGAGGTGTCCGCGTGCGCGTGGCGTTGCTGCAAGCGGCCATGCTGGCGAGCGTGACCAGCGTCGTCAGCGGGGCCACGGAGGCCGCTGCGTGCTCGGGTCCGTTCTTCCCCGGTGTCGCTGTCGTGCCAGCCATCGATTCGGTGGGTGTGCCGACCAACACCTTGATCCGTGTTCCCGTGGCGTGGACCGACGACCGCACCACCCTCGAGGCGGAGCTTCTCCCCCCTGGCGGCGAGCGGATCCCGCTGACGCTCGTCCTCGACCAGGCGAACCGCCACTTCGTAGGCGCGCCGGTCGAGCCGTTGCTCCCGGACACGCACTATGTGGTGACCATCCGTCGACGGGACTACTGCGCGTACGTCTACCCCGGCGAGTACACGGCGCTCTGCGGGGCCGACCTGTCGGACGACGCTCGGATCGAGATCACCTGGTTCGACGTTGGTACGCAGGCGGACGACGAGCCTCCGCAGGGCGGCACGGGCGTTGCCACGTTCACCATTGGAGAGCTCACGGACTTCAGCGGCGGGACGTGCGGTGCGGGTTTCGACCGGACGTACTACCCCGTGACCACCGACGACACGGGCTGGGTGGCGACGGACGACGTGGGCATCGCCGGGTATCACCTCGTGCTCGACGGCGTGGTGGTGAAGCCCTTTCGAACACGCCCGTTTCCCGGCACGATCGTCGTCTGCTCGGGGTCGTCGAGGAACTCGACTCTGCCGGGCATCTATCAGGTCATCGCGGAGGACTACGCCGGCCACCAGAGCATGCTCTCGGCTCCGAGCACACTCTCGGACCCATGCTTGGCCGAGTCGACGTCCGGTTGCTCGGTGCGGCCGAACGCTCTCCGGTCTTCATGGAACCTCTCGCTGGTGGCGCTCGTCGTCTCGGGCGCCGGACTCCTCGCGGTCCGTCGACGCCCCCGTCGCGCAAGCCCAACGCGCTGACGACCGCCGGCAGCTGGCTCGCCAGCGGCTTCGTCGCCCGCTGGTTGCCGTGAGCCCCGCCCGTCCCTAGTGTCCGGGCCTGATGCGCCCGCCCGCATTCGCCGTGAAGTTTGCCGCCGGTCGCTTCGAAGCTGCGCAGAAGCGTGCACACGCCTCAGCGGCCAGCACCCAGGCCAAGCTCTTGGCGCGCACCGTGCGCCGCTACCGTGACACCGAGCTGGGTCGCGCGCTGGGCCTCGAGAAGGTGCACAGCCCCGCCGACTACCGGCAGCACGTGCGCACGCGCGTGGCGGCCGACTACATCCCGCTCTGGGACCGCGCTCGCGCCGAGAATGCGCCGGGCATCGTGCACCCCGGGCGCCTCGACTACATGGCCTTCACGTCGGGCACCAGCGGGCTGAACAAGCTGGTGCCGTTCCCCGAGGAGCACCTCGCGAACTTCCGCACGTTCACGAACCACGCGTCGTTTCACGCCATCCACCTGCTGGGCGCGTACGACCTCATGCAGGGGCGCGTGCTGCTGACCAGCGGCCGGCCCATCAAGGAGGTCACCGACAACGGCCTGACCATAGGCTTCGGGAGCGGGCTCGCGGCGGCCAAGCCGTCACGGATGGCCCGCGCGCTCGTGCTGCCCTCGCTCGAGACGCTCTCGCTCGCCGACTGGCGTCAGAAGCTGGACGCCATGGTGACGGAGAGCCTGCACGAGGACGTGCGCATGTTCACGGGCATGCCCAACGCCGTGATGCCGCTGCTGCGCACCGTAGTGGACCGCGCGCGCGAAGCGGGGATGGACGCGCACACCGCGAAGGACGTGTGGCCCAACCTGCGGCTGTGGCTCTACTCGGGGCAGTCGCTCGAGGCCCACGGGCCGGCCATCTTGCCCTTGCTCGGCGAGGGCGTGCGCACCTTCTCGGTCTACAGCGCCTGCGAGGGGCCGGTCGGGTACCAGCACACGCTCGACGACGACACGCTGCTGCTGGACCTCACCACCTGCGTGATCGAGCTCTTCGAGCCCGGGCGGCCCGAGTCGCGCCTGGGCGTGGACGAAGCCGAGCCGGGCGCCGAGTACGACGTGGCCATCACCAGCCCAGGCGGCATCTTCGCGTACGCCCTCGGCGACCGCGTGCAGCTGGTGTCGCGCGACCCGTACGTCATTCGCTTCCTCGGTCGCAGCGCCGAAGAGATGAGCATCGTCGGGGAGCGCATCCCGCTCGCGTCGCTGCGCACGCGGCTCGCCCAGGCGGCCGCGGACGTGGGTCACCCCGTCGTGCAGTGGATGGTCTCGCCTTCGCGCCCCGTGGCGAACGCGCCGCTGAGCTACGACTTCCTGGTGGAGCTGGCCGGCGGCCTCCCGGACGAAACGCAACGCGCCGCGGCGGAACGAGCCCTGGCCACCGCGCTCGACGCTCGCCTGCGGTCCGAGAGCGCGATGTATGCGTCGCAGCGAGAGGGTGGCGTCACCCTCGGTCCCCCCACGGTTCGTCTCTTGCCGCCGGGCACGATCGACGCCTACGTGCTCGAGAGCCGGGCCTTCGGGCAGGGCAAAGTCGTGCACGTGCACACCACCCCGACCCAAGGCGAGGCCATCCTCGCGTTCGCCGCCGCGCGAGTCCCATCCCCATGAACGAGACCTTCATTCGCATCGCGCTCCCGTCGGGCATCGTGCTCTTCACGGGCCTGGCCCTGGTCCTGCCCATGCTGCGTCATCGCCGGCAGCACGGAACGGGCACCGGCTTCGTGATCGCCGACGTGAAGGACCCCGTGGGCCGCCTGGTGGGCTACGGCATGACGCTCAACTCGAACCTGGTGGGCATCCACGCGGTGGTGTTCGCGGCGTTCGGCGGCGGGCCGCTGTCCGTGCTGTCGGCGCCCGTGGAGCGCGGCTACCTGGGCATCACGCTGATGTTGCTGGCCACCACGTTGATCGTGACCTCGCAGGCCGAGCTCGGGCGCAACTGGCGCATGTGCATCGACGAGAACCGCACGGACCTCGTGACCAGCGGCCTCTACCAGTACGTGCGCAACCCGATCTACACGGGGACCATCCTGCTCCTGCTCGGCATCCTCATGCTGGCGCCGGGTCCGTGGGCGGTGCTGCTCCTGGTGTTCGGCACGTACAACGTGGCGCTCCAGGCACGCCTCGAAGAAGCGCACCTCGTGAAGCTGCACGGGGCCACCTACCTGGACTACGCGTCGAAGGTCGGGCGCTTCGTGCCCGGGGTGGGGCGCATGCCGGTCAGCACTGCGTCGTAGGTTCCGTCAACTCGGCAGCGCCTCCAGCTGCACGGGCACGTGCTTGTGGAACGGCGTGCGCGTGAACGGCTCACAGTGCTCGGCCGACGTCAGCTGGTTGAGCGCGGGGCCAATGGGCTCGCTGTCGCCGTAGCGCGTGCCGTGCCCGTGGGGCAGGGTGACCATACCGCGTCGGACGCTCTCGTCGCGCTTCACGCTCACGTCGATGACCCCGGTCGCCGAGCGCACGCGCGCCTTGGTGCCGTCCGCGAGGCCCAGCGAGTCCGCGTCGCTCGGGTGGATGCGCAGCGCGCCCTCCTTGTCTTGCTTGCGCCACGCCGGGTCGCGGAAGATGGCGTTGGCGTTGTACGTGCGGCGCTCGCCCGCCATCAGCACGAAGGGGTACTCCGCGCTGGCCGTCGCGCTGGGTGGCTCGCGCAGCAGCTCGCCGAGCTCGCGCAGCATCTCGGGCACGTCCAGGTGGGCACGCTTGTCCTCGTGCCCCATCAGCGACCAGACCTCGTCGTACTCGTGGCGGCTGAGCACCACGCCGGAGCGCCCCGCCAGGATCGCGCGAAACAGGCTCACACCCAGGGTGGCGCGGTTGCCCGTGTAGCCCGCGCGCTTCACCGCCTCGTAGTGCTTCGCGGTGTACATCATGGCGAGCGGCAGCAGGAACGCGGCCGACGCGGCGTCATCGGGCAAGGCCTTGCCGAGCGTGCGGTACAGCAGCGAGGCCGCGTACGGCTGCAGCTTCGGACGCGCGGTCAGCGTGGCGCCGAGCGCGGCCAAGAACCCCATGTGGTGCGTCTGCTGTGGCTCCGTGCGGGCGATGCGCTCGAGCACGGGGAAGCGCTTCGGGAGCTCGCCCATGGCTTCCAGCAGGCGCGTGTAGATCTCGGGCTCGGGCAGCGTCTCGCCGAGCGGCGCGAAGAGCGGCTTGCGCAGCTGGAAGGCGTTCACGGGGAACTCGAGGTTGAAGCCCGTGCACTCCCACTTCTCGAACTGCGAGGCCGCGGGCAGCACGTAGTGCGCGAGGCGCGCCGTCTCGGTGAACGCCACGTCCACCACCACCAAGAGGTCCAGCTTGGCGAAGGCGCGCGCGTAGGCCTGGCTGTCGGCCGCGGTCACGGCGGGGTTCGCGCTGTCCACGAAGAGCGCGCGCACGCGGTCCTTGCCGGTGTGCTCGATCTCCGCGGGCAGGATGTTGGGCGGATAGATCCCCGAGATGGCGTGCATGCCCTGGCTCGCGGTGCGCCAGTACTTGGGGCTGCGCTCGTCGGTGTGGCCGATGACCGGCAGCAAGAACGTGTGCAGGTTGTTGCCGCCGCGCTTGCCGAAGTTTCCCGTGACCAGGAACAGCAGCTTCTCGAGGTACCCGTTCAGCGTGGTGCGCGGGCTCTGCTGGATGCCGAGATCCACGCGCACACACGCGCTCGAGGCCTGTGCGAAGCCGCGCGCCACGCGCTGCACGTCGGCGAGGGGCACGTCGGCGCGGGCCACGTAGTCAGCCACGGGGACCGCGCGCAGCACGCGCTCCACGGCCTCGAAGCCCCCGGTGTGCTGCGCCAGGAACGCGCGGTCGTGCAGCCCCTCCTGCACGATGATCCCCAGCATGGCGGCCATCAGGAACGCGTCGGTGCCCGGCCGCAGCTGGAGGTGCACGTCGGCGTCCTTCGCGGTCTCGGTGCGGCGTGGGTCGACGACCACCAGCGTGCGCGAGGGATCCGCCTTGATGTCGCGCAGCGTGTCGCGCGCGTTCGGGATGCCGTGCGCCTGCCAGGGGTTCGCGCCGATCACCAGCACGAAGTCCGCGTGCTCGATGTCCTCGGTGGTGTGGCAGGTCTGCTTGCCGAAGATGCGCCCGTTGGCCCAGAAGTCGCCGGTCTTCTCCTGCCCGAGCGAGTTGTAGAGGTAGCGGCTCTTCATGGCCTTCTGAAGCTGCCGCCCGTAGGCGCCGCCCAGGTGGTTGCCTTGGCCGCCGCCGCCGTAGAACGCGAACGCGCGACCCCCATGCTCGTCGCGCACCTTCAAGAGGCGCGCCGCGATGTCGCCGAGGGCCTGCTCCCAGGTGGTGCGCTCGAACGTGCCGTCCGGCATGCGCCGCAGCGGGTGCGTCAGGCGGTCGGCGTTGTCTTGATAGAAGCCGAGGCGCGCGCCCTTCTGGCACATGTAGCCCTTGGAGACGGGGTGCTGCTCGTCGCCGTGGATGCGCACGAACTGCCGCTCGTTGGTGCTGACCTCGAGGCCACAGTTGCGCGAACACAGGATGCAGGCGGTCTTCTCGGTGCGTGCGACGTTCATGACGGGGCCCTCTCGCTGCGCTCGCGCGCGGGTTGCTCGACTGGCGCGTCCACATCCACCTCGGCGGCGGCCAGGCGCTTGCACGCACGCAGGATCTCGTTGGACAGCTGCGGGTCGGCCACGGCGCGCGCCAGCAAGAGCCCGCCCACCGACAACGAGGTGACCGCCAGCGCCACCTGCTCCGGGCTCATGCCGGCGCGTGACGGCGCGCCGCGCTCCGCGAGCATTCCCGTCATCGTGCGCAGGTAGCCTGTAAGCTCCTCGCGCGGACCATCGCCCAAGCGCCCGGCCTCCACGCTCAGCGACGGGAGCGGGCAACCATCAGCCACGCCGTCACGGTGCGCGGTGCTCAGGTAGCGGCGCGTCAGCTCACGCACCAGCTCGGCCCCGCTCGCGTGCGCGAGCCCGGCGAACAGCGAGGCTTCTTCACTCGGGCGTGCGCTCTTGAGCACCTCGGCCAGCAGCTGCTCCTTGGAGTCGAAGTGCGCATAGAAGCCGCCCACGGTGCGGTCCGCGCGCGTCATCACGTCCGCCACGCTGGTGTTCGCGTACCCGCGCTCGCGGAACAGCGCCCCGGCGGCGCTCAGGATCTGCTGACGCGTGGCGTCTTTCTGTCCGTCTTTCCAGCGCATATTCGTAGTATAATATATATAATATTCAAGTGCGCAAGAGCCGCCGCGTGCGCGTGCGGGCCCCGAGGCCAGGTTCACGGCCGAACACTTGCGGCTCCTGACGGTGTGCCGGACACTCGACCCATGCGCCCCGCCAACGACTGGCCCGACGACTTGCCCGCCGCGAGCTTGATCGATGCCGGGCTGCGCTCCCTCCACGCGGGCGTGCGGGATGACGCAGCGCTGCTGGTGTGCATCGGCTCGCCCGAGCTGCGTCGCCTCGGCGTCTTCGTCCCCGAGTTCGAGACCCCCGAGCCGTCCGCCGAGCTCTGCCTCTACCTGTCCCTCGGGCGTCAGCACGGCAACGACGCCCACAATCAGTACAACAGCCTCGTCCAGCAGCTCGTCAGCTTCGAACAGGCTCTCGCCCTCGAGCGGCGCCGCGCAGTGCCCACCTCGGCCGCGGATGCGTGATCCCCTCGACGTTACCAAGCTGGCGGCCACCCTCGTGGCGCTCGGTCAGCGCGCACGCGGGCCGGGACGCATCTACCTGACGGGTGGCGCCACGGCGTTGATGATGGGCTTCCGCCAGATGACCAAGGACCTGGACATCAAGCTCGACCCCGAGCCCGAGGGCGTGTTCGAGGCGATCCGCGACGTGAAGGAGGTGCTGTCCGTGAACATCGAGCTCGCGGCGCCTGACCACTTCATCCCAGCCGTCCCCGGTTGGCAGGACCGCTCGCTCTTCATCGCGCGACACGGGCAGGTGGACTTCTTCCACTACGACCCGCTGAGCCAAGCGCTCGCGAAGATCTCGCGTGGGCACGTCCAGGACCTGCAAGACGTCCGTGACATGCTCGCGCACGGGCTCTTCGACGCCTCGGCGCTCAGCCAGGCGGCGCGGACGATCGAACCCGCCATGATTCGCTACCCAGCCCTCGACCCCGCCACGTTTCTCCGCAAGGTGGACGCGTTGGCCGCCGCGCTCGCGCCTGGCTGAGAGTTCTGGGGGATTTCACCGGTCCGAGGTGCGGATGTGATCGCACACACGCGCGAACAGCTGCGGGTCGCCTTGTCGGTGCTGGAGACCGCCGCTCCCGGACCAACCCAAGACGAGCACGTCGCCGTTGGGCATCACCCCGCGGAAGGTCGTGTGGCGGCCGTTCACGACGGGACCGGCCGACGAGTCGCAGTAGCTGGTGGTGAGATGGATGGTGAGGCCCGGCCGCTCACCCAACGCGCACACCTCGTAGGTGTCGAGACCATCTCCCACGCCGGTGAACCAAGTAGGGCTCTCGAGCGCGGGGACCACGGGCGACAGCTCGGGCAGCGCCGCGAGCACGCGCTTCGCCAGCTCGAGGAGCGTGCCGCGCTCATGACCGCGAAGACTCGAGGCCATGTCCGGCGTTGGCGTGGCGATGGGTGGCGGCGGCTGAGGCTCGGCCAGGTCTTCGAGATCGCCGTACTCGGTGTAGGTCCCATGTGCGCCAGTACCATGGAGCGAGTGGTCGACCTCCGCACCGTCGAGCATCGCGCCCGTGAGATTTGCGGTCAGGAACACGCGTGGCAGGTCCAGCTCGTTGAAGCCCACTTCACGCACCCACAGCGCGCCCCGCAGATCCGCACCCCGCAGGTCCGCCCCCTGAAGCTTGGCGAGCACCAAGACGGCGCCTCGGAGGTCGGCGTCGCGTAGCACGGCGCCCCGCAGGTCCGCTCCCGCGAGGTTCGCCCGCGCCAACCGCGCGTCCGTCCAGTGCGTGTCGCGCAGCTGCGCCCAGCGTAGGTCGGCACCTTCGAGGTGGGCCGCGTGGAGCTGCTGTCCCTCGAGCTGCGCGCGTGATCCGCGTTGCGCGTGGCTCGCGATCCAGCGCGCGTGGGCTTCGAGGACATCACGCAGGGACTCGTGTCTCATGCGGCGAATGATGCCTCATGCGGAACCAGCTGGTCGCTGGGCGCGTCAGTGCACGGCCCGCGCGCGCTCGCCATCGGGGGCCAGCGAGATCCCGATCAGCTGGGCCGCCGCTAGCGCGCTCACTCGCCGAGCGGGCGGAGGCTCGCTGCCCCAGCCGCGGATCTGCGAGACGTCGGCCTCCAGCAAGTCCTCGCCCAGCGGTCCGCCGCGGTAGTACGCGTGCACGCGCCCGCCCTCGGCCACCAGGTGCACGTCCGCCACGACACCCGCGGCGCTGGCCCAGTCGGGGTGCTGCTGGGGTCGCCCGCTGGTGTCGAGGCTCACCATGCTCAGGCGCATGCCGTCACCGGGGTAGATCAGCGCCAGGTGGTAGCCCGCGCCGTTCCACGCAGCCGCTGCGACACCCCACGGCACGGGGATCTCCACGGCAGGCCCGCGCGGTGTTCCGTCGGGGGCCACCTGCGCCAAGAAGGTGCGCGCCAGCGTGGGGTCCGCCGCGTCCAGCTCCTGGAAGAACACGGCGAAGCCATCGGGCGTAGCGGTCGCGGCCACACCGAAGGGCGAGCCCGCCGGCGGGTTCTGACGTGCTACCGCGCGCGCCTCTCCCACCGTCGCCGCGCCGCCCACGCCGCCACGCCACGCCACGTGCCGCACCTCGAAGCGCGAGGCCGCACCGCCATGATCGATCGCGAGCGCGATCAGGTAGCCGCCGTGCCCGGCCTCCACCGTGGCGCTCACGGGCGACCCCTGATGCAGCGGCACGATCACGTCATCGGGCAGCTCGATGCGCGCGCCGGTGCGTGACGCGTTCGGGGAGAGGGCGGTGCGCAGCCGTGCCACCCGTCCGTCGGGGAGCAACACGGCGCGCCGCACGACGTACTCGGGCGGGGGGTCTGGCTGACGTCGGCCTTGGGCCCGCGCGGGCAGGCTGGAGTCCAGCGAGATCGCGGCCAGTAGGAAGGCCATGGCGGTGTGGACACGGGTGGGCAGGCGGGCGGTCGACATGGATACCTCAGAGGGAGGTAGCCACGAGGCGGCGGTTCGTGACCGGGCCCGTGACGATTTCTCTCGGCGCCGAGCGCAGCGGCTCCGCCGCGATACACTGCCACCCATGTCCGAGCCTGATGACCCGAGCCGCAAGGAAGCCCGCATCGTAGAGGCCCGCATGCGCCTGCGCGAGCGCTTCGAGGCGCGCCAGGCGGCGACCCCGGCGCGCGCTGACCTATCACCCGAGGGCACCGGCCCGGCCAACCGTCACGGCATGCCGCGGCTGCCGCCCGGGCAGCACGAGGTCACCGGCTGGCCCGTGCTGGACCTGGGCACCAAGCCGGTGGTGTCGAAGGATGTGTTCCGCCTGCAGTTGACCGGCGCCTGCGATCACCCGCAGTCGCTCGACTGGAAGGCGCTGATGGCCATGCCCATCGTGGAGGACACGAGCGACTTCCACTGCGTCACCACCTGGTCGCGCTACGACATGCGTTGGCGCGGGGTGCGCTTCGCCGAGCTGGCCGCGCTCGCGGGCGTGCACGACGACGCCGAGCACGTGCTCTGTCACGCCTACGACGGCTACACCACGAACCTGCCGCTGGTGGAGGCGCTGAAGGACGACGTGCTGATCGCCTTCGAGGTGGACGGCCAACCGCTCTCGCGTGAGCACGGCGGACCGGCGCGCATGATCACGCCGCAGCTCTACGCGTGGAAGGGCGCCAAGTGGATCTCCAAGATCGAGTTCCGCGTGCACGACCGCAAGGGCTTCTGGGAAGACCACGGCTACTCGAACAGCGCGCACCCCTGGCGCGAGGACCGCTACAGCTGATGGCCACCCAGCGTGCGGTCGAGCTACTGGAAGCCGCACCAACGTGCGGCGGACACGTGCGCGCCACGCTTCGGCTGGGCTGCGGATGCGTGGTCACGCGCGAGATCGCGGCGGACCGCATCCAGACCACGGTGGACGGGAAGACGCTGGTCGTGGGCAAGTTTCCCTGCCCCGACCATGTGCAGCCTTCCTAACGCGCTAGCGGCTCACTCGTCGTCTTCGTCCTCATCCTCGTCGTCTTCGTCTTCGTCCTCATCCTCATCCTCATCCTCATCGTCGTCTTCGTCACCCTCTTCGGTGTCCCACTCGAGCACCAGCGTGTGGCCCCAGGTGATGCCGTCCCAGTCGAACTCTTCGGTGATCAGGTCCACGTACTGCTGCTCGCCGTAGAGCTGCGGGTCGCCGTTCTCGTCCTCGAACGCGATCACCACCGGCAGGTTCCGCGACTGCACGAACTCGTGCGCCTCGATGGAGGTCTGCCACTCGTCGAGCGTGTACTCTTCGGAGAAGGTCTCGATGTCCTCGTTGTCGATCCAGACGAGGATGAAGTTCCAACCGTCCGCTTCCTGAAAAACCGCAACCTCGTGTTCCGTCGTCGTCACGTGGACCTCGCTGGCAAAGGGGAGAGCCGCCGAGAGTACAGGCTGGGTCCGCCCACAAGAGAACATTCTCCTCACGAGACCGTGTTCTTTCTGTGACGGAATGCGCGCGCTTCGGGCGACCATCCAAGGCATGACCGACAACCACGTAGGCCCCTTGGTCACTACCTATCCGTACGACCCCGAGCAGCGCAAGGTCACGCTCATGGTGGGGCTCGGCTTCCTGGGCCTCGCGGTGGCGTTCCCGGTGCTCTACGCCATGGATGCGGATGCGGTGGGCCAGACCGTGTGGCTCTCGCCGGTGCTCTTCCTGGGCGGGCTCGCCACGCTCGCGCACTGGGTCTACACGGGGCGCATCGTGCTGCGCATTCATCAGGGCGGCTACGTGCACCGCGGCCGCTTCGTGCCGTTCAACACCATCCGCGGCATCCGCTACAAGCTCACGCAGGTCACCGGCGGCTCGGCCGGCTACAACCGCGGCTTCTGTGAGGTGCGCCTGGCGGACGGCAGCAAGCAGAAGGTGCACATGCAGCTCGAGCACATGGAGAAGGTCATCGGGGACCTGATCGGCCGCACCATGCCGCTCGTCCACGAGGGCATCCTCGGCGCGCTGACGAGCGGCCAGTCCGTGAAGTGCGGCCCCTTCGAGCTGCACCCGCAGGGCATGGTCTGCAAGGGCAAGTCCATCCCGTGGGCGCGCGTGGCCATCAGCACCAGCGGCGTGGACGCCACCATGCAGCTCTTGGACGTGGACCCCGACTCGGGCGACTACAAGAAGGTGCACGAGGCGAAGATCGCCGACGTGGAGAACGCGGACGTCGTTGAAGCGATCGCCGAGCAGCTGCGCGGCGAAGCCATCCGGTCGCGCCCGCGCTGACCGTAAGGTAAAACGTTTTACCTTACCGAGTGATGCCGCGTAAGCCAGCGACAACTCGAGACATTCTCGGTTTCGTTAGCGTGAGATGCGGAAGGCGTGGTGCGGGCTGCGCTCGAAGTCGCGCGGGATGGTGGACTCGTGGATGTCCTTCACCACCAGGCCGGGCAGCTGCGCCGGGTCCAGCTTGAAGCCGCGCGCGTGGGTCACGAAGTACAGGACCCCACCCGCTGCGAGCCGAGACGCGGCATCTTGGATCAGCGCGGGGTAGTCGCGCGTGACGTCGAAGTCGCCCGCCATGGACTTGCTGCGCGAGTAGCTGGGCGGGTTCAGCAGGATGCGGTCGAAGCGCCCACGGGAGCCCCGCAGCCAGCGCAGGCAGTCGGCGCGCTCGAAGAGGTGCTTCTGGTGGGGGATGCGGTTCAGCTCGAAGTTGCGCACGCCCCAGTCGAGGTAGTTGCTGTTGAGGTCCACGCTCACCACCTCGCGCGCCATGCCGGCCGCGGCGTACACGCTGGCGGTGCACGTGTAGGCGAAGAGGTTCAGCACGTAGAGGCCGCGGCACTCGTCGCGCAGCGTGTTGCGCAGCGTGCGCATGTCCATGAACAAGCCGCAGTCGAGGTACTGGCCGAAGTTCACCTCGAAGCGCAGGCCCTGCTCCTCCACCACCTCGATGACCTCGCGGGCAGGCGCGCGGCGCTCGTACTGACCCGGCGCCCCGCGGCGCGCCATGTCGGCGCGGCTGCGCTGGCGAACGCGCAAGTGTACGCGCGCGGGGTCGATGTCGAGCTCCTTCGGCACCACCAACATGGCGTCGCGCAGGCGTCGCTCGGCGTCTACCTCCGACACCGAGCGCGGCGCCCCGAACTCGTGCACCAGCGCGGCAGGCCCGTTCTCGGTGCGGAACACGTCCACGGCCACGTTGTACTCGGGGATGTCCGCGTCGTAGAGCCGATAGCAACCGAGGCCCTGCTTCTCGGCCCACTTGGGCACTGTCCGCAGGTTCTTGCGCAGGCGGTTCTCGAACATGACCGCTTCGCTGCTGGGCCTCCGCCACGCGGGGCCTTCGTGAGCGGCGCGCGCGGGCTGCGGAGCCGAGGTCTTCGCGGGCACCACGCTCGTCGGCGCGGAGGCGTCACCCCCAGCGCGTTCCAGAGCGAGGCCCCCTGTCTGAGCGCTCGCGTCTTCTGCTGAGCCGTCGCGCCCAGCCGCGCCATCGCGCAGCGCGCCGTCATCTCGTACCAGGGCCTCGCTGCGCCGCGGCACCAGCGGGTACTGCAGGAAGCGACACTCGATGGGCCCGTTCCACACCGGGATGCGGCGCTTGGCCTTGAGCCCGATGCGCTTCACCAAGGTGGAGTTGCCCGCCAACACCCACGCGTCGAAGCCGCCGAAGTGCTGCTTGAACGTGTCGCCCAGCGTCTCGTAGAGCTGGAACAGCGCCACCCCCTCGCCCAGGCGCTCGCCGTAGGGCGGGTTCACGATCAGCAAGCCCCGGGCCCCGTCCGCGTGGTCGGCCCAGGCTTTCGGAGGCCGCGCGTCGGCGAGCCCACGCTTCTCGAACCGGACCATGCGCTCCACCCCCGCGAGCGAGGCACCCTTACGGGCCAGCGTGATCGCGTCGTCGTCCACGTCGCTGCCGAGGATGGTGACCGCGCGCTGGCCATCGCCCTCGCGCCCGCGCCGCGCCCGTGACTGCGCGTCGGTCAGCACGCGCCGGAAGACGTCTTCCTGGTGCCCGCGCCAGCCCGTGAAGCCGAAGCGCGGACGGTCGAGCGCCGGCGCCACGTCGGCCACCATGCGGGCCGCCTCGATGAGCCACGTGCCGCTGCCGCACATGGGGTCCAGCAGCACCTCGCGCTCACGTGACCACCCCGCCATGAGCAACAGCGCCGCGGCCAGGTTCTCCTTCAGCGGCGCGCGCGCACCCCGCGGGCGGTAGTGACGGCGGTGCAGCGGCTCACCCGCCAGGTCGATGGCCACCGACGCGAGCCCGTCTCCGAGGTGCACGTGGATGCGCACGTCCGGCGAGTCGGTGTCCACGTTGGGGCGCGACCCGGTGCGCTCGCGCAGCTGGTCCACCACGGCGTCCTTCGTGCGCAGCGCCAGGTAGCGCGTGTGCGCCTCGCGGTTGCCCGACACCACGCAGTCCACGGCCAGCGTCTGCTCCGGGCCCAGGTGGTCCGCCCAGGCGATCTTGCCCACGCCTTCGTAGAGCGCGTCACCGTCGGCGTCTCGCACGGGGAACTCCGCGATGGGCAGCAGGATCTTGCTAGCCACGCGCGACCACACGCAGGCCGTGTAGGCGTCCTCGAGGGTGCCGCTGAAGCGCACCACGCCCACACCCGGAGCGACGCCACGCACCCGCTCGGCGCGAAGCTCCTGCGCCAGCACCTCTTCGGTGCCTCGCGCGCACGTGGCGATGAAGTCCATGGCGAGAGCGTGTAGCAGGTGTGGAGGGCCGGTGCCTGCGCTCGCGCAGCGGCTACTCGCAGGTCAGCTCGGCGGCCACGACCTGCCACGGACCCGTCGTCCGCTCGTCCCACGACGCGACGAGGCGATTGCCATGCGCGGCGAGCGTGACGAAGCCCGCTTCCACGCCTGGCGTCGAGAGCTCCACGATGGGGCCCGCCAAGGCACCGCGTTCGGCGTCGATCACGGCCGCGCGGATGCGGGTGGCGTCGTTCACGCCCTCGGACCATGCCAGCACGAGGTGCTCGCCGACCTGCACGAGCGAGGGTGAGAAGGCGCCCTCCGTCTCGGTGACTCCAGTGAGCGGAGTCATCACACCGGCTCGTGCCACGCGCAGCTTCGGACGAACGCCGCGCGCGCGCTCGACCACCACGTCGAACGGTGGAGGCGCGACGACGCCCTCGTACACGGCACGCTCACCCGGATGCCCGGCGGCGTCGAACGGGACGCGCGTGCGTCGTGGCCCTTGGCGAGGCCCGTGGGTGAGCAAGAAGCCACCGGCTTCGTTTGCCGAGAGCTCGAACGCATAGACATGCTCGTCCTCGATGTCGCCGGTCGGGGCAAAGCCGATGCGTCCCGTCTCCCAAGAGCGGCCCTGCGTGGTGACCAACCCATACACGCCGCTCGTGACCCCCAGACCGTTGAACGCCACCGCCAGGATGCTGAAGTCGCCCACCGTGAGCCGCTCGATCCGCACACGCCCGCGCTCGCCCAGCGTGTCGCGCGTGAGGAGCTCCTGCCTCCGCGACGGGAGGATGTACAAGGAGTCGGTGACCCGGAAGCCCTCGCCGAAGGTATCGGTGGGGTCACCGATGGTGACGGCGCGGCACTCGAACAGGTTCCCTTCGCTGGCATCACCGTTCTCGAAGCGGACGTTGAAGCGACAGGACACCCGCTCTAGCTCGTCGCCAGCCCGCAGCGCGTCCACGCTGACCACCTGAGCGCTCTCGCGCCAGTTGTGCTCGCAGATGGGCGTGCTCGCGGTCTCGGTGAACGCCCCCGCGCGCATCGGGAGCGTGCTCTCGCTCACGACGCGGGGCGCGTCACACGCTTCGTCGTCCGGTGTGGCTCGCCGCCGGGCGTCGTGAACGATGGCGACGTGCGTCCTTCCCAAGACCACCCTCGGGCGCGCGCGATGGGGGGCGACCGGAACGAGCGGCCCCCGCGTGCAGCGCGGTGCCACGTTCTCTGGCTCGGGGGCCGGCGCAGGAGGCGGCGCAGGAGCCGCTGCGGTCGCGATGGACGGTGGTGCGGTGCTCGGCTGCGGCCGGTCGCCGTCGCTGCCCCCTCCGCATCCGCTGAGCGACGTGGCGAGCAGCCCGAGCGCGATCGACCCGACCCAACGATGCGACATCGGCGGTGACTATCACGTCGCGCCCCTCGCGCGTATCGCTCATTCGAGCGGTGCGCGGCGTGGGGCCCAGACGCGAAGAAGCCCCGCCCAGCCGAGGCTGAGAAGGGCTTCTGGGAAGCATGCAGGCCAGCCACACGGGCCGGCCGGCTGTCACAGGCGCTTCGAGTAGTACTCGATGACCAGGTTGACCTCGACGGGGAACGGCACGGAGTCGGCCTTCGGGAGCTCCTTGATGGAGGCCGTCTTCTTGCTGTCCTCGTACTCGAGCCACTCGGGGCGGGTGAGGCGCAGGTCGCCGAGCGATGCGGCCACGAACACCAGCTCCTGGCTGCGCGGGCGGAGCGAGATGACCTCGCCCGGCTTCACGCGGTAGCTGGCGATGTCCACGCGCTTCCCGTTGACCTGGAAGTGGCCGTGGTTGATGAGCTGACGGGCCGCCGGGATGGTCGGCGCGAAGCCGGCGCGGAAGACCACGTTGTCGAGGCGACGCTCGAGGAACTCCAGCAGCTTGTCACCGCTCGGGTCACGGCTCGCGACGGCCTCCTTGTAGAGGCGGCGGAACTGACGCTCGGTCAGACCGTAGTTCAGGCGGAGCTTCTGCTTCTCGAGCAGCTGCTTCTTGTAGTCGCTCATCTTGCGGCGACGAACGTTCTTCGCGCCGTGCACGCCGGGCGGGAACGGGCGGTCCCACATGCTCTTACGAGTGAGACCGGGAAGGTCGAGGTTCAGGGCGCGCATCTTCTTTACGCGCGGTCCGGTGTAGCGGGACATTCTTCCTCCAAAGCCCGCATCACGTGCGGGGGAGCGGCTTATTACTGAGCGACCGGCATGAGATCAAGGCGAAACGCGTAGAAAAAACGTGTCGCCCGCCTAGCTCGGGGGGCGGAAC